>CAVOCU010000081.1:0-7926 GCA_963694315.1 Dehalococcoidia bacterium | reverse complement strand
TCGCACCTAACCACAAACCCTTTCCTCCCACTCCACCACCGCATCCTGCTATCCTATGGCATTCCATATTGCACATAGCGTCCTACGCCCATAGCAAGGGGCGCGTAACAAAGAAAGGACACCCATGGATCAACCATCAGACAGTGCACCCAAACGAGCCATGATCATCATCGCCCACCCGGACGACGGCGAGTGGATGGCTGCAGGAACCCTAGCCAAGTGGGCTAAAGCAGGAACAGAGGTCACCTACGTCCTCTGCACAAGCGGAGATAAGGGGACATCAGATCCTGAGATCAAGCCCACAGAATTAGCTGCCACTCGTGAAATAGAGCAGCAGAACGCCGCAAACGTAGTAGGGGCAAAGAACGTTGAGTTCCTTCGATACGAAGATGGTGTCTTGCAAAATACCCTTGAGTTGCGAAAAGACATCGTGAGGCAAATACGCAAACACAAGCCAGACGTCATTTTCTGCCAGGACCCCACGCGCCGGTATGGGGAATGGTTCATCAACCACCCAGACCATAGAGCAGCAGGGGATGCCGCTCTTGATGCGATCTTCCCATCTGCCCGAGACTACCACGTATATCCGGATTTGATTGAAGAGGGCTTAATGCCTCACAACACTCTTCAGATTTACATGGGTGCCGGAGGAGACGGTGCGAGTGTCTGGGTGGACATCACCGATACGATCGATACGAAGATTACTGCCTTGATGGAACATAAGACCCAGGTGGGTAGTGACCAGCAGAAGCTTGAAGAGCTGAAAAAGCGCCTTAAGGACAATGCTGCTCAGACCGGTGCGGCCCATGCCATGGGGCACGCGGAGGGCTTCAAGTACATCAAAGTTAATTAGGTTGCCACCTGCGCTGCGGCGAAGGGAAAAGAATAGAACCCCACTACCTATGTTAATAGTGAGGCCCTTACATGATCGGTCTAGATGTGTTTGGGGCTGACCTACGGACCAGCTACCTTCTTTCGGAAAGCTCAAGGTAAACAGATATGAAATTCTCCATTAGCGAAAGCGTGATGCCCTTGCTATTCCATGCTAAGGACGATCTTGCCGAAGTTGGCATTGCCCTCCATGTAGGCATGGGCTACACCGGTCTCGTCCAATGAGAACACCCTATCGATGACGGGTTTGATTGCGCCGGACGCCAGCAACGGCACAACACGCTTGGCTATCTGCTGGGTCAGCACGATCTTCTCTTCGATGGGTCTGCTACGGAGGGCTGTGCCGTGGACGCGTAGTCGCTTGGGGCCGAGTAATCGCAGATCGGTCTCCAGCTTGCTGCCACCCATCGAACCGACCATCACTAGTCGGCCGCGGACAGCCATCGAGTTTAGATTGCGCTCCCAGTACGGTGCACCGATGACATCGAGAACGACGTCGACACCCTTGCCGCTTGTGCGTTCCTTGATAACCTCTGCAAAGTCGTCAGTCTTGTAGTTGATGCCCACGTCTAAACCAATCGCAGCAGCGCGAGAAAGCTTTTCAGCGGAACTCGCCGTGGCGTATGTGAAGGCACCGGCGCTCTTTGCCAACTGAATTGCCGCGATACCGATGCCGCTTCCCGCAGCATGGATAAGCACACTCTCTCCCATCACAAGCTCGCAGTGGGTGAAGATGGCATCGTACGCCGTGAAGAACACCTCCGGGATGGATGCCGCCTCCTGGAAGCTCATGCCATCTGGGATAGGCATGGCCATGCGCTCATGGGTTGCCACACGTGTTGCGTAGCCTCCGCCACCGATGAGCCCGAACACCCGATCCCCTTCCTTCACAGAAGTCACGCGCTCGCCCACACCGATGACCACTCCTGCCATCTCCAGCCCGGGAATGTCCTGGGATATGCCTGCTGGAACCGGATAATTGCCACGTCGCTGCGCCAGGTCCGCCCGGTTCAGCGCAGACGCCTTCACGTCGACCAACACTTCGTCAGGTCCAGGAATCGGGTCTGGTCGCTCCACAACCTTGAATACCTCAGGGCCTCCTGGCTCTGTAACTACGGCGGCTCGCATTGCATATCTCCTGTTTTAGCTAGTTATTTTGCCTCTGGAGTACTATACCTGACGGAGGACTTGCGAGGGGTATATAATCTCCGAAAAGCGCAACTCGTACGGAGGAAACCCATCATGGCGGAGATTGTACTTGGTATGGCTTCATCCCATGCACCCCAACTAGAAATGCCCCCAGAGAAGTGGCGTGAGTACGGTGATCGTGCTCGCACGCAGAACGAGCACTGGTTTAACGGAAAGACCTATACTTTCGGTGATTTGGCAGAGCTTCGCGCCTCAGACAATTTTAATAAGGAATTGGGCGAGGATACGTTCTCCACACGTTATGACGCATGCCAGACGGCCATCGCCCACCTTGGAGAGACCTACAACAAAGTGTCTCCAGACCTTTGCGTCATCCTGGGCGATGACCAACATGAGCTGTTCCAGGACGACCACATGCCCGGCTTTGCCATCTATCACGGTGAGACCGTGACCGATAAGCCCCGGCAGCCCGGTGGCTTCGTTTCCTTTGGCGACCCGGTCGTCGGCCACCACCCTGACCAAGGCGGCGTGACGCAGCCGACAGACGCCGAGCTTGGCCTGCATCTCATTGAGAGCATGGTGAAGGCAGAGTTTGACGTAGCCCGTTCCAACAAGCTCCCGGTGTCCCGCAGTGAAGGAAACATCGGCCACGCTTTCTACTACTTCTACCGCCGGCTTATGGACAACAAGGCCATTCCCAGCGTGCCTGTCATGGTCAACACCTACTACCCGCCCAACGCCCCCACGGCAGCCCGCTGCTACAAGTTCGGGCAGGCGCTGGGTCACGCCATCCAAAACTGGGACTCCAACAAGCGGGTAGCAATCATGGCCTCCGGCGGCCTCAGCCACACTGTCATCGAAGAGGAGCTGGACAACACCATCATCGAGGGCCTCAAGAGCGGTGACACATCGAAGCTGCTGGACTATCCCGACGAGCGGTTCCGCGCAGGAACATCCGAGATCAAGAACTGGATCGCCCTAGCAGGTGCTATGTCCGTCATGGGGACGACAATGGATCTTATCGATTACGTTCCTTGCTATCGCACAGAGGCCGGCAACGGCTGCGCGATGGGCTTCGGCGAGTGGGTATAACCCAGAGCTAGCCCTAGAACTTAAAAAACACCTGGAGGATTTCATGGAATACCGTCGACTGGGCCAGACCGGCCTAGAAATTTCAACCATCGGCTTGGGCACCAACAACTTCGGTGGCAGGATAGACTTTGAGGCCACCAAGAAGGTGCTGCATCAGACTATGGAAGAGGGCATCAACTTCCTGGACTGTGCCAACACCTACGGCGCAGGGAAGTCAGAGGAGTTCATTGGGCAGGTGCTGGGCAAAGAGCACCGACACGAGATGATCATCGCCACCAAGGTCGGCGCAGGGGCAATGGGCGGGCCACCCGCTGGCCCCAACCAAAAAGGCGCAACTCGCCACCACATCATGTCCCAGGTGGAAATGAGCCTGAACCGGCTGGGTACTGATTACATTGACCTTTATTACATGCATCGCTGGGACGCGGACACACCCATAGAAGAGACCATGCGTGCACTGGACGATTTGGTTCACTCCGGCAAGGTGCGTTACATAGGCTGCTCCAACTACACCGCGTGGCAGATGGTGGAAGCCTTCTGGACGGCCAAGTCCCAGAACCTCTACAACTTCTGCTGCGTACAGCCAGAGTACAGCTTGGTAGTTCGCGATGTTGAGAAGGAGTTGGTACCCGCCGCTGAGAAGTACGGCATGAGCCTGATTCCCTTCTTCCCCCTGGCCAGTGGTTTCCTGACCGGCAAGTACACCCAGGGTCAGGACGCACCAGAGGGCACGCGCTTTGCAGGCTCTCCCAACATGGGCAACAAGTACTTCAACGACGATAACTGGTCGCTGCTCGGCAAGCTCCAAAGCTTTGCCGGAGAGCGCGGCCATTCCGTAGCCGAGTTGGCATTCTCCTGGCTGCTGGGAAGCTCCGTGATTCCCTCGGTCATTGCAGGGGCCACAAAGCCAGAGCAGGTCACAGCCAACGCCCAGGCCTCCGAGTGGAAGCTGTCCTCCGAGGAGATGGCTGAAATTCGGGAGATGCTCTAGGAAGGGCAACGTGTGTCGCTGCGGCGAGGGGACTAAAGCCCGTATTGCCTCCGGCGGGGACTAAAGCCGCAGCCAGGTGCCAAATGGAGGTCGGCATGCCAAAACAGGTAGCTGTGCCAGACGATATGAAAGCGGTGTTGCGCCAGTGGTACAGCGATGCTGTCCTGGTCAACGCCCGTGTCCTTCAAGGTTCATTCTTCGGGTGGCTATTCGGGCTGTCAGGCCAACACGCCGTCACTATCAACAAGACGGTACACCTGACGAAGAACGCCGACGCTGAGGGATCGCCCTGCAGGACGGTGCTCACAGGCCATGAGCTGTTCCACGTGGTGCAGCAGAACGACATGGGCTGGTGGCAATTTCTCTTGAGTTACCTGTGGCACTGGCGTCCCACACACATAAAACATGGCAAGACCCACCACTACGAAGCCCCCGCCTACGATAGAGGTAACGCAATACGCAAAGTGGTCGGGCCGGGGTAAGATAGTTACAGCACTTGAATTAAAGGAAACTTGAATGGACTTCGCAGCCCTAGTCCACGTATTCCCTGACACGACCAAAGTAACCCCAGCGGGCAGCTTAGAGATTGGCGGCTGCAACGTCGTAGACCTTGTGGCGGAGTATGGCACACCCCTCTACGTCCTGTGTGAAGACACGCTACGCGCCCGCTGCCGGGAGTTCAAAGAAGCATTTACCACATTGCACCCGGAGACAGAGGTGCACTACGCCTCCAAGGCCTACATCGGCCCAGCGCTGGCGCAGATCATGACGGAAGAAGGCCTGGGGTTGGACGTGGTATCCGGCGGAGAGCTAGCTGTGGCCCGTGCCGCAGGCGCCCCACCTGAAGGCATCTACTTCCACGGCAACAACAAGTCGGCTAAGGAGCTGTCAGACGCCCTGGACTACGGCATTGGCCGCATCATGGTAGACAACCTGCATGAGCTAGACATGCTAGAGAAGCTGGCATCGGAGCGAGGGGTCAAGCAGGCCATCTTGCTGCGGGTCACACCGGGCATAGACCCTCATACCCACGCCAAGACCACCACAGGGCTTGTGGACAGCAAATTCGGACTGAACATCAGCAACGGCCAGGCGGCAGAGGCTGTTCGTCGGGCACTGAAATGCACATCCCTTGAACTAAAGGGCCTGCACTTCCATCTTGGCTCCCCCATCTTCGAGTTCGAGCCGTACGTCGAGGCGATAGAAGTCGTCCTCGATTTCGCTGCCCAGTATCGAGAAGAGGGCTTTGAGCTTCAAGAGTTCAGCCCCGGCGGCGGATTCGCCATCGCCTACCTGCGAGACCAGCACGCACCAAAGCCAGCCGAGTATGCGCAGGCCATCATCGAAGCACTCAGGAAGGGTTGTGAGCACCACAACCTGCCAATGCCCAAGATGTCCATTGAGCCTGGCCGTTCCGTAGTTGGGCCCGCGGGCGTCGCCCTGTACACCGTTGGAGCTATCAAGGAGATACCCGGCGTGCGCACCTACGCATCCGTGGACGGCGGCATGGGCGACAACATTCGGCCGGCGTTGTATGAAGCCCAGTATGAAGCGGTAGCCGCCACGCGCATGAACGAGGACACCACGGTCACCTACACGGTGGCTGGCAAGTTCTGCGAGTCCGGTGACATCCTGGTGGAAGAAGCATCGTTGCCGCCATTGGTTGCTGGCGACCTCATTGCGATGCCCGCTGCCGGTGCCTACAGCCCCTCCATGGCCAGCAACTACAACGAGAACCCCAGGCCACCCATCGTGCTGGTGAAGGACGGCCATTCCCGCATCATCCGTCGGCGAGAGACCGCCGAAGACCTCATGCGCACCGATGTGTGGTAGCTGATATGTGGCGCGTTGTTGGACATACTGGCGCTGTACGGCTGCTTGACCATGCCATCGAGTCAGACAGGCTTGCCCACGCATACTTGGTCACGGGGCCACCGCATGTCGGCAAGACCACTCTGGCCCTGGATTTGGCCGCTGCCGTGAACTGCGAAGGCACGTCACCACCCTGCGGAGAGTGCCCTCAGTGCCTACACGTCTGGGGCTCACGCCATGCAGATCTCCAAATCCTGGGTGTAGCCGAGGAAGAGGGCCGCAAGTCCATTGGTATTGATGCAATCCGCGATGCAGCCCATCAGGCGCACCTAAACCCCTTTGAGGGTCGATCCCGTGTTATCATCATCGAGGGCGCTGAGCACCTTTCGGACGAAGCCGCAAACGCTCTGTTGAAGCTGCTGGAAGAGCCTCCGCCACACCTGTTGCTGCTCCTGCTGACCGCCAGCCCCGACCTTATTCTGCCTACGATTCACTCGCGCTGTCAGCGAATTGACCTCCACCCATTGCCGACGGAGCAGGTTGCTGAAGCGTTGATGACCAAGTGGGAAGTCCCTGAAGAGGAAGCGCGCGACCTGGCGAAGCTAAGCAATGGGTGCATCGGCTGGGCAACAGAGGCATGGCAGGACGCCTCTATCCTTGAGACGCGTGACCGTCGGTTGGAGCGACTAACAAACACAGTTGCTGCTAGCCTTGAGGAGCGTTTCGCCTACGCAGCGGAGCTTGCAGGCCTTCTGCCCCAGCAACGCACGGCGATGCATGAGACGCTGGACCTCTGGGCCGAGTGGTGGCGCGACCTTTTGGTCACCAAAGCCACGGCTGAAGAAAACGATGACACTGTATCACACGGAGACAGCCCCACCAAAGGCGCACTCCTTGCAGCCGTCCGAGAGATACTGCGAACTCAGGAACTCCTGGACATGAACATCAACCCTCGGCTGGCGCTGGAAGCTCTGATGCTGTCCCTGCCACGGGTCGAGAGTGCTACTGTTCAATAGTAATTTTGTAATGTTCGTCTGCCCTTTCCCCCAACTGCTACAATAACCTCATCAACCACAGGAGCATCTAATGGCCCAGACACAGGAAGAGTGCATTTTCTGCCGCATTCTTGCCGGGGAGGTCCCCAGCGAGCTACTGCATCGTGACGACCGCTGCTTCGTGATTCGAGACATCAACCCAGTAGCTCCTGTGCACCTGCTGGTTATCCCCGTTCAGCACTACATCCACGCAACGGACGCATCGCCTGACATGGAAGCTACGTTAGGACACCTCATATCCGTGGCACGGGAGATGGCCAAGGGTGAGGGCATCTTCGATAGCGGCTATCGGATGTCCGTCAACCAGGGGCCGCACTCCGGCCAAAGCGTCGACCACCTGCACCTGCACGTTGTGGGCGGTCGTGTGCTGGAGCGGGAGGGGTAACCCGTCATGCCAACCACCTACGAGCTTCCCACAAACCTGCAAGCAATCCTGGACGCACTTCCCAAAGGGTTGTTGGAGCACATCCAGCGCGTTCGTGAACTCGCGGTGGAGCTAGCCGAGCAGCATAAGCTGGACACCATACGCGTCGATTTTGCCGCAGCAGCCCATGACATCGCCCGAGCGGAGCCCGAACACGTCCTCCTAGCAGAAGCGCAGGCTACCGGCATACCTATCACCAACGTAGACGCCGATAAACCGATGCTCCTCCACGGCCCCGTCGGCGCGGGTCGACTGCGCAAAAATCTGGCTGTCACCGATGAGGAAATCCTGGAAGCCGTCTACTGGCACACCACTGCCCTGGCCACTATGGGGCCCATAGCTAAGGTAGTGTTCCTGGCCGACAAGATGGACCTCTCCAAAGCCTCGCGCTACCCCCACATAGGCCGCGTCCGTGAGCTTGCATCGGACGACCTTGATCAGGCCATTGTTGCGTTCCTCAAGGGCGACCTTGTTCGCCTGCTGGAAGAGGGGCAGATGACCCACCCCGCATC
>CAVOCU010000080.1:0-7981 GCA_963694315.1 Dehalococcoidia bacterium | reverse complement strand
TTTTTAGATTTCCACAGATTTTGGAGTAGGTGTCATGGAAGCTGTTGAAGAACAACACCAAGAAGGGCGATGGGTCTCTTTGGGGGCCGCTTGCCGATTACTGGGCGTTAACGAGTCAACGCTTCGGAGTTGGGCGGATGGCGGTGTCATCAGGGCGTTCCGGACGCCAGGCGGGCATCGTCGGTTCCTGCGTGATGACCTCTACGCATCACTGCAACGCACAGAAGCTGCCCAACCCAGCCATACAATGAACGCCCAAGCCTTCAGCGATGGAGCAACTCGACGGATTCGTCGGTTGCTCCATGGAGAGCATGCAGAGTCTTTCCCCTGGTATGACGAAATGGATAATGCTACCCGTGGGCGACTCCGATTATATGGTCGCCGGTTGCTTGATGTAACGGCGGCGATGCTGTCCAAGAAGCGTCCATCTCCCCAGGCCATGGAAGAGGTTCGGCTTATTGGGGAAGAGTATGGGGAGGCACTGGCAGAGCGGGGTCTAACACTACGGG
Source organism: Dehalococcoidia bacterium (assembly GCA_963694315.1). Lineage (GTDB taxonomy): Bacteria > Chloroflexota > Dehalococcoidia > Lucifugimonadales > UBA1127 > UBA1127. The sequence goes on along the minus strand of CAVOCU010000080.1, from coordinate 7,472 downwards.
AACTTATGGAAGCCTTTGTTTTTTTCCGAACACCATTGACGGAATCAGTCAGGGCTTCAAGTCGCAAATCATCTCCAGAAGCAGAAGAACTAACCCAAGCGTGGCAACAGGTAGAAACCGTAGCGGACATGTTGATGATCGCTATGGCCGATGCCTATGAAAGGAGCCGTAATGGCAAAGCAATCAGCGCCGTCTAACGTTACTACAACAACCAAAGACAACCCATCAGACATGGATTTGTTGGACAAGCAAATCCTCAATGTCATCCAAACAGCGTTTCCCATGGCAGAGCGACCGTACCAGGCAATTGCAGATGAGATTGGGCTGACTGAAGCAGAGACCATTGAGCGCATTCGCCGATTGCGACGTGAGAACGTAGTACGGCAGATTAGCGGCATCTTTGATACGCGCCGATTGGGCTACAAGACCTCATTGATTGCCTTTACGTACCCAGAGGACAAGTTGCACAAGGCTGCTCTGTACATTAACAAGCATCCTGGCGTCAGCCACAACTATGCGCGGATTGGCCATAAGTTCAATCTCTGGTTCACGTTGGCCGTGCCTCCCTATGAGAGCCTGGAGGAAACCGCTGCAGACATGGCTGAAAAGACCAATGCGCTAGCATGGAGACTTCTTCCCACCATTCGGTTCTTCAAGATTGGTGTGAACTTTGACATGGTCAATGAAGAGGGGAACGCAGCTAACTACGCTCCAGATAATGAGACCTGGAACAAGGTTGAAGAACTTACTGACTTTGAGATACAGGTAGTAAAAGAAGTCCAAGAGGACCTTTTGCTGGACGAACAACCGTTTGATAGCATGGCGGAACGGTTGGGTCTCTCCCTTGAGGAGATGTTCTCAATCCTGCAGGGGTTTGAGAAGCGTGGCGTGATGCGACGGTACAGCGCCGTGCTCCACCACCGTAAGGCCGGGTTCCGCTCAAACGCTATGACGGTTTGGAATGTACCGGAAGAGCGAAAAGCAGAAGCTGGAAAAGCCTTGGCGGAATCCAAGTGGGTGAGCCATTGCTACGAGCGCCCTATATTCCCTGATTGGCCATACAGTCACTTTGCCATGATTCATGCTACGAGCCGGGAGCGGTGCGAGGAAGTAGCCAAGGAGCTGGCAGCAGCTACCGGCGTTGATGACTACCTGCTTCTGTACAGCACCAGAGAGTATAAGAAGACCCGCGTACGATACTTCGTTTAGGCTAAAAGGTAGCTAGCTACCTAGGAGAGGGAACCGATGAGTCAGCCTCAGGGTGCGCAAAAATACTATCCGGTCTTCCTGAACATGCAGGGGCAACTGTGCGTCGTCATTGGTGGCGGCGAAATTGCTGAACGAAAAGTGGAAGCACTCCTGGAAGCGGGGGCTATTGTGACCCTCATTGCTCCAGAGTGCACCACTGGCCTACAGGCTATGGCAGAACACCCGTCCATCACATGGCACCAGCGTGGATATAGCACGGGTGACCTGAGCGGGGCATTCATTGCCATTGCGGCCACGGATGATAGATCCGTCAATGAGGCAGTTACCAAAGAAGCAACTGAGCAAAATACTCCCTTGAACGTAGTGGATGTGACCGACCTTTGTACGTTCATTGCACCATCGGTCATACGCAGAGGGCCCGTGACTCTGGCAATTTCCACAGGTGGGATGGGGCCAGCTCTGGCCCGGAAGCTCAGACAGGAACTGGAAGGTAATGATGCCTTGGCCTTTGCGGACATGGCAGAGGTTGTTGCTGACGTTCGTGCAGAGCTTAAGGCTCGTTCCATGACTGTAGACCCTGAAGGGTGGCAAGCAGCGCTGAACATAGAAGTTTTGGGCCTTTACCAGAGTGGCCGGCCAACACAAGCGCGTGAGCGGATGCTGGAATTGCTGGAGATTTGGAATGATTGTGACAACGCTGACTGCGGCACCAATTTGTGTTGCATGATGAACAATCGAACCCCGGTGGTAGTATCGTGAAACTTGCCGTAGTCGGAGTGAACCATCGTACAGCGCCTTTGGAGGTACTGGAGCAACTGGCGGTGGTGGGCACAGATATAGAGGGTGCTGACAAACGGCTGGCTGCACGTACCGGGCAGGCTGTGGTTCTTCACACCTGCAATAGGACAGAGTTCTACACCATTGCAGAAGATACACAGCATGCGGAAGAAGTTGTAGCTGAGTTCCTTGAAGAGAAATATGGGATTCTCTATGCTTCTTTGGCACCCTATGTCTATAGCTATTTCCATACAGATGCGGTGAACCATCTCTTCCGGGTGACGTGCAGCTTGGATTCCATGATTCTTGGGGAATCCGAGGTTCTTGGTCAGGTACGAGAGGCCTTTGGCGCAGCTGTGGCTGCCAAGAGCGCATCAACCCCGATTACTCGGGTGTTTCACCAGGCACTACGCGTAGGTAAGCGCGCTCGACATGAAACAGCTATCGGCCAGAACGCGCGCTCTGTGAGCTATGCGTTTGTGGAGCTTGCGAAACGAACCCTAGGCGATATCACTGGGGCAAAGGCGTTGGTGATTGGTGCTGGCGAGGCCGGAAAGTTGGCCTCTGTAGCCCTGCGTAACGTAGGGGTGGAGCACCTGACGGTGATGAACCGCACGCCTGGTCGGGCTGTGGAGTTGGCCGGAGAGTTGGACGGGGCGTACGTTCTGCCCATGGACGACCTTCAAGGCGCGTTGGATGACAGTGATATTGTCATTGCATGTACAGGGTCGCTTGATTACATGATTACGCACGAAGCTGTCTCCCATGCCGTAGCTGACCGGGGAGATCGACCTCTTTTCTTTCTGGATGTGGCAGTGCCACGGGATGTGGACCCGGCGATTAAAGACCTTGAGTCAGTCTTTTTGGCTGACATCAGTGACTTGGACGCCATTGCGGCCGTCAACCGTCAGCGTCGGGAACAAGAGGCTGAGCGGGTTGAGGTGATCATAGAGGACGAGGTTCGGCGGTTCCAGTTGTGGTGGGACGCACTACGGATTGTTCCTACGCTGGCAGACCTTCGGAGGCAATCGGAGTCATTACGAGAACGGGAGTTGGCGCGGACGCTCAAGCGGCTTCAGCACCTCTCGCCGGCCGACCATGACATCATCGCATCACTCAGTAAGTCACTAGTCAACAAGTTGCTGCATAACCCGGTGACTCGTCTCAAAGGCGAGGGTAATCCGGCGGACATCCAGTCGCTTCGATGGCTCTTCCGCCTGGATGGGGATTTGGATGGTGATGTTGTGGACAATTCTGGCGCCAGCCTTCCCGAGCAGGCTTAGTCAATGGCTGCTCCGAGCGCGAATGCACCGCTGCAACAACTTGTCATCGCTACAAGGGGAAGCGCCCTTGCTCGCGTGCAGACTGATAGCGTCGTCGCCCATCTAAACCTTCATCACACGGGATTGTCCATAGACGTCCGCGTGATTAAGACGACGGGCGATGCGTCCCAGGAGGCATTGCTGACAGAGCTTGGCCTTGGTGTATTCACCAAAGAACTGGAAGTTGAACTCCTCACGAATCGTGCAGACCTTGCCGTCCACAGCCTTAAGGACATGTCCACAGAAGCACCGGCCGGTCTGGATGTGCTGACGGTGATGAAGCGAGAAGACCCAAGAGATGTGCTGGTAAGCCGTGGCGGGTTAAAACTTGCAGACCTTGCTCCCGGCGCGGTAGTCGGCACCAGCAGTCCTCGACGAGCGGCGTTGATACTGGCTATACGACCAGACGTATCAGTGGCCCCGATTCGCGGCAACGTGGGGACACGCCTTAGTAAGCTCAATGAGGGCAGCTTTGATGCTATTGTTTTGGCTGCTGCCGGTCTTATACGACTTGGCCTTCAAGCTGAAATTACAGAGTACCTTGACCCAATGGTGTTCACCCCTGCTGTGGGGCAGGGCGCAGTTGCCCTCCAGGGCAGAAGCAATGACGCCGCGCTGGCAACGCTGTTGGCACCCTTAGACCATGCGGATACGCATGTGGCGGTGTTGGCAGAGCGAGCCTTTTTGGTGGCGTTGGGTGGAGGGTGTCGCATGCCGATGGGCGCACACGCGGTCACGGAAGGTAACACCCTTAAGGTGGCTGGGATGGTGGCCAGTTTAGATGGTAAACAGTGCTACCGGGCCAACGTGGAAGGCCCAGTAGGGGATGCAGAAGCGCTTGGGCGTAGGTTGGCCCAGGATCTGATGGATCAAGGAGCCTCAATGCTACTTACCGGGGGGACGGTATGACTGGACCAGGAAAGGTTTATTTGGTAGGTGCAGGCCCGGGAGACCCGGGGCTCATCACGGTGAAGGGACTTCGGCTCCTTAAAGAGGCTGATGTCGTTGTCTACGATCGGCTTGTAGATACGCGTTTGTTGGAACATGCCCGGGCAGATGCTGAGATGATCAACGTCGGCAAGGGCCGTGACAACCATTCCTTTACCCAGGACGAGATTAACGCCTTGCTGGTGGAGCATGGTTCCGCAGGGAAGCATGTGACTCGATTGAAGGGCGGAGACCCCTTCGTGTTCGGACGCGGTGGCGAAGAGGCGTTGGAGCTTGTAGCGGAGGGCATACCCTTTGAGATTGTCCCGGGCATCACCTCTGCCATAGGCGCGCTGGCGTATGCGGGGATTCCGATAACCCATCGCAAGGTCGCGGCATCGTTTGCCGTGGTTACGGGCAGCGAAGACCCATCTCGCCCTAACTCAGGCGTTGACTGGCCTGCCCTGGCCCATGTAGACACCCTTGTTGTGTTGATGGGCATGGAAGCCTTGCCAAATGTGGTGAATGCAGTGCTTGCAGAGGGGAAGCCCTCTGACACGCCGGTGGCTCTCGTGCGTTGGGGCACAAGGCCCGACCAGGAGACGGTGTCCGGGGATTTGACGAACATTGTGGAGCGGGTCAAAGCGGCCGGCCTCCAGGCCCCTGTAGTGACGGTGATAGGCCCCGTAGCCGCTCTTCGAGAGAAACTTCAGTGGTTTGACACTGGCCCGTTGTTTGGGCAGCGCGTTCTGGTTACGAGGACTCGACAGCAGGCTTCGGTCTTGAGTGCAATGCTGACCCAGCGTGGAGCAATGCCCATTGAGCTGCCGACCATTACTGTGGAGCCTTTGGAGGTTGGCGCAGCGATGGACAAAGCGTTGGACGGTTTGTCTGACTACCGCTGGACAGTGTTCACAAGCGCCAATGCGGTATCCATCTTCTTTGAGCGATTGGCCGCGAGAGGTCTGGATGCCCGGGCACTTGGGGCTGTTAAGGTGTGCGCAATTGGCCCGGGAACCTCCAAGACCCTGGGTGAGCACGGCATTATCGCTGATTACCTATCGGATGAGGCTGTTGCGGAGTCCCTTCTGGACGGCCTGCGGGATAGGTTGCAACCGGGAGACCGGGTGTTGCTGCCTCGCGCGAATGCCGGACGAGCTACGTTGGTAGATGGACTCCAGGAAGCCGGGGCAGTGGTTGATGATGTGCATCTCTATCGTTCTGTGCCTGCTGAAAACATCGCAGCCAGGGCTCGCGAGGTTTTTGCTGAGGGTGTGGACACCATTACCTTCGCCAGCTCATCTACCGTGAAGAATCTGATGGACGCCCTGGGCGGAGACGTAGAAACCCTGAACCGTTGCGTTGTGGCGTGTATTGGGCCAGTGACGGCTGAAACAGCCCGGGGTTTGGGCATTAGGGTGGATATTGAAGCAACAGAGCATACAGTCCCGGGGCTGGTTGAGGCCCTTGAGGGGTTTTACGCCCGGGAGAAGCTGGGAGCGGTTTCCGTGGCGGGAGAGTCAAACGCCCGATAGCGGTTTGAGGAGTGTTTAGTCATGGCAGGGTTCCCTATAGTCCGACTACGTAGGTTGCGTGGTTCAGAGTCAGTGCGACGCATGGTGCAGGAAACGCGGCTATCAGCCTCTGAGTTTGTGTACCCACTTTTTGTCACAGAGGACCCGGGCGGTCGCAAGGAAATTGAGCCGATGCCCGGGTGTTTTCAACTCCCTTTGAGCGACCTTGCTGCGGAGGCGCAGGAGATTGCATCGTTGGGGATACCTTCCGTGTTGCTGTTCGGACTGCCTAACGAAAAAGACCCCCTGGGCATGCAGGCATATGACTCTCAAGGCATCATCCAGCAAGCAGTACGGGCCATCAAGAAGGCAGCGCCGGGACTTGCGGTGATGACGGACGTCTGCCTGTGTGAGTACACAGACCACGGCCACTGTGGCGTGCTGCGCGGCGAGTCGGTAGACAATGACGCTACGTTGGAGCTTCTGGCTAAGGCAGCTATTGCCCAGGTAGAGGCAGGAGCGGACATTGTTGGGCCCTCCGCCATGATGGACGGCCAGATTGCTGCACTCAGGAAAGGGCTGGACGGCGCTGGGTACAGCGAGACGCCGATTATGGCGTATGCCTCCAAGTATGCTTCTGCCTTTTATGGCCCCTTCCGTGTAGCTGCTGACTCCGTTCCGCAGGTCGGCGACAGGCGTGGCTACCAGATGGACCCGGCCAACGCGCGCATGGCACTTCGAGAGCTGGAGCAGGACGTTGAAGAGGGTGCAGACATCCTGATGGTGAAGCCTGCACTGTCGTACCTTGATGTTATTAGCAAGGCCCGGGAACGCTTTCCCCACCCACTGGCAGCCTACAACGTCAGCGGCGAGTACAGCATGATTAAGGCAGCTGGCGATAGAGGTTGGCTGGACGCGGATCGAGTGGCAGTGGAAGTCCTGACCTCAATCAAGCGGGCTGGGGCAGACATCATCATCACCTACTTTGCCAAGGACGTAGCCCGCTGGCTCAAGGACGAGGCATAGGATGACTAAGAAAAGAATCATCTCCTGGAACGTTAACGGATTGCGGGCTGCGCATAAGAAGGGCTTTCTGGATTGGATAGCCTCTGACAACCCGGACATCGTGTGTCTACAGGAGACCAAGGCCAACGAGGATCAGCTTCCCGTGGAAATCCGGGAGATACCCGGGTACAAAGCAAACTTCGCTTCCGCAGAGCGTAAGGGCTACAGCGGAGTCGCCATCTACTCCAAGCTTGAGCCTCTGTCGGTGACTGCAGGCTTTGGCGTTGCCGAGTTCGATAGCGAAGGCCGGACGCTGGTAGCTGACTACGGCGGGTTCCTCTTGTATTGCGTCTACTTCCCCAACGGCAAAGGCTCTCCGGAACGCCTTGATTACAAGATGCGGTTTTATGATGCCTTCCTGGCAGTTATCGACCGGGAGGTTGCTGCTGGCAGGAACGTGGTGATTTGCGGAGACGTGAACACGGCGCACAAAGAAATTGACCTCGCCAGGCCAAAAGAGAACGCAAAAGTGTCCGGGTTCCTTCCCATGGAACGGGAATGGCAGGACAAGCTCCTGAGCCACGGCCACCTAGACACCTTGCGGATGTTCAACAATGACCCGGGTCAATATACGTATTGGGACACAATTACCCGGGCACGGGATCGCAACGTGGGCTGGCGGATTGACTACTTCTATGTGAACGAAGGGCTCTCGTCG
>CAVOCU010000079.1:0-8054 GCA_963694315.1 Dehalococcoidia bacterium | reverse complement strand
GGCCGCATGTCTTCCTCCCTACCCAAGGTACACATTGCTACGATGGGCATGGAGCGCGTCATACCCAAGTTGAGTGACCTTTCCACGTTCCTTCCCCTGCTGACGCGCTCTGCCACGGGCCAACGCATCACCAGCTATGTTTCTTTCGCCACAGGCCCGCGTAGAAGAGACGAAGAAGACGGGCCCGATTCCTTTCACTTGATCATTCTGGATAACGGGCGTTCCAAGATGCTGGCCGATCCGCAACTGCGGGAAGCACTGTACTGCATACGATGCGGGGCATGCCTGAACGCATGTCCGGTCTACAGCAAGGTGGGTGGTCATGCGTATGGCTGGGTGTACCCGGGCCCTATTGGTGCAGTAGTCACACCCTCAATTGTAGGGATACCAGTAGCAAAGGACCTACCCTTCGCTTCAACCCTCTGCGGAGCTTGCCGGGAGGTCTGTCCGCTCAACATCGACATTCCGCGGATGCTGCTAAAGCTCCGAAGCGATGCAACCGAAGGCCCGAAAGGAACGAGGAAGCCAAATCGCGTTGAATCAATGATGATGCGTGGTTGGCGACTAACCGTTAGTGGGCCAAAGATATTCAGCCTAGCAGGCAAAGTCGCAGCGATACTCCAATGGCCGTTGTCGCGCAATCGATTCCTGAGGCGATTGCCACCCCCGCTTTCTGCATGGACACGCACACGGGATTTCCCGAAGGTTGATGCTAAACCCTTCCATTCACGGTGGGCAGCAATGGCTATACCCCCGCAGAAGAAGGATGATTAATGGCGACTAAAGAAGAGTTCCTCGCAATCATACGTGCGGCTTTGGCCAATGGCCGAAATCCAGATGCCGCTCCCACGCCAGCACATACGTCGTCCACCCAGGGCCAAGGAGACCTTGCGCAGAGAGCAGCTAACCTGCGTGAGGATTTAGTACCTAAAAAGGATGCGTTGCTGGCGCAACTTAAAAAAAGCGCCGGTCTCCAAGAATGGAAAATGCTAGTCGTTGCATCTCACACCGAAGCACGGGACGCAGTCATCAACATTGCCACGGGACTCAATGCTCAACGCATTGTTCGGACAGCCCATCTAGCTGTTGAACGATTGGGTTTGGATGAGGCTTTTTGGGCAAAATCCATCGAATGTGTTCTCCTCGCATCAGGCGCACAACAGCCAGACCCAGCCCATCTCCAGGAGATTGCCGCTCAGGCTGACATAGGGGTAACGGGCGTGGACTACCTTATTGCGGAGACTGCATCAGCATCCCTTGTTTCGCGTGAGGGGATGAGTCGCATGGCTTCCCTGCTTCCCCCGGTTCACATAGCAGTTGCACACATGGATCAGGTGGTGGAGTCCCTTGAGGACTTGTTGACCCTACGAGAGGCCGAGTTGGGCGGGGAAAGTTCACGGAACTGGTATATGAACCTGGTGAGTGGGCCTAGTAAAACGGCTGACATTGAGCAAACCATCGTCATAGGGGTACATGGCCCTGGTGAGGTTCATCTGGTGCTTGTTACCGGGTAGGTAGGATGCTAGACAAGCCGCGCCTGAATTCTATGGAGTCCCCTCATCGTCGCGCTCGTTAGGTGCGCCTCGGGAGCTTCCATAGCATCTTCCAAGGACACACTTCTGGTCACCATACCGCTCATCACCGTGAAACCCTCTTTGTAGAGGGCCCTCCACCCGGGGCCCAGCGAACCTGCAACACCTATCACAGTGATAGCGAGTGCCGCCGCACGACGAGCAACGGCAACCGGGGCTTTGTTGTACGCAGTCTGCCAGTCCAGTCGGCCTTCTCCGGTGACCAAAAGGTCTGCGCCCACCAGATGCTTATCCAATTCAACCGCCTCGCAGACAATGTCCGCTCCCCATTCAATCCTGGCACCAAGAAAAGCTACTAGGCCAGCGCCCATGCCCCCTGCAGCCCCTCCTCCAGGAACGTGCATGACGTCAGCACCAATATTTTTCGCGATGACACCGGCAAGGTGTGCCAATGCCGAATCCAACAAAACCACATCTTTGGGGCTTGCGCCTTTTTGAGGCCCAAAGGTGGCAGCAGCACCCGTTGTGCCACACAACGGGTTAGTAACATCCGTGGCAATAATAATTTCAGCTTCTAGTAGCCGTCGATCCATACCAGAGGTGTCAATTTCCACCAGGCTGTGCAGCCCTGCGCCACCAGGACCAATCAGGCTGTTGTTGGCATCCAAGAACCTTCCGCCCAGGGCAAGAGCAAGCCCTGCTGCACCGTCATTGGTTGAACTGCCCCCAAGACCTATGAGCATTCGTCGGTAACCCGCATCCAGGGCGTGCTTGATGAGCTCCCCCACGCCAAACGTTGTGGTCTTTAACGGGTTTCGGGCATTAGCACTGATTAACGCCAACCCACAAGCCTGAGCTGCCTCTATGATCGCCGTTACCCCATCACCCAATACTCCCCAACGCGCATCCACTGGAGACCCCAAAGGCCCGGTGACATTCGCTTCATGGAAGGTACCTCCCGTTGCGTTGACCATGGCATCTAGCGTTCCATCCCCACCGTCTGCTACCGGCACCCGAATCATCTCAGCATCAGGCAATACTCGCTGAATGCCTCTGGCGATGGCATCTGCAGCTTGGATGGCAGACAAGCTGCCTTTAAAGGATTGTGGAGCAATAACGATTTTCATATCACCATTAGCCATGTAAACGTTCGTGGCGGTAGCTGTGTTTAGGTAAGTGGATTTAAGCCATACCGAAGTTCTGGTTTGGGATAGATTCTAGTTAGCAAGCATCCTTATGAAGGGTATCTAGGGGAGTGAGTTTAGATATCCAGCGTCCGGCGGGGAAAACGCCACCGCTCTGCCTCTATGATGGACTCCAATGCTCTTACGGCCTGATCCAATGCCCCGTTTCCGTTGACCACTACATAGTCAAATAAAGGCATCCGTTGCATCTCTTCACGGGCCGTGTCCAGTCGTTGCTCAAGGTCTATCTGGTCTTCAGTCCTTCTAATCCTCAACCGGTTTTCCAACTCATCAAAGGACGGCGGTGCAAGAAACACAAATACTCCGCTGGGGTTCAGCTTCTTGATGGTTTCTGCCCCCTGGACATCGGCCTTGATGATGACACCTTGACCACGGGCTATGGCATCTCTCACTTGGTCCTTCGGGACGCCATAACTGTTCCCATAGACCACTGCCCATTCCAAAAACCCTTGTTCAGCCACTTTTTTATCAAAGGCGGACTGGTCAAGGAAAATATAATCCACACCATCTTTTTCCATTGGGCGCATGGGGCGAGTTGTAGCCGTGACCACAATGTGCTGAGAAGAGTTTAACTCTCGTAATCGCGAGAGCACAGCGTCCTTCCCCACACCTGATGGCCCGGATAGCACCATCAGCAAGGGTTGGGGCCCTAGGTTCTCCAGAACCCTATTAGAATTCGACAAGAGCGTCTCTCTTTGTCACGATTTCCAAGTGCTCCCAAAACTGGGGATATGATATGGAAACACATTCTGCGACTTCAATGATGGTCTCTCCATCTGCCAGCAGCCCCGCCACCGCAAGAAACATGGCAATGCGGTGATCGCCATAGCTTTGACCCGTTGCCCCTGTAAGCAATGCTAAACCTTCTATTACCATGCCATCCGGTAACTCTTGGATGACTCCACCCACGTGGTGAAGTCCCTGTACCATGGCGGTGATACGGTCCGTCTCTTTCATCCGCAACTCTGCCGCGTCCCTAATCACTGTGGTTCCTTGAGCAAAGCAAGCAGCAACAGCCAACGCTGATGGAACAGTTGGTAATTCTTGACGAACCTCTTGCGATGGCATTAAGGAGGATAGCCCTGTGTGAAATCGATTTGTCACCTGGAGGAAAGGGGGTGCCTTCTAGCCTCTCCGCCGAAACAACGCGCTGTCGCATACTTTAACTCTTTCGATAACGAGTGGGATCTTCGGTTCCCTCGTCGCCCATCTCCTTGAACTTCTTAGCGACTGTATCGCCAAGAATCATCCCCATAAACTGATCAGAGGACTTCACACCTTCACCAACGAGCGTCTCGTCATTATCTCTGTTAATCAGCCAACGGGCTCGGCCTTCCCATGCATCTATCAGGGCTTTTTCCAAGCCTTCCTGATCATCCTTTACCAGATTGCGCAGCCCATGCAGATTCTTGATTATTTCATCCAACCAGTACACTACTGCATCGCGGTTAGTCACGGCAATGTCTCTATGCATCACGGGGTCACCAGATGCCAAGCGAGAGATGTCTCTGAAGCCAGTGGATGCCAGACGGGACATTTCTCGCCACCCGGGGCTCTTGGTTATGGTATTCATGAGACTTACAGAAAGCAGGAATGGCAGATGGCTCACAGCCCCAACGTAACTATCATGTTCCGCAGGGTCCACAAAATAGGGCTTTGCCCCAATAGCTTGAATCAAGGCAACAATAGACTTTGTAGCATCTTCTGTAGCGGAAGGCGCAGGGCAAACACCATAGACCGCGCCTTTGAGTAACCCAGCATCAGCATCTTTGGGGCCAGTCGATTCTTTTCCGGCCATGGGATGACCACCAACAAAGCTTACTCCGGCAGGGAGCAACTCTTCTCCCCAAGCTACAACATCTTTTTTAGTGCTTCCAACGTCAGTTACAACGGTTCCTTCAGCTAAGTATGGAACCAAAAATTCCATGAGGTCTCGCATGGCCAAGATTGGTGTGGCGAGAATCACGATGTTGGCACCTTGGACGGCACCAGCAATGGTGCGTTCATCATGGTCTATCGCACCCATTTTCTTTGCCGTTGAAGCATTGCCGGGTTCCAGATCTGTGCCGACGACTTCAACGTCCCGCCCCATTGCCTGCCGGATGGCCAGACCAAGGGAAGTCCCAATGAGGCCTAAACCGATGATTGCTATTTTATCCATACAGACATCCTACCTTTGTTGGGCCTTTGTCTGGGAGCCGCTGAAGTTGGTTGCATTATACCCTTGTCGCGCAGCTATAGCGCAATGAGAGCTACAAGATTAGACGCTCTAAAATGCCAATTGGGACATTAATGATTCCTGCAATGATGCCTGTATTAGCAAAGATGTCCAGCATGATGATGCCCATAAGGATGCCAGGCCCGGAGGGTTGGAGCCGCATGTAGGCCATTGCTAAGTTCCTCGGCAATAACCCAAGGGCTACGTTGGAGCCATCCAGAGGTGCCAGAGGGATGAGGTTGAAGACCCCAAGAACGACGTTCAAGAAAAGCGCAATAGCAAAGAACTGTCCAATAAGAACGGAGATTGGAGAGTCCCAAGGTAACAACCTGAAATCCCCCAGCATTAGAGGCGGTTCAACAAGCCCAATTTTGAATAACAATAGGATAGCAAATGCCAAGAGGAAGTTAGAGGCTGGGCCCGCAGCAGCTACAAACATCATGCTTCTCAGCGCATTGACGCCGAAGGCTCTGGGGTTCACCGGAACAGGTTTCCCCCAACCAAATCCGGCCAGGAGAATCATCAAACTGCCGGTCGGATCAAGATGAACCTTTGGATTCAAGGAGAGACGACCTTGCCGCTTGGCGGTATCGTCGCCTAGGGCAGTCGCCACTAGGGCGTGGCTGAATTCATGAACCGTGAAACTGGCAACCAACGCAGTCAAAATCAGAACCATGAAGAGCAGAAATGCCCCTGGATCCTGGTTCAGTGCATCTAGGTTACGAAAGATCATCCGGGCTTTCTGGATAATCGTCGTCGTCATCGTCGTCGTCCTGCACCTGGGCGTGTGCGGACACACGGGGCAGCGAAGGCGATGACATCTCGGTTCGGGAGCGGCGACGCGGTAGCTCGGCAATTGCCTGAACCAGGGCTGTTATGGCGGCAACATCGGTGGAAGCCAAGTCCACAATCACGCCCTCAACGCCAATCTCTCGCAGGCATTCCAGTTCCCATGTGGTCAGAGACCCCTTTACTGGTAGCAGAAAGGCACTGCCTATCTCACCTCGGTCAGAAGCCAGTTGCAAAAGTGATTGCAGGTCAAGGGGAGAGGAGACAGCATCAGAATAGACCACTGCGTCTATCGGCATCACTTCCATTGAGTGCGCATGCTCTTCCTTAAGATCGGGTGAGACGACCAGGAATTTCCCCAAATCTTCATTGTGCAGCGCCTCTAAAGACGCAGACATTCCGGTGACGGTGATGAAATCACATCCCGCGTCCACCAGCTCTTTTACTTGATCAGTTGTAGGGGACTGCACCTGTGCCCCCCAAGGAACATCGGTTAACCCGCTGGCGGCCTTCGCAAGGGCACTTGCTGTGGCAGTCCCGGGCGTAAAGAGCACACCATCTAGCGATATACCTTTAAGCTGGGTTGCTGCTTTGGGGTCAGCCGTGGATGCTAGGAGAACCATAGTGGGGGCAACTTGACGACGAGAAGCTGCACCAAAACCCAAGGGTGCCGGTGTGTCTTTGCCCAAACGCTCAATCCGCTGAATAAGCTTGCTCATACAACCTCTTTGGTGATGTTGGTTTCACTAAGGAACCACTCTTTGATGGCGGCTCTTTGTTCGCTGTTTGTATGGTAGCACACAGGATGTGCCAGAGTACTGCCTAGCGTGTGGATTTTCATGGCACCTAATCGCTATTTTTCATCACCATGCGCTTCTACGGAACTGGTCGAGGGGAGGTGTGCCTCGTCGCAACAGTTAGAAGATTCTTCCATCTGGATGGTGAGGTGGTGGATGGGAAACAAAGCGGGAATCATATGGCGAAATAAATCAAGTAGAGCCTCCCGTTTGGACGGGGGACAATCGTCTGCCACAACCACGTGAGCAGTCATAGCGTTGTAGCCAGAAGTGAGGGTCCACGCGTGGATGTCATGGACTTCAAGCACTCCGTTGGTGTCCTTAATCGCAGCTTCAAGCTTTTCCAATACTAACTCTCTTGGGGTCCCCTCTAGCAATACGTGGAAGGTTTGAAGTAATAATTTACTTGAACTCCAGAGGATAAGTAGCCCTATCACAATGCTCACGATTGGGTCTGCCAAATACCAATCAAAGGCGAGCATGAAGATTCCTGCGACGATAGCTCCAAGCGAGCCAAGAGCATCGCCTACAACGTGCAAGAACGCGCCTTGCATATTCAAGAGTGTCATGTGACGAATTATGGAGGATGCCTGCGCTCACCAGGTTCACCAAAAGACCGATAGTTGCCACGACTATCATTGGTAAAGCATCTACTTCTGGAGGGTCATTGAAACGCGTTGCTGCCTCAAACATGATGAAGCCAACAATGAGCCAGAGCGACATACCATTGATCATGGCCGCCAGGGCTTCCACGCGCTGATAGCCATAGCTTCGTTTGGAGGAGTGTGGACGAGTGGCAATCCATATGGCGATAAGAGTAAGGATGAGAGAAGCGATGTCCGTAAGCATATAGCCGGCATCAGCCAACAGCGCAAGGCTGCCGGTCAGGAATCCTCCAACCACTTCTACGACGAAGAACGATGACGTGAGCAATAGGGCGAAGGTCAGCCGCTTGCGGAAGCGGACCTTCTTTCATCCCCTGAATGGTGAGCTTCGTGGTGATGCAGGCTGTTCACTGTCTTTCAATATGATGAAGGGAGCGCCAGGCTGGGACGTGATATCTTCTGGCAGTCTAGCATGGCCATTTACCGTACTCAACGCAAACTAGCTATCTGCCAAGGGTCAACCTTGAAGCAAGAACGTCAGACAGCCCAGCGGCAGCTATCTTCTCCTGCGTAGCGGCAACGTCGTATTCAACACGGTAATAAGTGAGAATGTCTGCGTCTGCATCATAAAGAGCGTACGCCGCATGGGGATCTCCATTTCTTGGTTGGCCTACACTGCCGGGGTTCACTACGCACCGTGCCTCTGACAGCACCATTTATTGCCCTGATTTCAACCCGGGAAACCCCGTTCCCATTTCACTACAAACAAAGGGAATGTGGGAGTGCCCCATCAAACAACATTGTGTGGGAAACTGCTGGAAGTTTCCCGCCAAATCAAGAGTGGACATAATTGATGGCAGGAAGTATTCCCAAACAGGGTCTCTGGGAGTGCCGTGCAACAACGTGAC
>CAVOCU010000078.1:0-8059 GCA_963694315.1 Dehalococcoidia bacterium | reverse complement strand
ACCGTCCAGATGTCTGCCGGGGTTGTCAGCGTCCCATACCGGAAGGCGATTGACCTACCATCCGGCGACCATTTGAGGTTGGTGCAGACACCGGTCCCCGGAGAGAAGATGACCCTCGAATGCCCGCTACCAGCTTCAGCCACGCAGAGCTCAATGGTTCCATTAGTATTGGAAGTAAATGCCACCTCTCGACCCGTTGGTGCCCACACCGCAAAGTCCTGCTCGTCCTCCCCGGCGGCCAGTGGTGAAGCATCCCCGCCACTGACCGGCGCAGTCCAAATATTCGTGTACCCGCTACGCTGTGAGCGAAATAGTACCGTTTGACCATCCTCCGAGACGTAGGGTGCACCGAATGTCTTGCCATAAGTGTAGTCAAAGAAATCCGTATCACTGGTCACTACTCGGGAGTCCTCACCCTCCAAGGTCACAATAATAATGTCGTGGTCTTCCCACTTGTCGTCCATTCGGACGTAGACGATGTGTTTGCTATCTGGCGTGAACACCGGGTTCACGGCGTATAGCGGCCCTTCCGTCAAACGTTTCGCCTCGCCAGAGGGCACATCTATTCGATAGATTTCATATGCACCGTTTCGATTGCAAGCCACGGCTACCGCAGAACCATCGGGTGCCCAGGACATGGAATGGATCAACCCGCCTAACTTTGTTAGGCGGGTATCCTCAGACCCGTCAGTCCGCCACAGCCACACTTCATCCGTGCCACTCTTCTTGGAAATGTAGGAGAAGTACTTGCCGGACGGTTCCCACAGGGGAACGCGCGACGCAAGAAAGTTTACGTCGCCCATGTTCACAGTGAGGCGTGTGGGAAACCCCCCCTCCACTGGGATACTCCACAGGTTTGTGCTGCCTCCAAGGGAGGACACGAATGCGATACACGATCCGTCCGGTGACCACTGCGGGGTCTCAGCGCTAACTAGTGGTCGAATCGAAAGTATTTGGTCTAACGATGGCACAGTTTTTTCCATCGGCCAACTCCAGAAAGAAATTCAACCCTCTTTTGAAGGAGTGGCTCAGGCTAGCACCACGGACACAAACGGTCAAATCTTTAAGGAACACCGTGAGTGCCTTGTTGAAAACCCACACCTATGCGCTATGCTATTGGCCACACAGTATCAACAACGGAGTACATCAATGAGCATCACCCCAAATGCAGCACTACAAATACTTGAAGCCCTTGGCGGCCGTCCCTCAACCTCTTTCCATGAAGGGTTGGTTGCCGACTACGTCCTTGAGTCGTTAGCTGAGATTGGCGTTGAATTCCGCCGAGACACCTATGGTAATATCATTGCCCGCATCCCCGGCATGACTGATGGCGTACCTCCAATTGCCTTCGTGGCTCACATGGATCACCCAGGCTTCGAGGCCATAGAACTTCGTGGCGACACACTTGTGGCCGAGGCGAGGGGTGGCGTGCCACAAGCATCATTTACTGAACCAATTCCTGTAGAAGTAGTGGATGCCTCTGGTAAGCGATTGAAAGGGCATCTCGCAGGAACTGACGGCCCCGTAGAAGAACGACGGGTCTTGATAACAATCAAAGAAGCTGCCTCCATATCACTTCCGGCCTCCGTGGTTTTTGACCTTCCGGATTTTCTCCTTAACCCCGCACGTCCTGAGCTTGTTGAAGAAGAAACAGGCAATCTAATCCACATGCGCGCCGCAGACGACTTGGCCGGGTGTGCAGCCATCCTTGCTGCATTGCATGACCTGACGGATAACCCAGCGCTAGGCGATGTCTATGGAGTGTTCACTCGCGCGGAGGAAGTCGGACTTATAGGCGCGCGCATCATGGCTCAGGAGCATAGCCTGCCACTGGACTGCCTTGTTGTTTCATTGGAGTCCAGTAGAGAGCTTCCTGGCGCAATGATTGGCTCAGGCCCGGTGATTCGTGTGGGAGATGTCACGTTCACGTTCAGCGCAGAGGCAGAACAGGTTCTGCATGTAGCCCGGCAAACGCTTGTGGCGGAGAACCCTGAGTACAAAGTCCAGCGACAACTCATGAGTGGAGGAACCTGCGAGGCCAGTGCCTTTGCTGCCTGTGGCTACCACACAACTGGAATAGCATTCCCTTTAGGGAATTATCACAACGCAACACCAGAGGGCGGCGTAGACGCGGAGTACATCCATGCAGAGGATTTTCTTGGAGGGGTGAAGCTCATCATTCAGTCAGCCCGTAGCGTTGCAGTCCGGCGAACATCACCCGCATGGAAGAGGCTGCAGACCGTACCAGCAGAGCTACAACAAAGGCTAATAGCTAGCGCATCAGCGCGCCCATGAGCGCGCCCTGGCTAGCTCACACTGACGGAGAGGCAGGTGACCGTGCGTAGCACACCGCTTATGGTGTGAACTTTGTCGGTCACTAGCTCACCCACGGAGTTCAGGTCAGCGGCCTTCACAACAGCAATGATGTCATATGGCCCGGTCACAGCGTCTACGGCCTCCATGCCAGACACCCCTGATAGTGATGCCATCACATCACGAGTCTTACCAACCGACGTCTCAATCAACACATAAGCCTTAGTTGCCATAGTCCACCCCTTAAACAAATTCTCAACGCAAGAGACATTCCTCGTAAAGGGGATAATTCTATTGTTGGGAATTTGGACTGTCAACCAGCTTGTTTAGCTCTAGCTCAGCACGGCTATAGCCGGTTACCTGATGGACTGTATTCCATTGTCAACTCACTTGCGCGCTTTCGCCGAACATCTTCGTCTTCAATCTCTTCAAACCAAACGAACGTTGGCCCCTCACGATGCATCCAGTCATATAAGTCCGCCCGGTGCTCAGTAATCTGCGCCTTGAGGTTCTTGGTTTGCCCAACAAAGATTATCTTCTTCACAACGTTCATAACCCCGTACACACCAGGCTTCTCTTCAAAATCGCCTTTGAAGTCATAGGTGGTTTCCATACTGCTAAACGGCATTGGTTATCTCCTTTTGCTATAGTGGCACCTATGATAGCAGGGGAATGCAAGGCTTTCATATTGACACCCTTTCCAATTCCCAGGTGAACAGGTAAAATGAAAAAGCGTTCACCCCTCAAAGTTCACCCCTTAAAATCGTAGACGCTTGGAGGCCAAACTGTGGCGGAAAAGGTTATTAGCTTGAACTTGGGCGAAGCCATTGAAAGCTTTGTTAATTCTCAAAAGAATGGTGGCGCTGAGGCCAGGCAGGCCCTGTCTCGGTTTCTTCGATGGTTCGGCACTGATCGAACTTTAGCCACTCTTACCCCGGCGGACATGGAAGCGTATTCAGTAGACGCCTCCACAGAAACCTTGAGCGGCAGCGAACGGATTAAGGCCGTACGAGACTTCCTCCAGTACTCCAAGAAGAACGGTTTCATAGGCGCCAACCTGGCATTCCATGTAAAGCTGCGACGTACTCCCCGCCAGTCCCGTGCCCAATCAGCCCGCCCTTCAGCGAACAACGAAGAAATTTTCCAGCTTACCGCAGAGGGTCACGCGGAACTTCTGGTTAATGTTGAGTATTTGAAAAGTGAGCTCTCCCGCAATTCCCTGGAGATTGCAAAAGCAGCAGCGGACAAAGACGTCAGAGAGAATGCCCCCCTAGAAGCCGCAAGGGAATACCAAGGCCAGCTATCCTCTCGACTCCTTATTTCGGAAGACACTCTGGCGAAAGCACAGATTATTGATAAGAATGCCCGGGGCAAAGAAATTAGGCATGGAAGTGCTTTGAAGCTTCAGGACATTGCCTCTGGCGAAGTCCTTGAATGGACGTTGGTTGACCCCAGGGAAGCCGACTCTCTTGCCGATAAAATTTCCACCAACTCCCCGGTGGGAGAAGCAGTCCTAGGAGCGAAGATGGGTGACGAGGTAGAGGTCTCGGCGCCGAAGGGAACAGTCCGCTACAAGATTCTCAACGTACAGTAGCTCCTTTTCCTAACGATGAACGAAGGGGCCTGATAAACAGGCCCTTTTTCTTTTGGTCAGTGTTTCTGGGTTAGCGCTCTGCCCTAGGTTGCTCGTGTTCGCTCGATGGTTCAGGCATCACATCTTTTTTATCGCCCCACCAATGCTGGATACGTTGAGCAACTTCCTGTTCATACCCCTGCCCAGACGGCACGTAATACTGGTGACCTTGAAGTCGCTCAGGGAGGTTCTCCATAGCGGCAAAGTGATCAGGCTGGTCGTGGGAATACTTGTACCCATCTCCATAGCCCTGTTTCTTCATCAGCCCTGTCACAGGGTTTCTCAGGTGCATAGGCACTGGCGCATTCCCATACTGCCGCACATCTTCTCGTGCTTTATTAAGAGCCGCATAAGCCGAGTTTGATTTTGGACAGGTGGCAAGATAGACAACCGCCTCCGCTAGAGGAATTGCTCCTTCAGGTAGACCAATGAAGTGGACTGCTTGTTGTGCAGCCACAGCAACCGATAAGGCTCCCGGTTCCGCCATACCTATGTCTTCCGCAGCAAGGATGATTATTCGCCGGGCTATGAACATGGGGTCTTCACCAGCTTCGAGCATCCGTACCAACCAGTAGACAGCCGCGTCCGGGTCAGAGCCCCTCACGGACTTGATGAACGCTGAGATAGTGTCATAGTGCTGGTCGCCAGCTTTGTCGTACATCAGAGCGCGCTGCTGCAACGCGTCCTCAACAATGCCAAGGGTCACGGTGCGCGTGCCGTCAGAGTCCGGGGTTGTAGCATGGGCAGCCAACTCCAGACTATTCAAGGTAGTGCGGGCATCCCCGTTTGCTATACCCACCAGCAGATCAAACGCCTCTGGCTCCAGCACGATGTTGAGCTTACCCAAGCCTCTATCCTCATCCACCAGGGCTCTCTCAACAATGGTCCCCACCTGTTCATCAGTGAGTTGTTGAAGGGTGTACACCCGAGATCGGGATAGGAGGGGGGCAATCACCTCAAAGGAAGGGTTTTCCGTAGTAGCTCCAATGAACGTTATCGTTCCGTCTTCTACATGCGGAAGGATAACGTCCTGCTGCGATTTACTGAAACGATGAATCTCATCGACAAAGAGGATGGTGTGTTCCCCGGATAGGGCTAGCCGTTCCCTGGCGCCTTCCATCACACGACGGAGGTCTGCCACGCCCGCGGTAACAGCCGACAACGATTCAAAGTAGCACTTGGTGAAGGCAGCAATGATGTACGCCAGAGTAGTCTTTCCTGAACCAGGAGGGCCCCAGAGTAAAAGGGAAGGGAGTTGATCTGACTCAATGGCCTTTCTCAACACCCTGTCCGGGCCTAGCAGATGCTCCTGCCCCACAAACTCGTCGAAGTTGCGAGGGCGAAGCCGGGCAGCTAACGGAGCATCTCTGCCCTGCCTCTGCTGTAAAGCGTGATCAAACAGGTCCGCCACGCAGCTCACCCCTCTCTGTCTAATATTCTGCAAGTGTAGGGAGGAGCCAGGGAAGTATCAACGGTATCGCGCCCGGAATTAAGAGCCTTTCTGGTTAACCCCAGATCTTCCTGGCGGTATCCACTACCAGCTCCAGCTTTCGGCGCTGATCATCTTCTGAAAGGAGGTTGCCATCAGCAACAGAGGCAAACCCGCACTGCGGACTAAGGGCTAACTGCTCAAGGGGAAGGTACTTGGACGCTTCATCAAGCCTGCGTCGAAGGTCGTCCTGGCCTTCTAACTTGCCGTGTTTGGTCGTGACAAGTCCAAGCACAACAGTCTTGCCCTTGGGTACATATTTGAGAGGTTCAAACCCACCTGACCTATCGCTATCAAACTCAAGAAGGAATCGATCAACATGTAGAGTGGAGAAGACCTGCTCTGCCATTCCATCGTAGCTGCCACTGCCTACCCACCGACTTCTCGAGTTGCCGCGACAGACATGCATAGCCAAGGTAACCCCATCGCGTGGCAACGCATCGTACAACGAGTTCTCAGCTTCAATGTCAGCAGCAAGGACTTCCTCAATGGGAACACCTCCCCGCTCTATTGGGTAGACAGAACGGTCTCCAACATAGCCAGTGAACCCTTCATCCAACTGGATATAAGAAGCTCCATCCTTCACCAGTTCCTGCATCTCCCCTTTAACAATGTCCAGAAGGTCACGGAGGAACTCACCTCTGTCCGGATATACAGCGTCAGTAATGCCTTCTCGATATCCGCTAGCGGCAATGGAAACAGGGCTTGGCATAGTTATCTTAAATGGCCCCGGCGCGTGTTCTTTCAAGAAAACAGCCTCGTGGCCTGTCAGTCGACGCACCTGGTGGAGCTTACTTCCAGCCACCTTGGAAAGGCTCGGCTCGTCCTCTGTGGTGCCATCAAGATTCGTCCAATGCATCATCCTGTGGCCGCCAGTGAAGCCCTCAACTGCATCGGCTAGGCCAGACATCCACGCATCACGGCGTATCTCACCATCGGAGAAGATGGGGATACCTACATTGTGCTGCATGGCGAGGACATCCAGGATAGCTTTGTCTTCTACGGCGCGTAGTGCTTCAAGGTCAATGGAGCCGCTAGCATACGCCTCCCGCGCTTTCAATACTTCAGAGGGCCTGAGCAGACTGCCAACGTGATCAATCCTAATCGTCTCCGGCATTAGACACCTCTCCTTCCAAGATGGGCTAGGCAACTACGCCAACGCGGCACTCACCGCCTTGAGAAGATCTGCTTCCTCGGCCAATAAGACCGTCCTAGGATCCAGCATCACCGTTTCATCCTGAACACGGGCAACCACAGATGGGGTTCCTTGCCGTAGGCGCCGCGCCAACTCCGTAGCACCACCCGGCATTCCGTCCACATTCAACGCCAACAGCCATGTAGGCAACGTCTCACCGGGCAGGCTTCCCCCGCCCACGGTGGACTCGCCTTCTATGGCTGTTCCTCTGGGGCCTAGGGTCAGGGCCCAGTGTTCGGCCCTCTTCTGCAATTCATCACGAGTCGATGCAATCATTGCCCACACAGGCACCTTCTCTGTCGCTTCACCCTTCAGGTAATGCACCAGCGTAGCCGTCAACGCCGCGAGGCTCAGCTTATCTATGCGAACGGCACGAGCCAGAGGGTGACGAGCCATACGCTGGATGACTTCTGCCTTGCCCACTGCGATACCCGCCTGAGGTCCACCCAGCAGCTTGTCACCAGAGAAGAGCGCAACATCAGAGCCAGCGGCAATGCTCTCCTGCGGAGTCGGCTCGTGCGCCATTCCGTAGAGTACGGTATCCAGCAAGCAGCCGCTACCCAAATCATGAAGGAGCAGAAGTTCATGCTGATGGGCTAGGGTTACCAGGTCAGCAAGCTCCGGGGCACTGGTAAACCCAACAACACGAAAGTTGGATGAATGCACGGACAGGAACGCCGCCGTCTGCGAAGTGATGGCGTTCTCAAAATCGCGAGGATAGGTGCGGTTGGTGGTTCCCACCTCAACAAGCGTGGCACCTGATTGACGCAGTACATCCGGTACGCGGAAGCCTCCGCCAATCTCTACGGCCTCGCCTCGAGAGACGGCGACCTCACGGCCAGTGGCCAGTGACGACAAAGCCAGCAGCATGGCTGAGGCGTTGTTGTTGACCACCATTGCCGATTCTGCACCAGTCAGTTGCCGTAACAACTCTTCAACATGGGTGTGGCGAGAGCCTCGTTCGCCCTCCACCAGGTCGTATTCAAGGTCTGAGTAACCCTCAGCGACTCGCCGTATGGCATTAAGGGCGTCCGCGCTGAGTGGTGCGCGGCCAAGGTTGGTGTGGATGACGACACCAGTGGCGTTAATGACAGGTTGGGGACGAGGGTGCCAGAGGTCACGGGCGTACTCCACTACGGCAGCGGCTAGAGCCTCCGCATCAGGGGCCTCAGCCCCGCCTTTGATAGCAGCACGGGCAAACTCCAACTGATGCCGAACCAGGCTTGTCACTGTGTCCTGTGGCAGTGAGTTGGCAAGTTCCATCAAACCCGGAAGAGCAAGAAGCTTATCTACGCTGGGGAGATTGCGATATGCCTGAGTCACAGTCACTGGCCTCCATATCGTATGTGCAAGGCAATTTTTTGGGTGTAGGTGGGTAGAGAAGGAAATCGGAGAGAACGGTTAGCCATTCTCATTTGCTTACTCGGAT
>CAVOCU010000077.1:0-8161 GCA_963694315.1 Dehalococcoidia bacterium | reverse complement strand
AAGAAGGGAAAGGGTTGTTATTAGAGGTTTGACTGATAGCATAATCTCTCAAGAGCTCATGGTGAGTATCATAATGGATTTACCGCTCTCAGTGTATACTCGAATTAGGAAGGAAACGTTGCAACATCACTGATGCTATTCGGCTTGCAACGTTTTTCCAGTAAGACAGATATATACAATAGTAAGACAGATATATACAATTGATCTTGAACTAAAGGTGGATGAAACGGTGTTCATAAAAGCTATTACGGTATATGCCTCAGTTCTTACCATCTGTATCTCTCCGTCCCTTCAGGGGCAGGAAAGATCGCAAGGTGAGACCGAAACTGACCCTCATTCCAACCATGTAATAAACGTGCAGGTTGAGGATGGGCCCAAACAGATCCAAGTATCATTTGGTGAAAGAGGCCTTTTGTCCTGGATCTCTACGGCCTTCGGGCTGGTGGACTCTCTCGACGGTAAATCCCTGGACTTCTTGGAAGATGACTGCTTGGATACCCACATAGGGGAAGACCTGATCATCGGCGAAGATTCAGAAATAAATTGTAACATATTGATGATTGACGGTGACCTCACAGTTAATGGGATTGTCCATGGTGGTGTGGCACTCATCAACGGAGACTTATCTGTTGAAGGAGATGGGCGAGTCTCTGGGAGAATACAGTCCATAGGTGGCAGGGGCACCCATAGCAGTGCCAGAGACACCGTTGGCCTAGATTCAAGCCATTCTCACCAAGTAGGACTCAATATAACAAAAGGTTTTAATATGGGTTGGGGAGGAGAGGTTATAAAACTGGTTGCAGTATTTGGTCAGGTTCTAGCGTTATTGTTACTCGGCCTCGTCGGAAGTTTTCTGCTAAAGCTGGGGGGTAGTTATGTGGAAGATCTAAGCACAATCGTCGAGAAGAAGACAGGCAGAACAATACTCGCCGGCCTACTAGTTGCCGTCCTCACGCCGCCTGTATTCTTACTAGGTGTTGTAGCACTGGCGATTTCGATAGTAGGTATTCCTCTTATATTACTCTGGATACTAGTGCTGCCAGCAGCACTAGGTTTGACTTGGCTTTTAGGGATACTACTCGCGTCTAAATGGTTGGGAAATGAAATCCTTACTCGTGGGCCCAGGTTTTTTCAGGATCGGCTCTCGCCTGGCCAGCTATATCATACTGTGCCCGTCGGGTTGGTTGGGCTTGGAGCCCCTTTGATGTTGGCCTCTCTTTTTTCCATAGTTCCTGGAACCGGGGTCTTAAGCGTAGTACTAGTAGTTATTGGGATGACACTTCAAGTCCTAACACCCCTAGTGGGTATGGGAGCAACATTTCTAGTGATCAAGAGAAGGATACTTTAACCTAAAAAAGGATTATATCGATGAAAGACAATATAGTTTCCGCACTGATAGTAGGAGGACTTATTGGGGGATCTATCCTGATGTCGGGCAGGAACGGTGCCCGTATGGCCGGCCCCGATATCATGCAGCAAGACCATGAAATCCGGATGCTTGGGCGTGGCGGTGATGGTAAACAAATACATTTGGAAATGATGGATGTTATGGACGGTGAAGCAGATTTTGAATTTGAGGGAACTATCAGCGAACTGGAAAACCTAGATTTAGAGAGTTTTGATGAGGAGCTTCAAGAAACTATCAACAATGCCATAGATCAAGCAGGTTCACGGGACGAAGATGGCAAAATCAAGATAGTCCTTAGAAGAGGTGGGTGATTCTGGTCTATCAGGTGTCTATGGATACTGGCAGAATTTGAAGCTGCGCGAGCGAGGCTTATGGCACGAATGCCGCGTCCCTAGCCTCCAGAATGTAGAATAGGAGCTCCTCCTTCAGGTGTCTATTCAGTATACGACACTCATCGAATGAGCAAAATACTGAGAGAATTTAGTCCGCGTATCCATATAGCAGGGTATATCACTTGATACAGAAACGGCTTAAACCATAACTGGCCTACTAGTAGCGGCAATTGGAATAGCTGGCCCCAGAGTTCGTTGAGAAGCCATTTATCATTGTATTGTCAGAAACCTTAACATCACTGCCACTGGAAGCTCTGCCCGACACTGTTAAGGCTCCACAAATCTCAGCAGAGGCACCAGAAGAAATTTTCACTGCAGCCTCTTCAACAACAACTTTTGTGCCCGCTTCAAATGTAGACCCTGAAGTAGCCTCCAGTTCCATACGGTTGATGTGAAAACTTTCCCTCATCTCTACGGTACCCCCTGACGACACATTTACTTCCAGTTGGTCGAGTGAACCTGAACCGCCATCAAGCAGGAATGAGCTTCCAGAAGAAACGGACAGACTAAAACTTTCTTCATTTTTAAAACAGTTTTTCATACCTCCAGCAGATCCTGCAGACACTCTCATCGATTGAGGCAGGTTTTGCAGAGTTAGCTCAGCAGTCACGTTGCCTGGACTGTGAAGCCAACCTAAAAATGACCCTCTACGGGTTATCTCTAGTTTTTCATTCTTGTAGGACACTCTAAAGTCATCTTTGGAATCAGCAGAAATTTCTAATTTATTCATGTTTCCACACCTTACTGCAAACTCCACTCCCGCACTAATTTTCAAAAATTCAATCTCTTTTATCTCATACGAGTAGGTTTTAGGGGATAGTAGGGGAGCACTGAATGCACCCATTAGGATCAGTGTCATTATTTTCATCATCAATCTCCTTTACTTCGTCATGAACATCCTTTCAATTCTGTCACCTACCTGCGAATCGGAAGAGGTCCTTCAAGTAATCCCAGTCCAAAAGATGAGAATGCCGAATCATCACCTGTCGTAGGGATGAATTCCCCTCGCAGAACTTGGTCCCTCCA
The DNA here is from genome assembly GCA_963694315.1 of Dehalococcoidia bacterium. Classification (GTDB taxonomy): domain Bacteria; phylum Chloroflexota; class Dehalococcoidia; order Lucifugimonadales; family UBA1127; genus UBA1127. Next base: position 5,335 of record CAVOCU010000077.1, on the reverse strand, counting down.
ATTCCTGCATGCGGAAGTCTTAGTCCGACCAGACCTCGCACTGTAAAATAGGGGAACTGCTGCTGCTGTCAGACCTCCGCCGGCCGCGATCTCTTCTTCCGCAAACATCGCTAAACCTGCTACTAAAAAACTGGCACCCGCACCAGCGTCAATCCAGCTCCATAGCCGGTTTGTGTTGCACAAGGGGTTGTAGCCAGTGAAATGGTAGCCTTGAACCTCCATGCTTTGGTGTTCCGGTGGAGGGGCATCTATCAGTGCGTACCCACAAGAACCTACAACCATGGTACTAGTAACAACTAAAATAGACATTAAATGGGTCATTTTTATCCTCCCGTGCATGATTTAATAATTTCCAGTGTTTGTATTCCTACTACACCTCTTGCAAGAATTAAGCCATACAGGATATCCTAGCAGTGTTTCTATACATCGACACCTGAGTTTCCGAAAAACCCAGAAGTGAAGACCGCCCTTTCCGCTGCCTCCACCCTACTAGGATCAGTTTCATTATTTTCATCATCAATCTCCTTTACTTCGTCATGAACATCCTTATCTATACAGGTCTACTTGATTTATTCGATAATCGTTGCAAATATCTCGCGACTAACTTCCATGAGAGGGAGACCTGGGGATTGCTTCTGCCCACACTGGTGAATGAACAATACTCATAAAATCCCTTCCTTCAGGTGTCTATCCCCTCCTGGGGCCAAGTGGAATAGTCTTAATCCAGGATTAGCCACGGGGCCAAAGCCTCCTCAAGAAACGCAAAACACTGAGGGAGAAGTCATTGCGAAAAGTTAACCGGCTACCACACTGGGGGCAGGCCGAAAGACCGGTAACATATTCGATGAGCTTTGTCCGCTTCCAATTATGTGAGCAAGTCAAACATTTCATAGCTCCTCCTTATAGGTGTCTATTCAGTATACGGCACTCATCGAGATGAGAAGTAGGATATTACATAATCCTTGGCGGCTTGTGTCCTTAACGGGAAGATCGCAGGAGCGATACCAATCGGTGCTGGAGAGGCGTTCTCTAACTTTGTGAAAACAGTTTCAAGTAACTCCTTTTCGATCGCGTTCAGGTTTGTGCCGGGGAAAGATTTCTCGAAGATACTTATCTCGTTTGCAACCCATGGAATGTTGCCACTGTTCGTAACGATGTTCGTGTATGCTGCGATTTGAGCGTCCACGTAATCAGCAGTCACCGTAACATCACCTTGTGGGAAAATGGCAGCCCATATCTCATCGTAACCTTCAAAGGTCAGTTGTGCCTCCCATGTAGCGGGGACCCAGTAATAGTTGGTGTATATGTGCGCAACTAGTTTCCCGTGGAAATGTTTCTTGATTTCGTCCCTAATTTTGTTCTTGAGATCAGTCGCCAGTGTCAAGATTTCAGCGTCAGTCATAGCGTCTAAGAATCCTCCGTCTCCCAAGCCTCCTTGGGCCTTGATGAACAACTCAAACTCTAAGGGCCAGGCTACATAGTACTCTACCTTCATCCGCTCAGCCGCCTTTGCCTCTTCGATCTTGTTCGGAAGAAATTGCGTATCGATCCATTGATGAAATATTGATTCTGAAGAGAATGGAGGAGGATCCCAGTTCGGTGGCCAAAAATTAATCAGGGTAGTCGGTCTCCCCAAAGATTTTTCCCTCAAATACAACGTCGTAATCGACCTGAGTTTTTCATCAAGAATGGTAGGTGGCAGGGGGTAGGTAAGGTCTCCTCCTCCGGGGAGGACAAAAGGGGGCACTACAGAACTGAATGCTGGGGAAATATTAGGAGCATAAGTGGACCAATAGTTATCCCAGACTTCCATTGCTTCCCTAGTGTAGTTTCCATCAGCAGGCTGTATCTCTTCACTCCCCGACAATGCTCGTTTCTGATAGGAAGGATATGGGAGTCGGACAGCCGCATCTGTGAAAGGTTTCAGTTCGGTCCATGACGGAATGTGAGCCATCAGATTGTCAGCTAAACTTTGAATACTGACGTCTTCTACGGTAACAGCTACGCTTCCAGTCAAGGAACCCAATGTGGCTGTTACGGTAGCTGTCCCTCCACTTACAGAGGTTACGAGACCTTTCGAGGAAACGGTTGCAACCACATTAGCGGAACTGGACCAGCTAACGGAATCACTAGCACCATAGTTGCCACCATACTGGTCTTTGACGCTTGCTTGCAGCTGTGTTGTTTTACCAGCCCCGGACAAAGTCACAGTACTATGGGACATATCTATAGATGTGGCCTTGGCTTCTCCAGATGACGGCCCAGTAGGAGACCCATGATGGTCTTCACCACCGCCACAAGACAGTATTAATAGAATAGTGAATGCGGAAACACACGCTCTCATTGTTGTCCCCTCGTTGGTTTTATTTTCTGCACATTCCCGTCCAATCCTCCTTCAGGTGTCTACTCAGTATACGGCACTGATCAAATAGTGACTATCCATAGCTCACACAATCCTTCCTGTCCCTGAGGCTTTAGACTTGTAGTAATCGGACCAAAGGCCTAGGATGGCATCTGCCAAACTCGGCGCCCGACACAGCAACGCAAACGAGGATTTATGCACCGCATATTCTACATCGCCCTAGTCTGCCTCCTCATTATGGGCGCGGACGACGCCCAGGCTCAACAGGCTTCAGCCGCGAGCGCATCCTTGATTACCAGTGCACCTGTCATCGATGGCCGGCTCGATGATGACTCGTGGGCAGGGGCCCAGATCCTCAGCGGATTCACCCAGAGGGAGCCAAGCGAGGGACGACCGGTCTCGGAGCGCACTGAGGTTAGAGTCACTTACGACGGGGAAGCGCTCTACGTAGGCGCGTGGCTCTTCGACAGCGACCCAACTTCGCTCGTTTTCGGCCAAACACTCAGAGACGCCTCACTCAACGAATCCGATGCGTTCGTCCTTGTGCTCGATACCTACCTCGACCGCCAGAATGGCTTCGTCTTCGGGACGACGCCCGCGGGGATCGAGTACGACGGCCAGGTCGCGAACGAAGGCCAAGGTAGTGGTAGTAGTGGTGGGCGACCCGGTGGTGGTAGTGGGCGACAACAAAGTGGCTCGGGCGGCGGCTTCAACCTCAACTGGGATGGAAGCTGGGAGGTTGCCACCAGCACGGACTCACGTGGCTGGTACGCTGAGATGCGCATTCCCTTCACGACGCTCCGCTACGGGACAGGTGGTGATCAAACATGGGGATTGAACTTCGAACGGCGTATCCGACGCAACAGCGAAGAAGCGGTCTGGGCGCCGATCCCTCGTCAGTTCAACCTCTACCGCGTCTCGCTCGCGGGAACGCTGGATCTTGCTGCACCGGCCACGCGAGTAGCCACAGTAACCCCCTACGTGCTGAGCAACGGCTTTAAGGATTACACCGTTACCTCACCAGAAACAGACTTTGGATCGAAAGTTGGCATCGACGCCAAGATTGGTCTAAATCAGAGCCTGACGCTCGACCTAACGGTCAACACCGACTTTGCGCAGGCCGAAGTTGACGACCAGCAGGTCAACCTTACGCGCTACTCGCTCTTCTTTCCTGAGAAGCGTGCCTTCTTTCTTGAGAACGCAGGGACCTTCTCGGTGGGCTCGGGACGATCAGCTGAGCTCTTCTTCAGCCGTCGGATTGGCCTTTCCGGTGGACAGGAGGTTCCCATCCATGCGGGGGCGAGGATGACGGGTAAGGTCGGAGATGTGCAACTCGGCCTGCTCAACATTCAGACGGGAGGCCTTAGCGTGCCCAGCACGGTGAACGGAGGTACCCAGCAGGTCGCTCCCGACAACAATTTTGGTGTCGTACGAGCATTCCGGGAATGGGAGAACCGATCCCGGATCGGCGGGATCTTCGTGTCACGATTGAACACGAATTCCCCGGCTGACTACAACCTGACATACGGACTCGACGGCCGACTCGGGGTCGGCCAGAACCTAACCTTCGGCGGCTGGGCTGGGCTGACCACCACACCTCTCCCGTCCGGGACACCTGATGTTCGTGAGGGATTCAACAACGGAGAGTACGGCTACGCCGGCACCGGTAACTTTGTCACCCGCGACTGGGAAATATCGGGAGGCTATCGCCAGATCGGCAACGATTTCAACCCCGAGGTCGGCTTCGTGAATCGCAGCGCGTACCGCTACATCAGCGGCCGAGTCCTGTATCACCTCCGCACGGAAGGAGTCGACTGGTTCCGAGAGTTTCGCCCGCACATTTCGGGAAACGCTTTCTGGTCACTCGGAGGCTTCAACGAGTCATACTACGTCCACATCGACAACCACTTCGCCTTTGAGAACGGCGCCGAAATTCATCTTCCGGGCTGGAACATCACGGGCGAGGGGCTCCATGCCCCATTCCAGATCCGGGACGAGGGCAACCTTCCGAACGGCGGGCGAGGGGCTATCATCATCCCAGCCGGCACATACAACAACCAGGAACTCCTGTTCACGGCAAACACGAACCGAAGTGCCCCGCTTTCAATTTCGGCAGGAGTGACTTTTGGTGGCTTCTACTCCGGCACCCGGTCCTCACCGTACGGGAATATTTCCTATCGCTTTCGTGATCGGCTCACGACCTCAGTTAGTATGAATTACTTCGACGTGAATCTGGATGAAGGAAGCTTCACAGCCTCGCTTGTGCGCCTCACTGGCTCGTACTCCTTCACGCCCCGGGTATACCTCCAGGCGAACCTTCAGTATGATGACAATTCGAAGAACTTCGGGAGCAATATCCGGCTAGGTTGGCTCGACACCGCCGGCACCGGGCTCTTCATTGTCTACAACGACTCGGAATTCCTGGGTGACATCGATCCGCTAGGCTTCCGATCGGGACCCCGACAGCGTCAGCTGGTGATCAAGTACACGAAGCTCTTCAATCTCAGGGGGTAACCCAAGCATCTTCGGGTCCGCCGAGTCCGAATGTAGTCAAAAAAACTATTCTTGGTGCCTGTATCAGAAACACCGGCGCCTTCAATTCGGATAATCGAACGCAAGACAGGGTCGGAGGACCGCCTCTACTAGGCCCAGTTGCCTGTCACGTCCAGAAGCTTGTCGATGTCGTCTGAGTTGTTGAAGAGCGCGATACCGGCTCGGAGCTCCTCTCCTTCGGCCTTGAAGCTGATCCGTATCCCGGCCTCCTCAAGTGTGCTCCGCACTAGAGTGATATCCCGGTGATGACGAAATGTGACAATCGGCGAGCGATTGTCTTTCGGAGTCCACACGTCGTGCCCTTGGCCAACGAGTCCTGTGTTAAGCTGTTGGGCGAGGCCGACAGTGTGTGCCTCGATATTCGGAACGCCCACCCTCAGGAGGTAGTCGAGCGCGGCCCGTAATTGAAAGACCGAGCCA
>CAVOCU010000076.1:0-8211 GCA_963694315.1 Dehalococcoidia bacterium | reverse complement strand
AATCTCCTCAAGGGCTGTCGTAGCCAGGTCAAACTTCAACTCAGCGTTGGCCACCGCTGCTTGGGCCTGCGCTAATTCCAATGGGGTCTGCGGTGCATGAGCTAGTTCGTAGGCATCAGTGGCTTTTTGCAGGTCAAACTGCGCCTGCGCCAGAGTCTTTTGAAGTTGGGCAATTGTGTCATCGTCCATCCTCGCAAGTTCTTGGCCTGCTGTGACTTGATCGCCTACTGCCACAGAAACCTCAGCCACCGTTCCTTGGGCCCCGAAGAACAGGCTTTCTCGATTGGAGAAAACAATACTACCACTGCTGGCAATCTGGTTGACCAGGTCTCCCCGGCGCACCTTAACGAGTTGTTGTCCATCCTCCAATGACCCGTTCTCTGATGAACCGTTTTGGGTGAAGGCGAATATCCCGCCGACCATTGCTCCAACCACCACAACAGCTATGACAATGGTCTGCCAGGGTTGGAGCGTCTTCAGTCTGTCCAGCAGTGTGACCATGAATCTCCTCCGTTGATGCGACTTTGAACCTGGTTGGTGTTGCGACGGCTAGGACTAAACTGCCTCCGCAACTCGTCATAGGTGATAACGAGTATTTGGAGGAAAAGTTGGGAGGTAGGCGCAATATGACTCTAGCGTCTGTCCTGGGCTTAGAACCTGCACTGGAAGTGGAGACGGGTTACTCTGCCAAGACCCCTTCCTCTAGCACCTTATCCATGACCTGCTTGAAGAACTCATACGGATGTGCGCCGGTGAACAGGTACTTCCCAATAGTAAAGGCTGGGATACCGTTAATGCCGTGGGCCAGCGCTTCTTGATACTGTTGTTGCACGGTGCCCGTATGGGTGTGCTGACTCAGGGCCTCTTCCAGCTTCCCTGGGTCCAACCCAACCTCCACCGCTGAGGCTTTAAGCACAGATAGCTGTTCAATGTCCTCTCCACGTTCCCAATAAGCGCGATAGACCGCGTGGTGGAAGGGGATTTCAAGTCCCATTTGCTTCGCATGCTCCGTGGCTTCCAATGCCGGTGCCGTGTATGGGGTATGTGGACTCCGGCGCATGATTAGGCCAGCTTCCTGCGCCAGCGTGCGCAGCGGTTCGTTCAACTCTCCGTTGGAACCCTCGCCGGGGCGTGGCTGGCGTTCTCTGCCCCCGGGTTGGATTTCAGGACGGAGGAAGAAGGCGTGGGTCTCTACTTCTACGGAATACTCTTCTTGAAGCCGTGTCAGCCTGTCCAGGCCGATATAGCACCAGGGTCATATATAGTCATACCAAACGGTGATGGGAACTATCTGGGAGCCAATGGTCATAGCGTACCCCCTGAATTTAATGCGTTAGTATAGCATGCACACCTATACTTCTATCGACGGTATGTCGTATCTAGAAGCAACGGTATTTTCTTGACACATTCAGGTCTGATTGCTACTCTGAAGACAGATTAAAGCCCGAATTTCAAGGCGAGATGGAGGGCACCGTGCCCAGGTACGATTATCAATGTAGAGAATGCAAGCATCGATTTGAGCTTCGACAGGGCTTTGATGCTGAGACTGTTGCTGATTGCCCTGAGTGTGGGGCTGTATCTGAGCGTAAGATTAGCCTTGTGCCCGTTATCTTCAAGGGCAGCGGTTGGTATGTGAACGATTATGGGAAGAAGAAGAGCACTCTTGGTGACTCGTCTTCTTTAAGTAGCAGCGATAGTGAGGGTGGAGGCAGTGACAAGCCTGCCGCTGGTGGGGAAAGCCACAGTCATGGGAGCCACAGCCATACCCACGAGCACGGCTCCGATGCTGGCACCACTCCTGCTCCTGCTTCTGCACCCGCGGCAGAGTCCTCTGGCACAGAGAAGTAGACGGAACCCCTCCTGTGAGAGCGCTGGTTCAGCGCGTTTCTTCAGCGTCCGTCAGCATTGACGGTGAATCCCTTGGGAACATAGCAACTGGCTTTGTTGTGCTCCTTGGTGTGGGAGAGGGGGATACGCTGGAAGATGCCCATTACCTCGTCGATAAAACCCTCAACCTCCGAATTTTCCCCGACGATGCTGGACGCTTTGATCGCTCATTGTTGGACATTAGTGGTGATTTACTTGTGGTCAGCCAGTTCACCCTCTACGCAGACACCCGCAAAGGCCGCCGGCCCAGCTTCACCCACGCTGCACTCCCAGAGGTGGCCCAACCGCTGTATGACAGCACTGTGGAGTTTTTCAAGCAATCGTGTCCCAACGTTGTGACGGGTCGCTTTGCCGAACACATGGTGGTGAACATCCAAAACGATGGCCCTGTCACTATCATGCTGGACAGCGCAGAAAGGGAGACGCCAAGGCGGTAGGAACGCGTGCTAGATAAAGAGAAGCACCTTTGGTAACCGCAGGATGAAGGGTCGAGGGTGCGTCCTCGTTGGGTAACCGGCAGGAGTTAGGGTGCAGGGTAAACCCTGCTAACCCTGGTAGGAGATATTCATGCTGATGTCCAGCGCTTGGGCCGAGTGCGTCAGCGCCCCTACCGATATCAGGTCTACACCCGTGGCCGCCACAGCTTGTACCGTCTCCAGGTTGATGCCGCCTGACGCTTCTAGCAACGCTCGTCCCTTGTTGACCACCACCGCCTTGCGCATCTCCTCTGGTGACATGTTGTCCAGCAGAAGTAGCTGGGCTCCGGCCTCCAACGCTTCCTCAGCCTCAGCTATGGATGTTACCTCTACCTCAACCTTGATGGTGTGAGACGCCCGCTCGTGGGCCTGCCGAACGATGTCGCCTAGGGACATCCCTCGAAGCTTCAGCGCCGCGATGTGATTGTCCTTGATGAGGACGCCGTCTCCCAAGTTCTGACGGTGGTTGCGGCCGCCTCCCGCTCGTACGGCGTATTTCTCCAGAGAGCGCAGGCCGGGGATTGTCTTGCGTGTATCGATAATCTGCGCATCCATTCCGTTCACCGCTTCTACATACGTTGCCGTAGCCGTTGCGATGCCGCTGAGGTGTTGCATGAAGTTCACGGCTGTGCGCTCCGCTTTCAGCATATTCGCCGCAGATCCGCTTACCCGAAGGATGACGCTTCCACGCTCCATCATCGCTCCATCCGCTAGCGCGAGTTCTACGTTCAGGTCAGGGTCTATGCGATGAAACACGGCCGCTGCAACCTCGCCGCCGCAGAGCACTCCGGGAGATTTAGCGTGTAGCGTTGCGATTGCTAGTAGGTCATCTGGCACCAACGCGTCCGTTGTTGCATCGCCAATGCTCAAATCCTCTTGAATCGCCCGGTCTATGAGGTCGTTCACTTCAGGAGTAAGAGGCATCGTGTTGTTCCTGCCTAAATCGTAAATTGTTGAAGGTCATGGTCACGAGCTTGAGCCCTAGAGTAACCGTTAGTCCGTATGGGACAAGGGCGTTCCCCTTATGACCACCGTATGGCGCTTCCATGCTGCCGATGTCTCAAGGTAATCAGTGCGATAGTGCGCTCCACGACTCTCCTGCCGCAGTAGAGCTGACTCCGCCATGAGTCTGCCCAGTGTCACCATGTTGGAAAGCTCGTGGGTGCTTCGGTCTGTGCCACCCGGTAGTTGCGCTTCCCAAGCGGCGAACGTGCTTGCTGCAACTTCTAGCCCTGAACTGTCCCGTAGAATGCCTACGTTGTTCCACATGAGTTCTTGGAAGTTTGCTGCCGTGGCCACCGGAACCCGTAGCGTGGCGCTAGGCCTCGGTGAATGCTCCACAACCCCTTCCGGCCTTGGCCCTCTCCATCCACCTTCACGGGTACGTCTTACCAATCGTTGCCCAAATACCACGGTTTCCAACAACGAGTTGCTGGCTAGGCGGTTGGCCCCATGCAGCCCCGTGCAGGAGACCTCACCGCAGGCGTACAGGCCGGGCAGTGTCGTTTCACCCTCTGTGTTAGTCAGGACTCCTCCCATCATGTAGTGGGCGGCGGGAGATACAGGGATGAGGTCTTTTGTGATGTCCAGGCTGTGGGTAAGGCATGTTGAGTAGATGCTGGGAAATCGCGTCGCTAAGTGTTCTGCGGGCAAGTGGGTGGCGTCCAACAGCATATGATCGGTGCTAGTCTCGTGCATTTCTGCCAGCAGGGCTCGTGAGACCACATCGCGAGGAGCCAGGTCACCTTGTGTGTGGTAACGCTCCATGAACGTGGCTCCTGCCGTGTTTCGCAGGACTGCTCCCTCTCCACGCATGGCCTCTGTAATGAGGAACGGCGGTGCGCCGGGAAGCCGCAGGGCTGTTGGGTGGAACTGGTAGAACTCCATGTCCATGACTGCTGCACCGGCGTTGTACGCCAGCGATACCCCATCGCCAGTGGTGACTTCAGGGTTTGTGGTGTATTGGTAGAGTCGACCGGCTCCGCCTGTGGCCAGCACGGTATACGTGCCAAAGTATTCGCTCTCAGTGCCGCTGCGACTATCCAACCCGGCAACACCTATAACCCTGTCGCCATCGGGATTTAAGAGCAGTCGAGTGGTGGTGACGTATTCCTGGACATGAATGCGCGACGAGCGAGCCAGCGCAGCGAGGGTTAGCTCAATCTGCGCTCCTGTGGCGTCGCCCCCGGCGTGGAGCACTCTAGGCATTCTGTGGGCGGCCTCCCGACCCAGCGACACTTCCCCGTTGGCCGTATCGAAGATGACGCCTAATCGCACCAACTCCGCTATGGCTTGCGGCCCCTCTTCCGCCAGAATGCGAGCAGCTTCCTCGTTACACAGGCCCGCCCCTGCGGCCAGCGTGTCTTCGAGGTGGTAGCTTGGCGAGTCTTCTGGCCCAACAGCAGCAGCGATGCCCCCCTGGGCGTATTGGGTGTTGCAGTCCTCAATGCTCCCTTTGGTGAGAATCAGGACAGTCCCATGTTCCATAGCCAGCAGCGCCGTATACAGCCCGGCAATGCCGCTGCCAATGATGATGTAGTCGTATTGTTGTTGTGTTGTCATAACGTAATGCTGATTGTTTTGTTATCTTCAGAGAGCCTAGGTGTAAGACTTAGTCCTGCAGGTTCACCGTGAAGGGTATGGGGCCACGTAGTACGGGCTTGCCGTCTGGCCACTGGTCTTTGGGTAGTTCGTAGGTGACTTCTATCTCGTTACCGTCCGGGTCCAGGAAGTAGATGCCGAAGGCCACACCATGCTCGCCGTATCCGACGATAGTGACGTCATGCTCCTTCAGCTTCCGGTGGAAGTTCTCCAACTCCTCTATCGATTCCACCTGCCACGCCATGTGGTAGAGCCCCACGCGGTTTTGCTGCGGGCCGGGCGCGTCTGCACCTATCTCCTGGGTTGCAAGATCGTGGGTGGTTTCCTGGGCATCCGTGGTGTAGAAGATCATGCCGGGGAACTCTGCGCTGATGTTGAGTCCCATGACTTCCGTATAGAACTGCTTGGAGCGTTGGGCGCTTCGCACTCGGATGACTAGGTGTGTCAGCCTTTTGAGCTTTGTCTTTGTTGTTGTCATGGGTAATTCCCCCTCACTGTTCGTCCTGAGCCTGTCGAAGGATGGGCCGTGAAAAACTCCCTTTGGTAGCCGTTAAGGCATATGGGTGCAGGGCTGGCCCAGCCCGCCAAGTCATATAGGTGCAGGATGAATCCTGCCTTTGGTAACCGCAGGGATATGGGCCAAGGGCTAGCCCTTGCTAGGAGAGGGAGAGCATCCTATCCAGTGCTACCTTGGCGTAGTGCGCCGTATCCGGCGACACCGACACCTGGTTGGGTACTCGACCCGCCAGAAGCTCGTCCGTTACCCACAGCAGGTACGCCGGGTGAATGCGGTACATCGTTGAGCACGGGCAGACCACCGGGTCAAGGCAGAACACCGTCTTATCGGGGTTCTCGTGGGCCAGCCTGCTGACTAGGTTGATTTCCGTGCCAACGCCCCAAACGGTTCCCGGTGCGGCCTCTGTAATGGTCTTTACGATGAATTCCGTAGAACCTGCATAGTCGGCCTGTTGCACCGTCTCCAAGGGGCATTCCGGGTGCACAATAACGTTCACAGATGGGTACTCTTGCCGTGCCCGTTCTATCTGCTCTGGCGTGAAACGTGTGTGGACAGAGCAATGGCCCTTCCACAGAATGAGCTTGGCGCGTTTCAGAGCCTCTGGCGTGTTGCCGCCCAAGGGCTTGAAGGGATTCCATACAACCATGTCCTCACCGGAAAGGCCCATCTTTGCGCCGGTGTTGCGCCCCAGATGCTGATCCGGCAGGAAAAGTACACGTTCGCCCTGTGTGAACGCCCACTTCACCACCTTGTCAGCGTTGGAGGAAGTGCACACTGCGCCGCCGTTTTCCCCGACGAGCGCCTTAATCTCTGCCGTAGAGTTCATGTACGTTACCGGTATGACAGAGCCTGTGCCCAGCGTGGACATCAAGTCGTCCCAGCAGTCTTGAGCATCCTCGGTGGGGGCCATGTCCGCCATGGAACACCCTGCGTTGATGTTAGGCAGAACCACCTTCTGGTGCGCTCCGCCAAGCACAGCGGCAGTCTCCGCCATGAAGTGGACGCCGCAGAATATGATGAACTCAGATTCCTGGTGCTCTGCCGCGTACTGCGAAAGTTTGAGGGAATCTCCACGGAAGTCCGCGAAGTAGATGATGTCCTCTCGCTGGTAGTGGTGGCCCAGGATGACGGCCCTACTCCCTAGCTTCGCCTTGTTTTCCTCGATACGGTCTGTTAGCTCGGCTGGTGTCATGTTGACGTAGCTGTCAGGAAGCCGTTGCCAGCGAACGCCTGCGTTCAATTCCTCGGCCAGAGGTTTGGTTTCCAGCGGCTCAACCTGGCAGAACGCGGATTGCTCCAGTTCCGTCAGTGGGACGCGGGGGTTGTTCCGTTTTGCATCTACTAGTGAAAGTTCGACGGCCATATCGCTCCTTTTGAACCTAGTCGATCACTGGTACGCCCTGGAGTGACCAGGGTGCTGTTTTTGTGATTTTGACCTGAGTCATGCGACCGTGAAAATCTCTATCGTCTTCAAAGAAAACCAACTTGTCCGTGCGGGTTCGGCCCTTCCACTTGCCTCTGTCCTTACCCTCCACCAGCACTTCAAGGGTCTGATTCAGCAGCGGAGCGTTGATGCTCGTTATTATCTGTTCCTGTAGTGCGTCCACTGCCATGAGCCGACGCTTCTTCTCTTCCTGTGGTACATCGTCCTGCAGCGTGCGGTCGGCAATGGTCCCCTCACGCGTTGAGTACTGGGCGACGTGTACCTTGTCGAAACGTACCGCTTCCAGCAAATCGTAGCTTGCCTGGAACGCGGCATCGCTCTCCCCGCAGAACCCCACAATGAGGTCTGTGCTCAAGGCGATGCCAGGGACCGTGCTCCGAATTTTGTCGATGATGCGAAGGTACTCATCGGTGGTGTAGGGGCGTCGCATAGCTGCGAGAATGGCGTCGTCACCGGCCTGGATTGGCAGGTTGATGTGCTCGCACACCTTGGGGAGTTCTGCTACGGCGTGAATGATTCTGTCACTCATATGCAATGGGTGGGACGTCAAGAACCGGATGCGGTCAATGCCCTGCACCTCTTGGAGTCCGTAGAGGAGGTCTGCAAGATCGCCTTCCCCTGAGATGTCCAGGCCGTAGGCGTCTACCGTTTGGCCCAGGAGTGTGACTTCACGCACCCCTCGCGCCGCGACCAACTCCGCCTCTCGCACAATATCCTTCAGCGGCCTGCTTGCCTGTCTACCGCGCCGGTAAGGGATGATGCAGAAGCTGCAGAAGTAGTCACAGCCCTGGATAATGGGGATGAAGCTTGTCACGTCAGCGTTCACGTCTGTCAGCGTGCTCAGGCAGCCTTCTGGGTCTATACCTAGTCGTTCACCCAGCAGCGTGAGTAGTGGCTCGTATTGTTGGGGCTGCATAAAAACGTCTACGTGTTTGAATCGTTTAGCCAGTGCATCGGTCTTTGGTCCTACCATGCACCCCATCAACGCGACGATACGATTGGGATGCTCGGCCTTGAGGGGCTTTAGCATGCCAACTGTGCCAACAACCTTGTCTTCTGCGCTCTGACGGACGACGCAGGAGTTGAGCACGACCACGTCTGCGGTTTTGATGGAGGAGGCTTCAGAGAGGCCCATCTGCTGGAGGGCACTGGCAAGGCGGTCTGAGTCTGCCGTATTCATTTGGCAGCCAACGGTCCAGATGAAGTAATTACGGGGCGCGCCGTTTTCTCCAGCGGTCGTTTCCGACTGCTGGGTAATACTCGTTCCCCAATGCAGTTCCTGGATT
>CAVOCU010000075.1:0-8398 GCA_963694315.1 Dehalococcoidia bacterium | reverse complement strand
GGCTTGGCGCATTGGGTCCATGGTGAATCCGGAGATGTGCCGTTTGATGGCCTCTGCCAAGTCCTCTGGTGCAAAGCTCATAGCATTCAGGTTGAAATCTGCGAGATGCTGGAGAGCTGAAACGTCTGCTTCCGCTAACTGAATTAAGGCGAGGACTGCGTCTGGCATGTACATCATGGGTAGGAGCGTGCCCGACTTTAAATAGCAGGTGTAGCTGCCTTTTTGCACAGCTGCATAACAGGCTTCTGCGGCGTAGTCCGTGGTTCCGCCTGCCGGCTCGGTCTTCCATCTCACCAGTCCAGGAAGTCGGGCTCCCCTAACATTCAGGCCAAATTTGTTGTAGTAATAATTGCCCATTAGCTCCCCATACACTTTGGAGATGCCATAGAGCGATGTTGGCCGCTGCATAGTGTCATTGGGAGTATTGTTTGGTGGGGTTCCAGGCCCGAAGGCAGCATTTAGATCCCTCTTTGAGATTGCCACGATGGAAGAGGGGGCTGGGGTCGTATTGGCGGCAGGTATTCAGCCTGACCATGATGAAGCATGTTGTCCCGTAGAAATGACTAGGCCCCCGGACGATTCGTCCGAAGGCCTAGGTGCTCCGTGTTTGTGGTGTTTACGGGAGAGACGGGGCCTCTCCCGTAAACACTATTTGGAAATCCTTTTGGTTGCCTAATTTCCGTTTTAATCTCAACCCCAATTCTTAGCTTTGAGGCTTGTGTCGACTCCATTAATGACTTTAGCTTGCACGATTAGAATGTTCAGTGTTCCTTCTTGCCGTGATACAACGCCCTGCACCTTCAGCAACGGGTTGGCGAGCTGGTGCCGAAGTTGCTGGTACTCCCGCCCCCAGATCATGAGCGGGATGTGTCCGAACTCGTCCTCCAGGGTGATGAAGACTGTTTTGCCAGATGGCCGCTGACGACGTACCACAAGCCCCGCAACTACCACTTCCTGCCCATCTACTAGGCTGCCTAACCCCTGACTGGTCAACACCCCATGCAACCCTGGTCTCAGGTGTGCCATCACGTGCCCGTTGGGGTACATGCCCAAGGATCGATACTCGCCCTCCATAAGTTCCCCTGCATGGAGCGACGGCAGAATAGCGGCGTCTTGAACCACCGGAATCCCTAGCCCCATCTGTTTGCCGACGGGGTGGTAGCGTAGGCCAATCTCCCACTTCATCGTTCTACGGCCCGGGTTGAAGCCATCCAACGCCCCAGCATCTGCCAACGACTCCAGTTCGCCTTGCAGCAGCGCTGTGCGCTCCATGAAGTCCGCTAGTGAAGGAAATGAGCCGGCCTGCTCTCGTGCCTCAACAATCCGTTTGCCAGCTTTGTGTCCGACGTCCCGCACATACCCAAACCCTAGACGAATAGAGCTCCCCTCAATGGTGCATTGATCCCTACTCATGTTCACGTCAGGGTTGAGGGTGAGAATGCCATGCCGATGGGCGTCTTCTTTCAGCGTCTCCGGTGAGTAAAATCCCATCGGTTGCTGGTTCAGGAGGCCAAGGTAGAACTCCAGCGGATAGTACCGCTTCAGCCACGACATCTGATAGGCCGTCACGCCGAAGGCGAAGGCGTGGGACTCCGGAAACATGTAGCCCCCGTTGAACTTGCTGAAGATACGCCGTGCGGTCTCCTCGACGACACCCTTCTCTGCTGCGCCGTCCTTGAATATCTCCCAGTAGTGATTCAGGAGACTCCGGTTGTTGCGTCTGCCATAGGCTCTTCGGAGTTGGTCTGCCTCGCTGGGGCTGAGTCCTCCCACGTCGATGGCGAGCTGATTCACCTGGTCCTGGAACAGGATGATTCCCAGCGTCCGCTCCAATGCCCGTTTCTCCAAGTCGTGGTCGAAGACGACAGGCTCTTGCTTGCTGCGTCGCCGGATGTAGTGACGCACTCCATCGTTGGCGCCCACTCCGGGTCTCACCGCTGCTACCTCACGGGCCATGTCCGTCAGGTTTAGGGGTTTGATACGCGAAATAGTCTGGATCTGGGCCGCCGACTCCACCTGGAAGATACCGATGGTATCCGCCCTGTGGAGCATGGCGTAGACCTCAGGGTCTTCGAAGTCTATGCGTGTCAGGTCTACTGCTTCTCCTGTGCGCTGCTCGATTGCTCTCGTCGCATCCTGTAGTTGGGAGAGTGCTCCCAGGGCAAGGAAGTCTATCTTCACGAACCCTGCATCCTCGACCGCGTTCTTGTCCCACTGGCAGATGTACCGACCCTCCATAGCACTGGGCTGGACGGGCACCATGTCGATGAGGGGCGAAGAACTGATGATCATCCCACCGGGGTGTTGGGCCAGACCACGGGGGAATCCCTCCAGCTCACGCGCCAAACTCAATAGGTTGTGCCAGCCGGGGGCATCCGCGAGCCCTTTAAATTCTGGTAAGTCTTCCATCTCCTGACGAAGCCCTTTGGCACTGCGAGTCTCCACCTGTTTGGCAAACCTATCGATCTGGTCGGATGGCAGACCCAGCGCCTTGCCCAGGTCACGGATTGCCCCCTTGCTTTGATAGGTGACCAGCATCCCCGTCAGGGCGGCCCTGTCCCGCCCGTACTTCTTGTGTACTCGCAGGATCAACTCCTCTCGGATGTTGCGTGGGAAATCCAGGTCAATGTCCGGAACCTTTGCCAGCGAGTCTTCCGGCAAGAACCGCTCCAGAGACAGGCCGTATTTCAATGGGTCTATATGGCTCAGGCCGATGAGGTAGCCCACCAGCATGGAGACGCTGGAGCCGCGTCCTCTCCCTGGCGGGGCTTCTTCTAACGGCACTTCCCTGTCTACCAACCCTAGGTCCACCATCACCTCCCGGCCCAATTGAATGACTTCATGATAGAGAAGCAGGAATCCCGCAAGGTTGTGCTTGCGGATCAGCTTGAACTCTTGTGCTAACCGCTCTTGTACTTGGGGTGTGACTTCCCCGTAGCGACGTATCGCCGCCTGATGGCTCAATTCTTCCAGGTACGTGTCAGGGGTATAGCCTTCAGGCCCAGGGTAGTCAGGGAAGCTATAGCCGAGGTCGCGGGACAGGTCGAAGGCGCACTGTTCGGCGATGCGGAGGGTGCTCTCTACTGCCTCGGGTAACTCTGCGAAGAGAGAGGCCATCTCCTCCGCCGACTTCAAGTAGAACTCGCTGTTAGGTCGCCGCTCCTGGTGGGTCTCTTCCAGGCTCTTGTTGTGTTTGATGGCGATTAGGCAGTCCTGGAGGCGGTGACGCTCCCTCACGTGATAGTGGACGTTGTTGGTGGCCACTGTACGTATACCCAGGTCTTTGCCCTGCACCACTAGAGCCTTGATGCGGTCGGTATCTCCATAGATAAAGTTCTGTTGAATCTCCAGGTAGACGTTCTCCGCCCCAAACCACTCCCTGTACTCTGAGAGTCGTCTACGTGCTTCTTCTATCCGACCCTGGTCTACCAGAGATGGTACGGACCCCTTAGCGCAGCCGGTAAGCAGCACCAAACCCTCTGCGTGGTCTGCAAGCAGCTCTGGGTCGAGTTGCGGGTCCTTGCGCTCACCCAAAATATAGGACGCAGTGACCAGACGACAGAGGTTAGAGTAACCGTCGCGGTTAGCTGCCAGCAGGGTCAAATGAGAGCCGCCCTGAAGGGTCACTTCGCAGCCGATGATGGGCTGGATATCCAACGAGCGAGCCATCCCAGCGAACTCCATGGCGCCACACAGGTTGTCGTGGTCCGTCAGGGCCAGGGCAGGGTATTCAAGCTCCTTGGCCCGAACCAGAAGCTCCTCAATAGAGGAAGCACCCTCCTGAAAGGAGTGATTGCTGTGACAGTGAAGCTCCACGTAGCTAGTCATAGCTCTGTAGATACCATCGCTTGTTCACCAGGTCTCGGAAGATAGTGATTTCTCGACCATCCTCTAGCAGCACCCTGAAATACATGCGGCTAATCTCTTCACCTCGCCACCATTCATCGTCGATTCTCCAGCGGTCTCGCCACTGGCGTATCACAAACCATCTTTCCTTGATCAGCAGCCGCACCGGGTCTCCAGCGTCCATCTCGATTGGAACAGGTTTATTTACGAAGCGAAGGGGATCAGCGCGTGCCTCCGCTCTGGGATTCTCGACCATGGTTCCACCTCCCTTACTACATATACCGGCGGTCTTGTACCCAACCGCTCTTCCATCTGTGCCATGGTCGCCTTGAGCCGGTCTCGTTGCCGGGTCTCTTCAAAGAGGCTCCCCTGCTGGCCCGACTCTCCAGTGATTCCACCCAGGGTGAGCCTCAACCCAATCAGCGGATGCGGCAGAATAACGGAATCTAAAGCCCCCTGTAACACCTTAAAGACTCCTTCTTTTGATCCCATGGTGTCGCGAAATGACACGGATTTTTGCCACGAAGAGGTCATCTCTCCATCCCCCTCCAGCGTGACCGAGCGCACATATCGGCCTCGCATATGCGCCAGAGAGAAGATGCGCCCCAGCAACACCTCCACCGCCAGTAATAGCGACGGCAATGTGGCAGAGGGGCCCGGGAATTCCAGATACTCCGTCACTGTTTCCTGGCTTTGACGAGGGACGATCAGCCTTGTGTCTGTACCCACCGATAGCTCCCACATGAAACGACCTTCGTGCCCGAACTGAGCCTGCATGGGCCCAACGCCTACGGCGGCTACTTGTCCCAGGCTCGTAAGCCCAAACCCCTGGAGGCGCTTGACGGTCTTAAAGGACACGGGGAGTATTCCCACCGACACATTCTCAAGGTAACTAGATGGGTTCTCTGGGACCTGGGCTGCTCCGTGATAGTGGGCAAGGGTCGCTGCAATGTAAGCGGGAAACTTGCCATCCCCGATTCCTACTTGAGGAGTAAATCCGTTTGGTACCGCCTGGAGTAGTGCTGTGACCATACGGGCTTCGCCGCCATACATCTCCGAGAGTCCGTGAACGTCGACGTAGGCAAGGCCAGGGGCACTGTCCTCTACCACGGGGCTGACGCGACTAAGAGCCTCTAGGAGAGCGTTGGCAGCGTTGTTGTAAAGAGGCAAGTTGGCATCGAGGAGCACAGCTTCCTTGCAGTGGCCGAGAGCCGTAGAGAGGGCCATCCCCGGGGAAACCTCGGATGCTCGTGGTGAGGCGTCATAGATAAAGCGACGAGACCCTTTGGAGTGGACAAGCACCACTGGCTTGCCCTGAAGGTCAGGGCAACGCCTTACTTCTATCTGCACTGCATAGTGCGGAATAAGGACACAGGCAACGCGCATAAAAACTCCTCGCCACATGAAGGAATGAGGAGTATAACAGAACAAATGTTCGTTGTGTCAAGAAGGAATTGTCACACCGCTGTCAGGAGCTCCAGATTGCTGTTCTTCACGCTGTTGACCAGGTTGCTGACCGCGTACGAGGTCATGGCATCAGCGTTATAGGGCACTAGCAATGATTGGATAGCTTCTACGTCGTCAGTTGGTGCCAACCATGACACCTCGGCCTCTTTCGGCAGGATTACCGGCATCCGGTCATGGATTGGAGAGACAAGCTCGTTTGGTGGGCAGGTGATGACGGTGCAAGAGTGGAGGTTTACCCCTGTTTCTTTGTTCGTCCATGATTCCCAGAGGCCAGCAAAGGCGAATAACTCCCAGTCCTTCAGGCCGATTCGCATGGGTATCTTGGTGCCATCAGTTTTCTTCCACTCGTAAAAGCTGTCAGCAATGATGAGACAGCGCCTGCGCTTCAGCGCATTCTTGAAAGCTCCACTGGTCTGAACTGTCTCAGCTCGAGCGTTGATCATCTTGAACCCTACCTTGATGTCTTTCGCCCAGAAAGGCACGAGACCCCAGCGCATCATCTCGGCGTGGCGCTCTCCATCCTCAGTGACCACCAACACCTCATGGCTGGGAGCAACGTTGTAGTTCGGCTTCCAGTCGAAGTTTTCGAAGTCGCTATAGGAGAAGCCAAACCGGAAAGAGAATGCGTTGGCGTCCGGCTCAGCTACTGTGAATCGACCACACATATGTACCACCTAGAGTTCACTAAAGGCTGAGATTACATAACTTGGAGACATCATAGCATTGAACAAGGTCTCCAAAAGGGATGTACACTTTCTCAATCTGAGGTCAGGCTATAATACGAGGCTCCAGAAGGATTCCCTTTTGGCGGTGCGATTCAGCTTGTCATCAATGAAGTGAATCTTGACAACGGCCAATTGGCCTTTCGCTACAGCCTAAAAGACAAGTGACTCGTGGCGCGCTGTATCTGCACTCGGTTAAGACATGCGGCCCCCGAACGTTCAGGCACTCCTTCGTTGACACACATTGCGCCGGGCATACAATGGCGGCAAAATGGCATCGTGCGGAGGAATACTTACTCTCATCATCCGAACTGACGAGCCTCAAGGCTATTTCAGAGTCTAGGGAAAACCGAAATGGGAAATTTCATGTTCGATCAGTCGTTTTGGGAGGAGATCGCCAACAATATGCCTGAGCTCGTCGGCAATCCGGATGGAATTGAGCTCCTTGCCTACCGATTTGTCGGCTCCTATTTACCGGCCTTGCTCTCTGCTAGAACTAAAGAGGCCACAGACCACGTCTGGCTCGCCTACTGGACATACTTGAACGCGCGTGAAAGCAAGCGTAAGCCGTTCAGGCTTTCCCAACAGGGGGCCGATCAGCTCATAGGGGAGTTTCAAAAGGCTCTTGCGAATTTATCTGAAAGCGCTTAGTGCTCATCTTGGCCTTCGACTAGCTCTCAAAATCACTTGTTTATTGCTGACCTAGCGTCAGATAGAACCCTCCGTAGCTGACAATTCGACCATGATTTTAATGGCCCATAATCTGGATAATTGACGTATTGCTGACGCAATAAGGTCAGAGAGGCTCCAAACGAAATCCATGTAGAATGTATTCACCGTAGCAGTTGACTTGAACCTAACATACAAAGCGGCAAATATCGGCTGGCATGGCTTAGTATAAAGCCCATATTTACCCTATGGGAGAGGGTCTCATTCTAAAGATACTCGAAAATCGGGACAACGAAGAACCGGGAAAAGATGTTGTTCGTTACTCCGTTTTGCAAACAACCAATGGGGACTAAGGTTCAGGAAAGAAGGTTGTCATGAAGAGCGTAACAATCAACCGCAGTCTGCGGCTCAGGGATGATCCCGGTACGGGGCACAATCGCTGGCACCCAGATATAACCCCAATCGTAGAAGCTGCGCCCGGCGAAGAAGTGGTGCTGGAGACGCGGGACGCCTCCGATGGCCAGACTGGGCCGGGCGTACTGGAGCCGGTACGAGGAAAGGCAATCCATCCGCTGACAGGGCCCGTCTACGTGCAGGGCGCGGAACCCGGAGACCTACTGGAGATTGAATATCTAGACATCATTCCTGAATCGTACGGGTGGACGAGAGTCAGGCCGGACGCCGGCTTCTTGAAGGGCGTCATCGAAAAACCCTTGTTGGTGAACTGGGAGCTGAAGGACGGTTGGGCAATCGCTCCGGAGTTGCCGGGCGTTCGCATTCCAGCGGGGCCGTTTATGGGAACGGCCGGGTTAGCCCCCTCTCATGCTCAACTTAAAGAGTGGACGCGTCGAGAAGGGGACCTAGTAGAGCGCGGTGGATCTGCTCAGCTACCGGACCCACAGGACGCTGTGCCATGGGTCGAGCCAATCGCAAGCCAGGGACTTCGCACCGCGCCACCACGGGAGAACGGCGGCAATTTTGACATTAAGCAGCTCACCAAGGGCTCCAGACTGATGGTGCCGGTTACTGTTCCCGGAGGATTGTACTCAGCAGGGGACGCGCACTTCGCCCAGGGAGACTCGGAGTGCTGCCTGACAGCCATAGAGATGGGGGCGACGGTCGCAGTGCGCTTCAAGGTACTTAAAGGAGAGGCGGAGCGACACAATATCCGGTTCCCTCGGTTCGCGCATCCAGGGATGTTTGCCGCAGCGGAGTGGGCCGCGCCCCAGAATTTCATCGCGACGATGGGCATGCCGATCCGCGATGACGGCACGCAGGAGGACGGCGACCTGAACCTGGCAGCTCGGAACGCTCTCATCCAAATGATCGATCTGCTGCAAGAGCGTGGCTTCACTCGGGAGCAGGCATACGTCATCTGCAGCGTAGCGGTGGATTTAAAGGTGAGCAACGCGGTGGATATGCCTAATGTAACGGTCTCGGCATTCCTGCCGGAGGCCATCTTCCAAGACTAGTCCTGCACCTGAGTTCTCCAGCAACCAACGTGTTTGACCAACAAGTTGAGTCCGCCCATCCTAATCAAGTAGACTCATCGGCAAAACATGAGAAGAATCTATGGCTGGCACGCCCCACGGGCAGGCATTCGCATCGAATGATGCAAGTATTATCCGATTCCTGAGCCATCGATTCAGTAGGTTCACGCGCTTTCAAACAGCAGTATTAGGATGCACTGGATG
>CAVOCU010000074.1:0-8680 GCA_963694315.1 Dehalococcoidia bacterium | reverse complement strand
CTTTGCCTACAACCTCCAGGAAATGCTCACCGTGAAGTCCGACGACGTGGTTGGTCGGCAGAAGACCTATGAGGCCATCGTCAAGGGTGAAGACGTAATACATCCTGGAATCCCTGAGTCCTTCCAGGTTCTCTTGAAGGAAATGCAGGCTTTGGGGCTCTCCATGGAACTCCTCAGCGACGACGATGGGTTTGAGCTGGAAGAGACGCTCCATCATCCGCCATTGGGCGACGTTCTGAGTGACGAGATTGACGATACAGACATCGCTGCAATCATCGCGGAGTTGGAGCCTCCCGTTTTAGATATCGCTGACTCATCAGATTCATCTGCGGCTAAGGAGCCTGAAGTCTGGGACGATATCGAGCCTGAAGAGAAATAACAACGTTTTCCTATGGGGAAACAAAGCCACAGAAGGTTTTCCAATAAATCGATGGCATTTTGAAGGGAGTGTGAACGGATGGCACAGAGCGGCGCGGAGTTCAACGCAATTAGGATTTCGTTGGCGTCGCCGGAGCAAATCCGGGCATGGTCATACGGCGAAGTCACCAAGCCGGAGACTATTAACTATCGAACATTACGCCCAGAACGCGACGGCCTATTTTGTGAACGTATCTTCGGTCCTACTAAGGACTGGGAGTGCGCTTGCGGTAAGTACAAGAAGATTCGATTCAAGGGTATCAAGTGTGAGCGTTGCGGCGTAGAAGTAACCAGGTCCAAGGTACGCCGGGAGCGCATGGGGAACATTGAGCTAGCGGCGCCTGTTGCACATATCTGGTTTTCCAAGGGCATTCCCAGTCGTCTCGGCCTGCTCTTGGACCTTTCCCCCCGGAACCTGGAGCGCGTGCTCTACTTTGCCCAGTACATCATTATAGAAGTAGATACCGCCGCAAGAGACCTGGCCATCCAAGAACTTGAAAATCAACATAGCGATGGTGTTCGACTGCTGCGAGAACGCGCAGCGGCTCAAGAAGCTGAAGCTGCATCAGCCGCTGACGCTGAGCCAACTGACACTCAAGAAGCTCAGCCAGCCACAGGGACCGGCGCGTCTCTAGCTGACAGGGAAGCAATGCTGGAAGAATCCTTCCAGACCCAGTTGGACGATCTTCATGAACTCCAACCCATGAAGCTTCTGGTAGAAGCTCGACAACGAGAACTCTCAGACAAATATCCAAGCTTGTTCAAGTCCGGGATGGGCGCAGAAGCCATTCTTAACATTTTGAAGAACTTGGACCTGGATGCAGAGCGTGAATTTCTGGCAATGGAGATGCACTCCACATCAGGTCAGCGTCGCAAGAAGGCCGTGAAGCGGCTACGCCTGGTAGAAGCATTCCGCAAGAGCACAAATTCCCCTGAGTGGATGGTATTGTCAGCACTACCCGTGCTTCCGCCAGACCTTCGGCCCATGGTTCAGCTGGACGGCGGACGGTTTGCCACCAGTGACTTGAATGACCTGTACCGCCGGGTGATTAACCGGAACAACCGACTCAAGCGTTTGCTGGAGTTGGAAGCCCCGGAGATTATCATTCGGAACGAGAAGCGCATGCTCCAGGAGGCGGTGGACGCCCTCATTGATAATGGACGTCGTGGCCGAGCCATCTCGGGCAGCCACAACCACAAGCTCAAGTCTCTCTCAGACCTGCTGCGCGGGAAGCAAGGCCGCTTCCGTCAGAACCTGTTGGGCAAGCGTGTGGACTACTCTGGCCGATCCGTAATCGTCGTTGGCCCAACATTGCAGCTCTACCAGTGCGGTCTTCCAAAGAAGATGGCCTTGGAGCTATTCAAGCCTTTTGTCATGCACCGGTTGGTATTACAGGGGTTGGCCCACAACATCAAGAGCGCCAAGCGTGCTGTGGAACGTGTACGGCCAGAAGTCTGGGACGTGCTGGAAGAAGTCATCAAAGACAGGCCCGTAATGATGAATAGGGCACCAACTCTTCACAGACTTGGTATCCAAGCCTTCATGCCAGTTCTCATTGAGGGGAGCGCTCCGCAGTTGCATCCCTTGGTCTGTACGGCATTCAATGCAGACTTTGACGGCGACCAGATGGCCGTCCACGTGCCGCTGTCCCGTCGCGCCGTGCAGGAAGCCCGCAACGTGATGTTGAGCATTTATAACATGCTCTCCCCAGCCTCCGGTGAGCCGGTGGTTGCCCCAACCCTGGACATCGTCCTGGGTTGCTACTACATGACAATGGAGAACCCCAATGCACTGGGTGCCGGAAAACGCTTCAGTTCATCAGAAGAAGCGCAGATGGCTCACGATGCTGACGTCGTAAATATTCAAGCGCCGGTGGAGATTCTCTACACCGACGACGACAAGACTTCGTCATGGCTGACCACCACCGTAGGACGGCTCAAGTTCCAGGAACTTCTTCCCACAGTTGTAGGCGCAGATCCGGCAAACTGGAACAAGCTCATGGACAAAGCCACGCTAAAGGACCTTGTGTCCAGCACCTACACGGTCGTAGGGAACGTAGAGACTGCCCAGATGTTGGACAACATCAAGAGTGCAGGGTTCCATTACGCCACAATCTCCGGCATTACCATTAGCATCTCTGACCTGGAAGTTCCAGCAAAGAAGGCCGATGTACTGGCTGGTTCAGAAGCCCGAATTGGGCAACTTGAAGAGCAGTATCAGCGTGGTCTGATTACAGAGAGTGAACGCTACGATCAGACTATCCGCATTTGGACAGACGCCAGCGACAAGGTGACCGGCCTCATTGAAGAGGCTTTGCCAACCTATGGCGGTATTTACCTCATGGCCATCTCTGGTGCAAAAGGAAACATCAGCCAGATTAAGCAGATGGCCGGCATGCGCGGCCTCATGTCTGACCCGAAAGGCTTCTTGATTCCGCTGCCAGTGAAGTCCAGTTTCAGAGAGGGCCTCAGCGTCTTGGAGTATTTCATCTCCACGCACGGTGCCCGAAAGGGACTGGCAGACACCGCCCTACGTACAGCCGACAGCGGCTACCTGACCCGTCGAATGATCGACGTGGCGCAGGATGTAATTGTCCTTTCTGAAGACTGCGAAACAGCCTCTGGGATTTGGGTACTTAAGGACGAAGCGAAAGAACGAAGCAACTCAATTGCTCCGTTCTCAGACCGATTGGTGGGCCGCGTGGTTTGTGCGCCGGTTGCTGACGCGTCCACTGGTGAGGTTCTTGCCGATAGAGATGCAATTCTCACAGCAGACCTCTCTAAGAGCTTGGCAGCAGCAGGACTCACAGAAGTTTACGTTCGCTCCCCGCTGGTCTGCGAGGCTGAACGCGGTATCTGCCGCATGTGCTACGGCATCATGCCAGCCACGGGGCGCATGGTGAACCTTGGTGACGCAACGGGGATTATTGCAGCCCAGAGCATTGGTGAGCCTGGAACTCAGCTCACCATGCGCACGTTCCACACCGGTGGTATCGCAGGTGTGGACATCACCAGCGGCATTCCAAGGGTGGAAGAGTTATTTGAAGCCCGTATCCCAAAGAACACAGCTATCCTCTCTGAGATTGACGGTGACGTGGACGTAACGGACACCCCAGACGGGAAGCATATCCGTGTGGTCAGCTCAGAAGAGTACAGAGAAGAATATCCAATAGAGGACACCCACAAAGTCGTTGTGAAGAAAGGAGACGTTGTGGAGTCCGGCATGCCCCTGTCATTGCCAAAGGCTACCCGCAAGAAGATGGCAGAAGGCGAAGAGCTGCCTCCCATGGTGGCCCGTATGCCTGGCAAGGTTGAAGTAACCAAGGAAAAGGTTTCCGTGGTATGGCAGGAGCAGGAAGAACGAACGTACCCTGCGCCATTGACCGCCCACGTCATTGTAAAGACCGGAGACTCGGTATCTGCAGGACAGGAACTCATTGCGGGGCAGAAGAACCCCCACGACATCCTGAGGATTCAAGGCCGTGACGCCGTCCACAGCTACATCATTGAAGAGGTACAGAAAGTCTACCGCTTTCAGGGTGTCAGCATGCATGACAAGCACATTGAGATTGTTATCCGTCAGATGATGCGAAAGGTCAGGGTAGACCATCAGGGCGATACAGAACTGTTGCCTGGAGAGCCTGTTGACCGAGCTGTTTTTGACGAAATCAACCGTAAGATCATTGCTGAAGGTGGCGAGCCTGCACGCGCAACGCCAATGCTCCTGGGCATTACCAGGGCATCCTTGGGCACAGAGAGCTTCTTGGCCGCAGCATCCTTCCAAGAGACCACACGGGTACTCACAGAGGCTGCCATCTCTGGCTCTGTTGACCACCTAATCGGCCTCAAGGAAAACGTGATCATTGGACGGTTAATCCCAGCCAGAATGGACATGACGGAAGAGGGCAGGGAGCGACTGGGCATCACGGCAGAAGAGGAAGAGGCCAAAGCAGCAGCCAAGGCTCTAGCCTTAGAAGACCTTGAAGGGGAGCTTGAGGATATCTCCGCTCTGCTGGCGCTTGACCCCATTGAAGCCGCATCCATGGCTGATGAGGGGTAAGATTCCTATTACCTAGGCTTCATGGCCCGCCCCGATATGCTGAGGCGGGCCATTTTCATTCACGCCAACATACTTAACAGCGCGTTGCGCTTTCTCTATACTGTCTGAAAACTAGAGTCCACGGAGGCTATGTGCCAACCATCTATATAGCTGGAGCCAGCTCTGGCGCAGGAACAACAGCGGTAACAACCGGGATAGCTACGCTACTGGCAAAGAAAGGCGTAGCGGTAACACTGATAAAAGCCGGACATGTTGGTTCATCAACCAATTTGGATGCTGACGCTGCGTTCCACAACACGCTCTTCCCCACCAACGCTCCACCCGTAGGATGGCCCGTTGCCATTGAACACGATGCCAACGCAACGGTGTTGGATGGAATTGCCAGAAATTTAAAGGAGGTTGCCCTACCAGCAGGCCTCACGCTTGTGGAGGGTGTAAGCGGCAACATCTCCGACAGCGAGCGCCACACGATTGATGCAACGCTAGCGGAAGCGTTGGACGCCAGAGTGATTCTTGTGAGCAGCTATGCCGCTGCATCGCCAGCCCAAGTCGCGCAGGTTTTCGGAAACCGCCTGATAGGAACCATCGTCAACAGCGTACCCGACCACGGCAAGCATGTTGCAGAGACAGTTCTTGTGGCGGCTTTCCTGGCGCAAGACATCCAGGTGTTGGGTCTCCTACCGGAGAATCGAAGAATGCTGGCCCCCACCGTTGCCGATGTTGCGGAGCATCTGGGCGCTGACGTGATTAACCGCAATGGTCTAACGTCACCAGATACACAGCTTAGGGAGCTTGTTGAGCACTTTATGCTGGGGGGGTTGTTCCTGGACAAGGGAGCCTACGTCTTTGGGCGACGGGAGAACAAAGCAGTCATTGTCCGTGGAGACCGTCCAGACTTGCAGATGGCTGCCCTAGACACTTCCACCGTCTGTCTGATACTCACAAACAACAAACCGCCAGTGCAGTACATCACGCACCACGCGCAGCTTCGTCAGGTACCAATGCTGGCTGTTTCCGCTCCGACAATGGAGACAATGGAGAAGCTACACAGCATTGGTGATCGAGCGTCCGTGCACAGTGCCCACAAATCGCAGTGTTTTGCTGAACTGTTAGAAACTCACTGCGATTTGGAGTCGTTGACTGCCCTGGCGGCTATCTAGCCGACTTCGCTGGCTACCTCGATTTAATCTCTTCCACTGCTTCGCCTAATGTTGATACAGGATGCACCACAATGGTGTTCCACTCCTGCAGCTTCAGCGCAATCATCAATTGGTTTACCACATGGCCATTGGGGGCATCAAGGACAAACCACAGCGCGTGAGCGGGCATGTTGGTCCAACTGCCCTGTACAGTGATGCCCAACTTCCCAGCTGCCTCTCCCATCTGCCCTATGGCGGCCATTGCCTTTTCCATCGCCTCAGGACTTCCTATTGGGCAGGTATCCGGTCCGTGGGTAACTACAGCCATATGAAGCATTGGGTTCTCCTTCTCTCTTAGGCCTAGTGATTAGGCCTAGTGATTAGGCTTTCCTACGTAATTCCATAGCAGTAATATTTTAGCTTCCATGTCAACGCCTTACGAGAGCAGGCCTAGCAAGAGGGGGCTTTGATGCAAGCGGTCAGATGGTCATTAACCATGCCGGTGGCCTGCATGAAGGCGTAGCAGACAATGGTGCCGATAAACTTGAACCCTCGTGCCTTCAAGTCCTTTGCCATAGCATCGGACTCCGGGGTGCTGGCAGGGGTGTTCTCCATAGTTAACTCGCCCGACCTCCGAAGGGTCACATGGCCGGTGAAGCCCCAGATGTAGGCGTCAAAGGTGCCAAATTCTTTCTGAATGTCCAGAAAGCGCTGGGCGTTGGTGATGAACGCATTGACCTTCAGTCTGTTCCGCACGATGCCAGCATCAGCCAGCAGCCGTTGCCTATCGGCGTCCGTGTACGCTGCAACCTGCTCAGCGTCGAAGTCGTGGAAGACCTCGCGATAACGCTCACGCTTGTGCAGGATAGTCCGCCAGGAGAGACCAGCCTGCGCGCCTTCAAGGCACAAGAACTCAAAGAACTCACGGTCATCGTGCAGCGGAACGCCCCATTCCTCATCGTGGTAGCGCATCATCAACGGATCTTCCGGCCCGCCGAAGCATCTCACACCTTGAACCTGCGCCATTCTGGCGTCCTCCCGTTATCCCAGCTCTGCCGATGACTCTACTCTAGAGTCGCCACCACGCTGAGCTCTACGTTGCCCTTCAGCGCCTGCGAGATGGGACACTTGTCCTTGGCTGCTTCAGCCGCCGCCTTGAACGCAGCGGCATCCATACCCGCTACCTGGCCGTTAACCTTTAGGGCGCTGGAAACAACCTTGAAGCCTTCCGCTACCCAATCAAAGGTGACGGTTGCGCTTGCTTCCAACTTCTGAGGCGGTGTACCTGCGCCGCCCAGGCCAGCAGAAAGAGCCATGGCGTAGCAACTGGCGTGGGTCGATGCCCATAGCTCCTCAGGGCCGGCGCCCTTCTGGGCCCTCTGTGCGGGATGCCCAAGTTACGGGCAACCCACTGAACGATTTGATGGTACTTCATTGATGGTGTCGCTTCCAGAGCCTAGGTCTCCGGTCCAGGTTACGTGTGCTTCTCTTACTGCCGCCATGATGAAATTCTCCCCTGTATTTTTTCCATAGCTTGGATGTATTCATTTGCAATTTGGTGTGGCTGCCCGACCTGGATTCGAACCAGGGTCCCATGCTCCAGAGGCACGTGTGCTACCGCTGCACTATCGGGCATTGCGAGGTCAATCCAGTGTAGCGTTTGGCATAACTATGGGTCAAGGGCGCGTCCTAGACCTATGGGCCTGCGGTTACCTAAGAGCGAGGCTTACCTCAATACTTCTCCATGCAATACCCCGCCTATTACACCCACACAATTTCCAGAGTTGAGCCCGTCTCTGTCTTGCTGACATCTATGCGAACAGGGAAGGCCTCTTTAAGCTCTTCTATGTGGGTGACTACCAGGATGAGGTCAAACTCGTCCTGAATAGTCTGGATAGCCTCCACCAACCGTTCTCGCCCACCTGGATCCTGGGTGCCGAACCCTTCGTCGAGGAACAGCGTGCGTAGCGGCGCACCAGAGCGTGAAGCCAGGAGCTTCGCCAGGGCGACGCGTAAAGCAAAGTTGATACGGAACGCTTCGCCGCCACTGAAGAGTTCATAGCTGCGGGTGCCCAACTCGTCGGCGATGCGTATCTCCAAGGTCTCTGACACTTCGCCTCGACGGTTCTGTCGCTGGGTCTCCAGTGCCAAGGTCATACGATGGTCTGTCAGACGGGCCAGCAGGTCATTGGCCTGGGCCTCCAACTCCGGTAGCGCGGCCTCTATCAACAAAGCCTGGATGCCGCGTTTTCCAAAGGCATCCACCAGAACGCTGTAGGAAGTCTTGGCGCTCTCCAGGCTCCCGCTACCCTCGCTCAACGTTGCCATGTCAGCCTCTTTGACGGCTAACTCCTCCAACTGCAGCGTGTGGTGTCGAATCTCTCCCCCAAGCTCCACGCTGCGGGATTCAAGGGTCTGCCGCTCCTGGGATGTCACCATCAGACTTGATTGAAGCGCAGGCATCCCCTCTAACTCACCAGCAATGGCCGTCAAACGTTCTGTGGCCGCCTCCACATCCTTACGCCTAGCCGCCACAAGGGATTCAAACTCCGTGAGGGCAGTCTCATCTTGAGGGAGGCGATTCTCAGCCTCGTTAAGGCCTCTGGCAAACTCTGCGAACGACTCCAGCCCACGAACGGCAGTCCTCGCATCTTGATGGGCTTTGGAGTCGTATCCGATGGCTGTGCGCTGGGATTTCATCTCCTGCAAAGCCCTTTGCTCTTCAACCGCGAAATCGCCACGCTCCAACTGCTCAACCAACGCTGCCAGCTTCGGGCCAAGGTCTGCCAGCTCTGTCGCAGCCGTTCGGCCATCCTCTAACTCTCTACCAAGGGCTCCCTGTTGCGCAGCCACGTCTCGCTGCTTCTGCACCAGCACCTTTTCCAACTCCGCTACCGCAGCGTCCAGCTTTGTGCGCTCCGGGGACAGTGTCGCCACCTGCTGTTGGTTTTCCAGGAACTTGGCTCTCATTCCCTTCCCTTGGGCCTCCCGTTCCTGCTGAAGGTGGGCCAGGCCGTCCGCACCCAGGAGCGTACCGCACACCGGGCAGTTAGCTTCCCCTTCG
>CAVOCU010000073.1:0-8708 GCA_963694315.1 Dehalococcoidia bacterium | reverse complement strand
TGGCGTCCAGGGAACCACGGTCTCGCTCGTGTTCGGCGTTGCAATCATCCTTGCTGCTGGCTCAGGCTGGCTAGCAGGGCGTATTGCGGATGCCTACGGTGTAGATCACGTGTTCCTCTACGCTGCAGCTCCAGCGAGTGCCGCTTTCGCGCTTACGGTTTTCAGCAGCGCACGGTCAGCCATTCTCAACAAAGCGTAGCAAGAGCACCCTAGCCTCTTTCGCCACGCCGTTCCTTCAATCTATATGTAATGAGGTTTGTAATATGGCCAACCAGGGTATAGCCACCCCAACCACCATAGATATCCAGCATAACGTCGTCAGTATTGAGTGGAGCGATGGGCACAGCAGCACCTATCCCCACAGGTACCTCCGACTTGAGTGTCACTGCGCAACATGCGTTGGAGAGTGGCCTAACAAGGGAGAGCTAGACCCTGAAAAAATCCCTTTGGATGTTTATGCCATGGAGTACCAGACCATAGGCCGTTACGCCATCCAGTTCCTGTGGAGCGATGGCCACTACACCGGCCTGTACCCGTACGAAGGTCTCCGGAAGGTCTGCCCTTGCCCGGAATGCACGGCAACGCCAACTGCCTAAGAAGGAGTAACCCATGAAGGTAACAGGATTTAGCGGTCTAAATGTCAACGCAGAAGACTTTACTGCTACCGTCAAGTTCTACGAGGACGTTCTGGGTGCCACGGTGAACGTCAGGCATCAGGTTGCAGGCGTAGACGTGGCGCGTTTGCAGCTTGGTGGGGTATCAATAGGGCTGTTTGACGCATCTGGCGGCCCAAGGCCAGGAGTGCCACACCACACCTTCGTTCTGGAATGGGACAAGGACATGGCTGCAACCATCAAAGCCCTTGAGGACCGGGGCGCAACAGTTGAAGGCACCCGCCAGCACGGAGAAGGCCCAGGCTATTCCGTCTACGTAAACGACCCCAGCGGCAACCGCATAGAGCTTTCCACAGACCCTGCGTAGTCACCACACCAGACAAGCTACCTCACAAAAGGAAAGACCCCCGCCCCTAATTGGGGCGGGGGTCTTCTGTATGCCTTGGGTGACTAGCTCTTGGCTAGACTCTCCCTTACCTGGTACCGATGATATTCCAGAAGTGTGTCCAGGTACCGGAGACCGTTCCGGGGAAGATCCAATCTTCCACTACATCAGGGTTGACCACTGCGTGGACAGGAACCCAGTAGAGGGGAATGGCCATGAAGGAGTCATAGATATCGTCTGTGGACGCCTGGAGGAATTTATTCTGCTCAACCAGGTCCAAGGTGCGTCGAGCCTTCTCGAAGGAAGCTTCCACAGTGTAGCTCTCAGCACCACCGCCCCGTGGGGAGGAAGTGTGATGACCCAATCGAAGGGCCAGGATGGGAGGCGCAATCAGCACACCCAATGCGGAGTGATTGTCCAACTCAAGGCCACGTTGGAGCGCTGACCGCTGCGCTCGGTCCATGGTAACCAAATTCACATCTACGCCAATCTCTGACCAATAGCCGGCGATGGACTCAACCACGTCCGGTCCACCGGAGTACTGGGTGACATCAAGGACGAATGTGTTGTGCTTCAGCGGGTTGTTGGCGTTGTAGCCTGCCTCCGCAAGGAGTGCCTTGGCAGCTGCAGGGTCATAGCCATATTTCGCTTCAAACTCGGTATTCCACCGAGGGTTGAAAGCTCCGTGGCTCTCAGCAACGTGGATGGCGGTCATCTTGGTTGCAAGGTCAAAGAAGAAGGCCGTGTTGATGGCGTCCCGGTCTATGGCCTTGTTCAAGGCTTGACGCACCTTCTTGTCCATCAGCGGGCTGTCCGGGTACATGTACCCGGAACTGGGGTCTTTGGCATCCTTCAGGTACACGCCGTTGAATTGCATATAGGTGCGCATGGTGTTCACTTTGCCGGTGACAACCTTCATGCCATCAGAGAGCGCGCGTTCCTCGGAGTCGAATGGAATCAGAGTGATGTGGGTCTCCCCGGCCAGCAATGCTGCCAACCTGGTGGAACTCTCCGAAAGCCATCGCATCTCAATCTCTTCAAAGTCGCCAGGTATGCGCCAGTGCTCACCCTGGATTTTGGTGAAGACGATGTTCTGATCCTGGCTGCGGGACGTGAAGACGTAAGGGCCGGTACCGTTAATCGGCCTACGCTGAATGGGAATATCCAGGGTGGCAGCGTCTGCTCGACTGCTAATCTCCATGCCGCCGACCTGGTTGCCAATGAAGTCTAGGGCATCAGCGTCAGGCTGCTCCCACTGGAAGACAATCTCATGATCATTGACGATGGTTACTTCAGCACTGCGCATCAGCGCACGGATGCTGTTGCTTGAGTCCTCAACAATGATATCCTCACGGGTCCATGCCACGTCGTCGGCAGTCATAAAGCCTGCCTCGTTGCCGTCCGAATCATGGAAAGGCACGTTCTCTTCAAGGAAGAATCGGAGTCCAGCGCCGCCGGGCTCAATGGACCAACTCTTGGCTAAGCCAGGAATCAGTTGGCGGGTGTTGGGATCCGTATCCATCAGGTACTCATACATTGGCTTGAGCTGGAACGCCGATGTGGAACCGATGCCTATAAAGGAGTTGCTCAAGACTGCCGGGGGAATCAGACCCAGCACAACGCGCTTGGTCTTTGGCACGGTGGCCATTACCGGCATAGCTGTGGCTGCCGGGGCCGCCGTGGCGTCAGGAGTCGTCAAGTTCCCCGTCAACCCCTGCACCGGAGCCGATGTTGGGACTGCAGCCGGCGGTGCTGTGGTTGTGTCGTCGTCGTCACCGGAGCAGGCCGCGAAGACGGCTATCAAAGCCATCAACCCTACCAGCAACAAGATTCTCTTACTGAAAAACAAACCAGTCATACTACCCTCCTAGATTTACTGTTCTATCTGGGACGCAATCCCCACCTTGCTTATATGCAGTGCACTATACGCGCTGGAGTGCGAGGGTATAGTGCACTGCTATAAGCTGTCAAGGCACATATCTTCTATGCGTTTCACTTATTGTCCTTACGTCGCAACACCTACAAGCCTGCCAGCGTCTCCCTCGCCGTTTGCACCAGGTACGTAATCTGGGGGTCTAAGCAGGTACTAGCATCTTCTTCAAACAAGGCGAGCCCTCGCTCCAGCATGTCCCGCGCAACCTCATCATCTCCAAGTCCAGCGTTGGCCAACCCTCCGCCCAGTAACGTGTAAGCAATTTCAAATCCAGAGCTGATCGCAAAGTCATAGTCTTGTTTGGCGTTCCTGAACTGCCCCGCCCTCAAGAACGCATACCCACGCGTGTCTATAGCAGCCAAGCTACCTGGCTCAAGTTCCAGAGATTTCTCAGCGTCAGCAATGGCTGCATCAAAGCGCCCCAGAGAAACCTGTATCAAGGAACGGAGGTTGTAGTAGCCTCCGCCTCCCCCATTCAACGCGATAGATCGGTTGATATCTAAGACTGCCGCTCGTGGGTTTAACGCAATCCAATAGACTTGTCCTCTACCAAAAAACATGTCGGCATTTCCAGAATCCAATTCTAATGCCTTGGTAAAGTCTGCCAACGCACTTTCCGTATCGCATGAGGAACTGTAAATGCCAGCCCTAGCTACATATGCCGCAGCTAGTGTGGAATCCAATTCAATCGCCTTCGTAACCGCATACAAAGCCTTGTCCGAGTCCTCATTAGCCAGAAGGAACGCGCTCCAATCCACGTAGGTTTGAGCATCCGTGAACTCCGCTCCATCCTTAATGGCTACGGTGAAGGGCAGGTAGGTCAAAAACGCGTCATCTATGTGCACCGCAACAGCGTAAAAGCCCAATCCCATAGCTCCCTGCGGTTCAAAAGAGGACCAAAAGGCTCCCTCAGCCTCTACCCGCGCGATTATCGGTTCCAATGCCCTCAGGGGAGATATATTCTGGTCAACCTGAAACCAGGAAAATTTCACATTCGCGCCTAACGGCATGTATTTCATATCTAGAAAGGCATAGAGCGTAGACGTCGTCGATTCAAAGACCCTTGTGACACCTGATGGGTCGCCAGATACTCCGTCTAGACCAATAGCCATGACTTCACGGGATACCTCTGGTGCAGGGGGCGCAAAAGAACCAATAGGGAATGTGGCGCTGTCTGCTATAGCATCGAAAAGGGGCTCAACGTTTGCAAAGGATGCAGCCTGGTCAATCATAGTCAGGGTGAACCCCATGCTCCCTATGACCGCCGTGAACACCTTGAGTTCCATCCGATTCCCGTTGGCAGTAACCCTTTCCCCCAACGTCACTCGGCCAGGCAGTTGGCCCACAAAATCGCCCACAGACGAAGTAGTCTGAAAGCCTGATAATTCCTGCTCAAGCTGAGTTAGGGCAAGCTTGGTGTAATCCGTAATGCTTTGCGGTGACTGCAAAATATCAATCTTAATGAATGCGGTAGCAGCCCCTCCGGGTTGTTTTACGGTGACAACCTGAGTTGGACTGTCATCCAACGTCCACGTAGACGGGTATTTAAAGGAAAAATCAAATATATCGCTAGTGAAGGTGGTCATAGGAACAGGCGTTGGCGTAGGGACTACCGGTTCTGGTGTCAAAACGGGAGTGGGCGTTGCCGCAGTCCGGGCCACAAAGGTAGGCGTGGGGTTTGGCGATACCAAAGCAGCTACCATGGGTTCCGGTGCTGTTGTTGGGGTTTCTGTGGGCACCTCTGTTGGGCCAGAAGTCGGGGATGGTAAAGGCGCAGAGGTTGGAGCAACCACAGAGTCAACGTCACTCCCGCCCCCGCAGGCGGCTATAACCCCAACCATAACAAACGCTGCTACTAATGCCTTCATATACCCACTCACGTTGCACTCAGCCTTTATTGGGTTTAACTACGCCTTAGTTTCTCGAAGCGCTCGAAACCGCACGGCCATCATGATTACCATGGAAGCCGCTACAGTTCCTCCCACGGTAAAAGCAAAGGGGCTGCCATACTGCCACGCCAGAAAACCCGCAAAGAGAGCCCCAAGGGGGGTGAGGGCGTGATCCAGAAAGAAGAGACTCAACACACGCCCCCGATACTCTGGAGGAGTGGTCAGTTGAATCAAGGTGTTATTAGTAGCCATATAAATCATGTGGGCCGCTCCACTGAGGAACAGCACAAACATGGATAGGGGCATCCAACTCGTGTAGCCAAAAGCCACTAGGGTGAACCCGCTGGCAATAGCGGCTCCAATAAGCAACTGGCCTTTGTGCTGGAAGTTCTGGAGAGAGGCCAGCAGGAACGTCCCAAGCATTGCCCCCACGGCATACATGGCCATGAGGTTTCCAAGACCCTTTGGCCCGTTGTTCAGCACTTCATCATTGAACACCGGTATCAGCGTGTTTATGAACGGCATGACGAACAGGGCGGGAATCATTCCCAACAAAATAAGGGCCAGAGTGGTTGGTTCCCCTCTTACGTAGCTGACTCCCCCTTTGAAATTCTCAAACATAGATTCTTGCTGACTCACATGGTTATCCCGTTTGGGCACATGGATCTGGAGGATTAATACGGCCATGAACATATATGCAATGCCCTGAATCATAAAGTTTGTGGACGGCCCCGTGAACGCAATGAGCTGCCCTCCAATGACCACGCCAATGATTCGGAAAAGCTGGAACGCAGATGAGTTCAGCGCCACAGCGTTCATCAGGTCTGATTTGGGGACGGTGTCCGGTACAAGTGATTGCCGAACCGGGTTGTTCATGGTCCAACCCGCACCGCTAATGAAGGTAAAAAGGAACAAATGCCATATTTGAAGATGGCCAGACGCCACCAGGAAGGCAAAGCCGAGAGCTAATATTCCTAAGGTCAATTGGATTATGAGGATGAGCTGCCGTCGGTCCATGCGATCTGAAAGAACACCCCCCAGAGGGCTAGTAATCAGCGATGGCAAGCCACGAGACGCGGTTATGATTCCCACCATGAGCGCGGAGTCCGTCATGTCCCATGCCAACCAGGAGATGGTTATCTGCTGAATCCAATTGCCCCCGCTGGCCATGAAGGTGCTGGCGAAGAGGTAACGGAAATTACGATGTCTGAGCGAAGAGAAAGTGCCCAGACGCAGTTTAGAACGAGAAGCAGAATCAGCGTCTGTAGGGGAGTCGGTTTGGGATTCATCTATCACGCTAAGTAGTCGCCCTTCCTCTACGGTTAAAAGCGTAGTCACCCTTGGTGGGAGGTACTTTTGGAGTATACACCCTGTAGCCAAGCATCCTGGTTAGCCGGGGAAAGCTCAGTAGCCCTCATATGCACGCAGACACCAACCACAGGTGACGGCAATCACCCATCTTCCCTGTCAAGAGTTGCAATATCCGTAATCCTCTGGCAAAATTCCCTCATGAAGATTGGAGCGTTTGAGTTCCAGGAACCCATTCCCGCCTTTGAGGAAGCTCACGTCATTGCCATGCTTTACCCATGGCTGGACGCGGGGAGCGTAGGCACGCTGACTCTCAGGCGTCTCGAACGTTACTTTGGATCGAAAGAGTTGGGCCGACTTGAAAAGCCCGGCAGCTTCTTTGACTTCACTCGGTACCGGCCTACCACCCGTTTCCGCAACGGCCAACGGATCCAGCGTGTACCAAACACTCGTGTAAGCCTGCTGGAGGGCCGCAACGATCCTCCGCTTATCATCATGCAGGTGCGTGAGCCCCACAACAACGCAGAAGACTACATTGAGTCCCTGCTAGAGGTACTGAAGGCCTTCAACGTTAAGAGGTACACCCGCATAGGGGCAATGTACGATGCCACGCCACATACCCGCCCATTGCAAGTCAATGGCACGACGAACGGTGAGCCAATGACTGGACTGAGC
Source organism: Dehalococcoidia bacterium (assembly GCA_963694315.1). Classification (GTDB taxonomy): domain Bacteria; phylum Chloroflexota; class Dehalococcoidia; order Lucifugimonadales; family UBA1127; genus UBA1127. The sequence continues at coordinate 1,904 of CAVOCU010000073.1, read as the reverse complement.
GGATTGGTCTCCCGTAAGCGCAGCAACTACGAGGGCCCAACCTCCATCATGAACCTTATGTCGCAGGAACTGCCTAAAATCGGCATTGAAGATGTGTCCCTCATGGTTCGTCTGCCGCAGTACGCCCAGTTGGAGCGTGATTACGCTGGCCGTGCGCGACTGCTGGAAATCCTATCGACCATCTACAACCTTCCCGCTGATCTGCCAGACACTGAGGCTGGCAAGAAGCAGTACGAAGAGTTGGACTCAGAAATCACCGGGAACCCCGCTGCCCAAGAACTGGTGAAACGGTTGGAGTCCTACTACGATTCCCGGAATTCCGGTTCCAGCGATGAGAAGGCCGAAGAAACGCCAGAAGAATCAGATCTTCCCGATGACATTCAGTCCTTCCTTTCAGATATGAGCCAACGACTGGACAATCCAAACTAGGCAGCTAGCTGCCTGCCTCTCACAGTTCCATCCGCTCCTAACATTGCCTGGCCCCACAATTGACTACCGCATTCCTACGGCATAAACTCCCCTCTAAGTTCTCTTTGCATCACGTATACATGGGAGGAAATAATGCTTTCAGCCGCTGACAATGAACTAATGACCAGAGTTGGCCCCGGCACGCCCGTAGGTGAACTCATGCGTCAATACTGGCTTCCCGCACTCATGTCCATAGAACTGCCGACACCGGATTCCGACCCTGTTCGAGTGCGACTGCTTGGCGAGGATATGGTCGCGTTCCGCGATACCGACGGGAACATTGGCCTCATCGATAACTTCTGCCCACACCGTCGTGCCAGCCTGTTCTTCGGTCGCAACGAGGAATGCGGACTGCGCTGTGTGTATCACGGATGGAAGTTTGATGTGAACGGCGATTGCGTGGACATGCCCAGTGAGCCCGCAGAGAGCAACTTCAAAGACAAGGTGAAAATCAAGGCATACTCAGCCCAAGAGCGCAACGGCATCATTTGGGCATACATGGGCCCCCGCGCGGAGCTTCCTCCCCTACCGGACATTGAACCCAATATGCTGCCGGAAGATACAGAGCAGTCTGTTTGGACAGCCATGCGGGACTGCAACTGGGTTCAGGCGCTGGAAGGGGACATAGACACGTCCCACCTGGGATTCCTGCATCTGGGTAGCCTGGAAGCAGAGAACTTGACGCCAGGCTCCTTTGATTACTACACGGTCAGGGAGCGTTCACCGCTGGGCTTTGATGTTGAGGAGACCGACTACGGCACATCGTACGGCGCATGGCGTACCACGGACGGCGACGACATCTACTGGCGCGTAGCCCATTTTCTGTTCCCGTTCTACACCATGATTCCCACCAGCATCCTTGGCGTGCAGATTCTTGTGCGCGCATGGGTGCCCATTGACGATACCCACACCATGTTCTGGAATATCTGCGGCCCCAACCCCTTCCGCAGCGGTATTGCGACAGGCAAGAAGGGTCAGCAGGCGGGCGGCGCAGCAACAGACGTTGATTACGAGCCAAACACCTCCGGCTTTCTTGGTAGGTGGCGTCTGACCGCCAACGCGGGCAACGACTACAAGATTGACCGCGAGGCGCAGAAGGCCAACAAGATATACACCGGCATCTCCGGCATCCACCTGCAAGACCAGGCGGTGACGGAGACCATGGGCGCTATCACAGACCGCGTTCATGAGCACCTGGGCGCCAGCGACTCTATGGTGATTAAGACGCGACGCAGCATCATCAACGCTGCACGGAGCCTGCAAGAGGGCGTTGTACATCCCACGGTTGACCAGCCTGAGCTGTACCAGGAACGGTCAGGCGGCGCGCTGCTCCCCAAGGGTGCGGGCTGGTTTGAAGCCACCAAGGAGCTAAGGAAAGCCTTTATCGCTCGCCCCGAACTGGTGGGCATCGATAAAGGGAAGAAGTAGGGCTAGCC
>CAVOCU010000072.1:0-8719 GCA_963694315.1 Dehalococcoidia bacterium | reverse complement strand
CTACTGCTTGGTCGCCTTCCTGGGTCATCGCCGTGAGCATCGCGCCCGTGAGTGCCTTGATGCCCTGCTTCTCAAAGGAACGCTCAATCTCCGCGCCAATCTCTTCATCGTCGTTGGGCAGCAGATGGGGCAGCACCTCCACAATGGTGACGTCTACGCCGTATGCGTTGTACACGTAGGCCAACTCACACCCGATGGGGCCACCGCCCACAAAGATGGCGGATGTTGGCATGGTCTTGGCTTCAAGGGCCTCTCGACTGGTCATCACGAGAGTGCCATCTACCGGGAGGGTGGGGATGCTTCGGGGTCGGGCACCTGTTGCTAGAATGATGGTCTTGGCTGTCAGGTTCTCGTCGTGGCCCTCAACGGCGATTTCTGTTGGGCTCGTTATCGTCGCGTGACCCTTGATGAGATCGATGTTGTTCTTCTTGAGCAAGTAGCTGACACCCTGGGTCATTCGCTTCACAATCTGTCGACTGCGGTCTACGGCAGCGCCGAAATCAGCTTTAACGTTGCCAACTTCTACGCCCCAGCTTTCAGCGTGATTGAAAAGGTTCACTACCTCTGCGTTGCGAATCAGGGCTTTGCTAGGAATGCAGCCCCAGTTCAGGCAGGTACCGCCAAGCTCGTCACGTTCTACCACGGCAGTCTTCATGCCAAGTTGTGCGGCGCGTATGGCAGCCACGTAGCCACCCGGCCCCGCTCCAATGATTACAACGTCGTATTCAGCCATGATTCCTCCACCGTTGTCAGTGTTCTGCACTATTCTACGATGCTCAGACCCGTGAGATTGTTAGTGCACAAAGGTTTTGTGTTAGGAGGTCTAGTTGTCCTCTGCCTCTTCTGGTTCTTCTCGGGCTCGCGCAAAGCGGGCTAGGCGGAGGCCGAGTTCGTACAAAAGCAGGAAAGGTATGGCAACCATAGTCTGGTTCACGGGGTCAAATGTTGGAGTGATTACCGCGCCAAGCAGGAACGCGACGACCACGATTAGCCTGCGGCCCTTGGCCATAGTGTCTGCATCGATAACGCCAGCCTTGGCGAGAGTGAACATGATGAGGGGAGTCTCAAAGATAAGGCCCATCCAGAAGATGAGCATCACCACCAGGTTCACGTAGGTGCTGATACGAATCATGGGTACAGCAACATCATTGGCGTAGGTGAGCAGGAACTTGAGCATTGGGGGGAGCAGTGCAAAGTACGCAAAGGCCGCTCCTATGGCAAAGCAGACCAGCGCTCCGGGTACCATGAAGATCAGATAGCCCTTTTCCTTGCGAGTGAGCCCCGGTGCAACAAAGGCTACAATCTCATACGTCAGAATGGGTAGAGAGAGCACCAGTCCGCCCAGCATAGCAACCTTCACCGTGACGCCCAGAAGCTCTGTGACCTCTGTGTAAATGGGGCCACCAGTGTTTGATAAATAGCCTTCAGCAGGACGAATCAATATCTCTACAATTGGCTTGAAATAGACGACGCTGACTCCCGCGCCAATCACCACAGCAATGACGACAATCATAAGCCGCCACCGCAGCTCTTCCAGATGTTTACGTAACGGACGGGCCGCATCTACCACGGACTACTCCTCAACCTTTGAATCGTCAGATGAAGGTTCTTCGGATTCATCATCCGGGGCTTTTGAAGCGCGTGTACGTCTGGGTCTTGCCACGCCGGGAGTCTGAGGCTCTTCTGCCTCGTCGTCGTCTGTTGGTGGCTGCAGAAACTCATCCAGCGTTTTAGGAAACCCTGAGGTCTGTTCCTTCAGGTCACGAACGACTTTGACTAGCGACCGTACAGTAGTGGTCATGCGCTCAGGGCCAAGCACCAGATAGGCAATGACCATCACTACCACCAGTTCAATGGGGCCAATTCCCATCACGCTCATGCGTGATGCTCCACATTGTTTCGGAGGGACGTACAACTTTCGCAGCTCTCTGGAATCCCCCGGTTTGTCGAAGGGCTGACGTTGATACCGTTAGCGGTAAGAAGTTCTGTAACTCGACATAACGGCAGGCCAATCACGTTGGTATAACAACCAATGGTCTCCGCAGCAGGGTGAAACGCAGGATCTTGCAGCGCGTATGAGCCCGCTTTGTCCATAGGAATTCCTGTGGCAACAAATGCCGCAATCTCGTCGTCTGTGTAGTCGCGCATAGTGACCTGCGTGGCATCGTGGACAACTTTGCTGGTTCCAGCGTTCACGTTCACTATAGCTATGGCAGTGACCACCGTGTGCGTCACCCCCCGAAGTTCTTTCAGCATCGATACAGCTTCTTGGCTGTCTGCGGGCTTGCCGTAGATGCGACCATTCAGATTCACTACAGTGTCAGCACCAAGGACAACGCCTGCGTCCTGGTTCGCTGCAACGGCTTGAGCTTTCTTCAGTGCTAGCTCCTCTGCCAGGGCCTCAGGGGTGATGTCGGCGTTATCGGGTGTTTCATCAACGCCGGAAACTTCCACGTGGTAGTCGACGCCCAACTCCTTCAGCAACTCGCGCCGTCGTGGTGACTCGGACGCTAGGGTCAGGCCAACGTCCGCAGCGGCATCCCCTTTCAAGGACAAGATGGCAATACATTCAGTGTGATGGGTGTTTGGAAAGAGATCGACAGGCTGAATCATGTCTATCTGAAACGGCCCGTCCACCAAAATGGCTAAATCGCGCGCTAGGGCTTCTGGTTCGCAAGAGACGTAGGCAACGCGCTTGGGTGCTAGCTTCATCAGGGCATCCAGTGCTCGTCGGTCGCACCCTGCCCTAGACGGATCGAGTATCACCGCGTCCGGCACAATGTCCAGCGTGCCCATCACATCCTCTGTCTTGCCCAGGCGGAACTCGATGTTTGGGATGCCCTCGGCGTTTACTCGAGCGTCCTTCACCGCAGCTGAGGACTCTTCGATGGCGAGAACTGTTTTGCAACGATCTGCCAACAGCGCGGCGAACACACCTACACCAGCGTAGGCGTCTACCAGCACATCGTCAGCGGAAAGTTGGAGTTTCTCGCCAACCAGCTTGACCATGCCTTCAGCTGTGGGTGTGTTGACCTGGAAGAAGGACGGCGATGCTACGCGGAACGTCCGTCCCAACATTGATTCCTGGTAGTGCTTCTGGCCGCTCTCCAGCCCGATATTCCATCCAACCAGCTTGGGTTGGATGAGGTAATCACCAGTGTTTACGCCATACCTGATAGAGAGTTGAGTGGTCTCTGAAGCGTGCTCTTGGAGCTTGGCAAGGGCTTCGTTTATCCACGGGTGCATAAGATCGCACCGGTCTACCCGGAGGAACCGGCGAGTGGTGTGATTCACGTAGCCAAGGGTGCCACCCGGGCCAATGGTGAACCGCGCGTGGTTTCGGTATTCGGTAGTGTTTTGACTGGGCACCGGCGGAAGAACGGTAACCCCAGCAAGTTGGGGCTTCTCTGAAAGTCTTGCTTCAATCCACTGGCGTTTGAGTTCAAGTTGGTGTTCATAGGAGATGTGCTGCCACTGGCACCCGGTGCAGGGCCAGAAGTACTCGCATTTCGGCGTAACCCGGTGGGCCGATGCTTCCAGCACCTCAACAACTCTCGCTGCAATGTGGTCACGCTGCCGGCGAACCAACTCCGCCACTACACGCTCCCCGGGGATGCCCCCAAAGACCGTGGCGGGTTCCCCGTTCCAGGTTGCCGCGCACTCCCCAGACGGCACCATGCCCCCTAGGGTTAGCTCCAATCGATCGCCAACGGTGGGTTCTATTGTTGTGGTTCGTTCCATATGCTTACTACTATAGGCTCACCCCTTGCGACTGCCAAGGTATGTGCCTTGACACCCCCTAGGGAGGGCTCCTATAATTCGAGGTGATTTCCAAGCTATTTCTGTGAGGTATAGGATTGTCTGAAGTACACCAGATGGAAGGCGAGACCTTCGAGAGCATGCTTCGCCGCTTTAACAAGCGCGTGCAGCAAGATGGCATTCTTTCAGAGGCGCGACGCCGTGCCCATTTCGAGCCACCTAGTGTGACGCGGAAGAAGAAAGAAGCCGCCAAACGCCGCAAGAGCCGCAAGAACTCGTAGTCAGCGAAACGTATGAGTCTTAAGGAGCAGCTGGCAGAAGACATGAAGTCGGCGATGCGCTCCGGAGATACGCTCCGTCGAGACACCGTTCGAATGGCTCGTAATGCTATTGATTACGCTGAGAAAGCCAAGGGTCAGCCCTTGAACGAAGCGGAAGAGATAGCGGCTCTCCAGCGTCAAGCCAGACAGCGTAAAGACAGCATTGAGGCGTACCACGCTGTGGGGCGCGACGAGGCTGAGGCCCAAGAGACAGCGGAGCTGGCCATCATTGAAGAGTATCTTCCCAAACAGATGGGTAAGGACGAGGTTGAGGCAGTGGTTCGGGAGATTATCGCCAAGGTTGGGGCCACGGGGCCTGGTGATAAAGGCAAAGTCATGGGGCCCTTGATGCAGCAGCTTAAAGGGCAGGCAGACGGCAACTTGGTGAACTCTACGGTGACAGAGCTTCTTGGAGCGTAATCGCGAGGGTGAATATCTGAAGCACACAACCCCAGCCAATACGATGGTTGGGGTTTTTTTATTTCTTGAGTAGCTTGATAAATACGGTGAACACGGACTCAGAATCCGGTTTTCCCTGAGCCTGCCTAGGAACAAGGTTTCCAGAACAACGGCGAAAGGTGCATGAAGAAGATATGCGATTTGGCGTAGTGGTATTCCCAGGCACCTGGAGCGACCGCGATTTCGGTATCGCGTTGGGAGATGTGCTGGAGCAGGACGTGGAGTACGTCTGGCACAAGGACCGTGACCTAAGTCGTTTCGATTGCATTGTGCTCCCCGGCGGGTTTGCCTATGGTGACTACCTGCGCACTGGCGCCATTGCCAGCCTGTCCCCCGTGATGGAGGCAGTGGTGACCTATGCCGAGGCGGGTGGCTTGGTTTTCGGAAGTTGTAACGGCTTCCAGATACTGTGCGAGACAGGGTTGCTACCGGGCGCACTCCTCCGCAACGACCACTTGGAGTTCCGGTGCCAGTGGACCCACTTGAGGGTGGAGAACACGGACACGTCCTTTACTACCGCATGTGAGAAGGGTGAACCCCTGTACATCCCGGTGTCCCACGGAGAGGGCCGCTACTACGCAGCACCAGAGGATCTGCGAGACTTGGAACTGAACAACCAAGTGGTCTTCCGGTACTGCAATGCAGATGGTGTGCCCACCCAGGAATCCAACCCCAACGGCTCTTTTAACAACATTGCGGGAATCATCAACCGCAGGGGCAATGTGATGGGCTTGATGCCCCACCCAGAACGGGCTTGCTCCCCCCTCTTGGGTGGCGAGGACGGTCTAAGGTTGTTCCAGTCCATCATTGGTGCACAACTCACCGGCGCTACCAGATGACGGGAATCCTGTTCGCCCTAGCCGCAGCGTTAATCTGGGGCATAGGCAACGTTTGGATACGCATAGCACTACAGGAAATGCGTCCTACCACAGGCGCCGTATTCTCTCTTTTTGTTGGTCTGCTCCTACTTTTCCCATTGGCCCTCCTGCTGCACTGGGACGATGTGACCAGCATCTCTGCGGGAGTCATGGGAACAATCTTCCTCTACGGCATGGCTAACTTCCTGATGGGCCGATTTTTGAACTATTCAAGCATTAGTCGTATTGGCCTGAACAGATCAATACCAATTGTTGCTTCATCGCCGTTATTCGCGCTGATCCTGGCAGTGATGTTCCTGGATGAGAGCGTGAACGCCTTTATCGTTCTAGGCACCGTGACCGTGATGGGTGGTATTTTGCTGATTGTGACGGATCGCCGATGAAATCAGAGCTGGATACCTCCCGAATCGTAGGGTACTCCCTGGCTGTTGCGGCCTCTATCTCCTATGGCGCAAGCCTTGTGCTGGCGAAGCAGGTAGTAGAGGAGGTTCCCCCGTTGGTAGGCGCCAGCCTCGGAATGATCTTCGGCATGCTGGTTCTGGGTGTTGTTTCTTCACGGGACATTAAACGAGACATCCGTGCCCCCCGTCGAGCCTTCGTTTGGGCTGGACTTTCCGGGCTTGCTGCAGGCGGCGGCATTGCGATGATGTTCCTTGCCATGTCGAATGCACCCGTAGTCGTTGTAGCGCCAATGATTGCGGTGAACCCGTTGACGGCTATCTTGTTTGGGCAAATATTCATCCGCAATATAGAACGACTTACAATCCGAATGCTATTGGGCGCATGCCTGGTAGTAGTTGGCGTTATCATCATCAGTTTGGGTCGTAACGTATAGCCTGTTGCCCCATCCACATGGAACTCTGCAACTACCTTTGAAGTATAATTCAAGCCAGTGCCGATAGGCTGAGTGCTATTAAGGGTACAGGAGGCAAGAATGAGTACGAATCCACGATGGACCTACGGTAAAGACACATCGCTCCAACTGCGGATGTACTTTGTCATGTTCATGCTGGCAGCGTTGTATCTGTTCTTTGTGACTGCAATGATGGCTCTGGGCGTGCCAATCTTCCTTGTGGCTGGCATTGCCGGGGTCATGATGGTTATCCAGTGGTTTGGGTCAGAGAAGATGGTGCTTCGGTCAATGCACGCCAAAGTGGTGACTGAGCAGGAGCAGCCCAAACTCCACGCCATAGTGGACAAACTGGTAGGCATCGCAGACATGCCCAAGCCCAAGGTGGCTCTGGCAATAACGGATGTGCCCAACGCCTTTGCCTCTGGTAGGAATCAGAAGAACGCCCTGGTCTGCGTCACAGACGGCCTTGTTCGCCGCCTAGACGATGACGAGTTGGAGGGTGTGATTGCCCACGAGTTGAGCCATATCAAGAACGGCGATGTACGCGTGATGATGCTTGCCAGCTTCTTCGCCACCGTGGCCGCGATGCTGATGAACATGTTGATGTGGATGACCCTGTTCGGTGGGATGGGTCGACATAGAGGCGGTCAAGGCGGTGGCGCTGCTGCAGCCCTTATGATGGCGTACTTCTTGTCTATGCTGGTGTACTTTGTTGCGACGTTGCTGATTCTGGCGCTGTCACGTTACCGGGAGTTTGCTGCGGACCGGGGGGCTGCCACGCTAACTGGGGCTCCGGCAAAGTTGGCGTCAGCCCTTGGGAAGATATCCGGCATGATAGCCCAGATACCTACGGACGACCTTCGGAAGGTGGAGACGGCCAACGCCTTCTTCATTGTCTCAGCCCTGAAGGGTGAGTCTATGGCAGGCCTGTTTGCCTCTCACCCGCCAATGAAAAAGCGCATTGCGCGGTTGCGGGAGATTGAGATTCAGATGGAACGTGGCCGGTAGTGGCTCTCTTCCGCAGAGGTAAGGGCGCTGCAAAGACGGACGATGCTATCCTGGCCATCGCCGTGGCGGAGCCCTTGCTCTCATCCACCCACCAGATGTTCACCACCGGCAAGGTTGGTCTGACCTTCAAGCCGAACGACAGCGAGTTCTTCTCCGATCTTGAGAACGAGATGCGACAGCTTCTTGCTGCCGGGGAGCAGATGACTGGCACCCGGTACAGCATTGTCACGGACGCGTACGGGTATCGGTGGATTATCATGGCTGACGATCAGTTTGAGGACCTGGTAATGGCAGTGTATGCGGTGGGCCAAAGCTTCAACGAACATGGGTGTCGGGATCAGTTGCTGGCAGCCGTCTTTCCTTTCACCTTTGAGGGGAAAGAGGTGGAGTGGATATACACCTACAAACGTGGCACCTTCTACCCCTTCGTTCCCGCCCCGGACGGCCAGCATCGTGACAATGACACGGAGATAGGACTTTCAGAGAAAGTTGCCAAGTTGCTTCCCATAGAAAAGCAATTGGCTCAATGGTATGCCCTATGGGGCGTTCCGTTTGACGCTGTGTAGCGGCTAGAACCATTTGCTAGGACTATTTCGTATAGACCGATGGGCGAGAGCGGTATAGCAGCCTGAATCCGTTGCGCCACTAACGGTCACCAGATATACTTTCTTTAGGTGAAATAATGCAGTCTTCTGATACTAATATCTTTCCTGGTGATGAGGCCCCTGACGAGAGTGGGTTATTTTTGCGTGGTCGGGTCAGGCTTATTATCGGTGGAATCCTGATCTTCGGGGCTTTGGTGTATTTTGCCTTCCTATCGTTCCAAGGGTCTACGGTCTACTACCTCACTGTGGATGAGCTTCAGGCTAGAGGCAGCGCAGCCTATGGCGAGCAGAATCGTGTTTCCGGCAAGCTAGTGCCCAATAGTTTTGTTCGCAATCCCCAGGGTACACTAGCTAGTTTTGCCCTGGCAGATGCAGATGGTCAATACACGCTAAACGCTAGCTATGATGGTGTGGTGCCGGACCTCTTCTTTAACGACCACTCTGAGATTATTGCAGAGGGAAGCTATAGCCCTGAGGGCGTGTTCCATGCAGACCAGATTATTGTGAAGTGCCCATCCAAGTACGTGTCTGAGTCTCCAACAGAGGCTGAGTACACATCTGAGTCTCAGACCAGCTAAATTGATGGAATAACAAGAGGTCTCCGGCTGCCGGAGACCTCTTGTTGCATAGTGTAGTAGTGCGAGATGAATGACCTACTTGGGATTTACCAACTTTCTTAGCTCTTCCTTCAGTCTTTCAGGTGCGGTTTCCTTGGGTAAATCCTTAAGGCCGTCGATAGTCGCTCGGAGGGACTGCACAAAGGCGTCACAAGGCGGACATTCATCGCTCAGGGTGAATAGCTGGTAGATGTCCGATGATAGAAAAAAACGCCCCCGC
>CAVOCU010000071.1:0-8903 GCA_963694315.1 Dehalococcoidia bacterium | reverse complement strand
TGGTGGAGCAACGGCTCTACCAGCGATGGATGGACGCTGGGTACTTCACTCCCAAGATTGATCCCACCAAGAAACCCTTTGTGATTATCCAGCCTCCACCCAACGTGACCGGTGTGTTGCACCTTGGCCACGCCCAGCGCTCCACCGTAGAGGACGCCCTTTCGCGATGGCACCGGATGCGCGGCGAGCCTACGCTGTGGCTGCCGGGCGTCGACCATGCGGGCATCGCGACGCAAGTTGTCGTAGAGCGTGAGCTGGCCGCCGAGGGACTGACTCGCCATGACCTTGGCAGAGAGAAGTTCTTGGAGCGCGTCTGGGAATGGGTTGGGCGCTCAAGAGGTCAAATTGGAGAGCAACATCGCCGGCTTGGCGTTAGCTGTGACTGGAGCAGAGAGACCTTCACCCTGGATCCTGGCCCAAGTCGTGCGGTACGCCATACCTTCGTGAACCTGTACAAGAAGGGGCTGATTTATCGTGGAGAGCGCATCATCAACTGGTGCCCACGCTGTGCCACCGCCCTTTCTGATCTGGAAGTAGAGCATCAGGACACCACAGGAAGCCTCTATTACATCAAGTACCCTCTCGCCAGCGGCGATGGGCACCTGACGGTAGCAACGACGCGACCGGAAACCCTGCTGGGCGATACTGGAGTTGCGGTAAACCAAGACGACCTTCGATACAAGGGAATTGTGGGCCAGGAAGTCGTGCTGCCCATACTGGGACGCCGAATACCGATTGTTGGCGACGATGCGGTGGAGATTGGGTTTGGAACTGGCGCACTCAAAGTAACGCCAGGCCATGACCCCGTGGACTTTGATTTAGGAGAGCGTCACGGGCTGCCCATCATCACGGTTTTGAACCTGGATGGAACCATGAACGCGGAGGCAGGCCCCTATGAAGGTATGGACCGGTTCAAGGCGCGGGAGCAGATTGTAGCTGACTTGGATGCCCAAGGGCTTCTAGAGAAGGTAGAGGACATCCAGCATGCCGTCGGCCATTGCCAACGATGCACCCAGGTAGTTGAGCCCCTCGTCAGCAAGCAGTGGTTTGTGGACATTCAACCCCTGGCAAAACCCGCATTAGAGGTCGTCCGCAACGGGAAGGTTCGCATCCTTCCAGAGCGTTTCTCACGTATCTATGAAAACTGGATGGAGAACCTCAGAGACTGGTGTATCAGTCGCCAGCTATGGTGGGGCCATCGCATCCCAGTCTGGTATTGTAGCGCCTGCGATGAAACGGTTGTGGAGCTTGAAGACCCTACGACATGCAGCGCTTGTGGCTCAACAGACCTTCGCCAGGACGAGGATATGCTCGACACCTGGTTCAGTTCCGGCCTGTGGCCCCACTCGACGCTTGGGTGGCCAGACGAGACTGAATCGCTGAAGTACTTCTATCCCACCAGCGTCATGGAAACAGCCCATGACATCCTCTTCTTCTGGGTAGCGCGCATGATTATGCTCGGCATAGAGAACATGGGCGAGGCCCCGTTCCATACTGTGTACTTGAGCGGTCTCATCAGAGACGTTGAAGGCGCCAAGATGAGCAAGACCAAGGGCAACGTCCTTGACCCGCTGGAAGCCATCGACACTTACGGCTGCGATGCACTTCGCTTTGCGCTAACCGCAGGCAACGCACCCGGCAACGACTCCCGACTGGGCCCGGCGAAGCTGGAAGCAGCGCGGAATTTTGCAAACAAGATGTGGAATGCATCGCGTTATGTCATGCGAACCATGGAAGCCGCACCTGACCTTGCCGGTTGGAGCAACCCGGATGCTCAGCACCTTGAAGACCGTTGGATCAACAGCAGACTCAATCGGCTCGTCGCCAGGGTGACTCGACAGCTAGAAGAGTACCAGCTTGGGGACGCAGAGCAGTCTATCTACGAGTTCCTTTGGGATGAGTACTGCGATTGGTACATTGAGGCGGCAAAGGTACGGCTACGTCAGGGAACCGGCCCATCTCCGGTGCCTATGCTGGTTCACGTATTGGAAACCACCCTGCGTCTGCTCCATCCCTTCATGCCCTTTGTAACTGAAGAGATATGGACGAACCTGGTGTCGCGGCTGCCAAAAGAAATAGCAATTGAAGACTCCATCATGATTTCGCCCTACCCTGAGAGTGATCCGTCTGCCCTGGACGATGAGGCTGAAGAGTCCATTGCCAGCGTCCGCGAGACTATCCGTCTTATTCGGAACGCCCGCGCAGAGTTCCACATCACGTCAAACGTCAGCTTGGAGCTTCTCATAGCTCCGGGTGCCTTAGCTTCCGTATTAGAGACGGAGACCCCTCTCATCAAGGCCCTAGCGAAGGTAGAACCTCTACGGTTCCTAGAGAACAGCTCTGAGCTACCAACCAGTGGCGCGGTAACCGCTGTTGTGAGCGGCGCGGTCATAGCCATCCCCATGGAGGGATTGGTAGACCTGACGGTGGAGCGTAAGCGGCTTTCATCCGAGTTGGAGGAATCAGAAGAAGCAATTGGTCGACTCAATACCCGTTTGCTGGATCCTCAGTTCATGGGGAAGGCACCCGAAGAAATAGTAGAGCGAGAACGAGAGCGCCTGCGAGGCTACGAAGAACGAAGGGACCACCTCCAAGAACTTCTAACTCAGTTGTCAGGCTAGGGCCGCGTGCTCTCCTGGCTATCCCCGGACGGACGTCTTATCCTTCTGACCACCACGTTACGTTCCTTCGCCGTGGGGTTTATCAGCGTGCTGCTAGGGTTATACCTAGCGGAGACTGGCTTTGATGCCGGCAAGGTTGGAGCGCTCTTAGCCGCCGTGCTCGCAGGCAACACTCTGGCCACCACAGTAACTTCCCTGTTGGCAGACTCATTTGGCCGCCGTAAGTCATTCATCGCCCTGAGCTGCCTCACCATACTTGGCGGCATACTCTTTCCACTAACCGACTCATTCCCGCTACTCATGGTCATTGGCGGCCTTGCAGGCTTTGGGTTAGGTGGAAAAGATAGAGCAGCACAGAGTGCATTGGAGCAGCCCGTACTATCGCAAGCTGCCCCTGCAACAAAACGCACCGCCCTCTTTGCCTACTACAACATGATTGGTGGACTGGCTGCCGGGGTTGGAGCGTTGTTCAGCAGCTTCCCCGTGGTACTGGACAAGGCCTTTGGCATAGAGATATTAGACACATTCAAAGCCATGTTCTTCGTCTATGCCGGTATTGGACTCGCGGTCACCCTCATCTACACCCGGCTCTCAAGCGCAGTAGAAGCAACGCCAACAGATAAGCCAGCCCGGGGCATAACGTGGCCACGTCAGTCAAAAGCCATTGTGTTCAAGCTCTCAGCGTTGGGAGCCATGGACTCCTTTGGTGGGGGGTTCATGCTCCAGACTTTCCTGGCCTATTGGTTCACCGTCAGGTTTGACCTGTCATTGGAGTCCCTGGCAGGAGTCTTTTTTGCAGCCAATCTCCTGAGCTCCTTCTCATCTCTCATTGCTGTATACATCGCCAAGAGAATCGGCCTCATCAACACCATGGTCTTCACCCACATCCCCTCAAATCTTCTGGTGTTGGGCGTAGCGTTCTCACCGTATGCGTGGCTTGCAATTGTGTTCCTGCTCCTGCGGGAGTGCTCCTCCCAAATGGACGTGCCAACCCGGCAGTCATACACAATGGCAGTAGTACCAGCTGAGGAACGAACGGCGGCGGCGGGAATGACAACGCTGGGGAGGCAAGGTGGTCAAATGATGGCACCGTACATTGCAGGACAACTTGTCGCATCATCATTTCTGAGCGCGCCACTAGTCATTGGCAGCGTCATCAAAGTTGCGTATGACCTGCTGGTGTATGCACAATTCAGGAACATCAAGCCTCCGGAAGAGGCAGAACGCCCGGTTGCCGCCAAAGAGCCCCGGAAACCCTAGCTTTTTGGCGTGCGGTCTCCCAAGGCGATAACAATGCGCTGACCGTCCTCAAACACGATGTCTCGATAGTCGTCGGTGTAAGGCTCACCATTCAGGGACACGTTCTCTACTTCCGCGCCGGGTCGCATGGCAGGACTCTCGGCCCCCCACACTCTGAAGAAGTCTCCCACGGTGTACTTCCGATCGTCTGGCGTTTCTATGTGGACTGCAGACGACTCGTCATGGGTGTGGGTTGGACGCAAGCAATCCGGCGTAACACCAATATTGGCAGAAAGGAATTCCGGCTGCCCATTCCACACAGTCACAAGGGTCACATGAATGTGGCCGTCTAGGTTATCGTGGGACACACACTGCGTCAGGATGTCCGGCGAGCTACTACTACAAGATGCCAACAGAAGCATCGCAACTGAAGCCCAAATAACAGCCATCCATCCGTTCCGTTTTCCCTGACGAAGCTCCACGTTCATACCACGTCCTTTATTTATTATGTCTAGTCCTGCCCGCTTTAGGGCTTACGCTCTATGGCTTGCCAGGTACGCAGAAAGGTCTTCTGCAGCTATGGATGGGAGCGTTCCCAACTTACCATGCAGCCACTGCAACGCCTTCCGTGTATCGCTGGCAACCCGGGATGGATCGCACTTGTTAATGCGGAGCTTGAACAACCAGTACGTGAAGGCCTTCAACTCAGTGTCAGGTGAGTCCAACCCATCATCCTCAAAAACCTCTGACCTGAACTCAGCCAACAACTCTGAGCGTGAATGCCCGTAGATTCGCCCAAACACCGTGTCTGACACCCTAGCCCTAGGCGAAAGTCCCAAACTCACCCGCTCTTTACGAACCTCACTCCTGATGGCCAGTTGCAACCCTTGTTCAACAGTGACGCCATACCAATAGTTGAGGTAGGCACGATACTTGGTGACGCCCAGTAATCGCCGTACTTCTTCGGGAGGGAACTCAAATATGAAGTGTCCGGTCTGAAGCTTGCTACGACGCTCCCCTGCCGGAATGAGACCACCCACTTCAGCGGCAAGCCTACGAGCCAACAGCAGCCAATCAAAGGCCTCTCCACGGATAAGGTACTGTTGCCTGACACCGTTGGATACCTCTGTCGGCAACGTCCATCGTTCCATTGCCTCCAGCAGGGATTCCTGCCACGGGCGGCCACGATTTATTGATTGCTTAAGGAGGTGTATTACCCGCTCACGCTGGTGAACCGTTCCAGTCGAGGGGGCGTCAGCATCAACAACAGCAGATCGGCCTTTGGTGTCTGATGCAGTCATCGTTGCGCCGCCACGGGTTCAACCTTGATGATCTCTTTCAAGCAGGCGACTATTACGGCGGCAGAGCGTTCCCCGGTCTTGGGAAGCCATGTCATCGCCCCGGAGTTCAATACCTCAACCAGCGCAGGCATAGTCGTCACGCCCGTATCTCTCAAGAGCCGCATCGTCGTTACCCCGCCAACGCCAGGGATATCCAGCAACGCCAGGGTCAGAGGGAAATGGGGCTCTTTAAGCCGTTCATAGGCAAGAACCTGCCCCGTGGTGAGAAGCTCTTTGATCTTTGCTCCAATGGCCTTCCCAATACCCGGAACCTTCTCAAGGTTCACGCAGTCATTGACCATTGATTCCAAAGAAGTAGGCAATTCACGAATCGTCTGTGCGCCCCGTCGATAGGCCCTCGCCTTGAAGCCAGAGCCGCCTTCCATCTCAAGGATGCCAGCCATCCTATCAAAGACTCGGGCGATTTCTGTATTGGTTATTAACACCATTACGACCATACCTCCAGCGCCGGTAGCGTAGTGCTTACGCCGCTACCCCATGGCACCGTTTGTATTTCTTGCCGCTCCCGCATGGGCAGGCATCGTTGCGCCCAACTTTCGTAACACCGCCACCCACAGGTGCAGGCTGGCGGTTGGGAGCTGCCCCAAACACTGGGGTGAGCTTCATCCCTGAAGACTTGGCCGCTGCTCGGCGGGGAGCCCTGCTCTGGGTAGCTTCTTCTTCCATCATTGTGGCATGGAAGATAGTGTGAACAATGTCATGCTGAATAGTACGAAGCATCTCCTGGAATTTCTCATGCGCCTCTGACCTGTACATTACTAACGGGTCTCGTTGCCCATACGCATGGAGCCCTACACCCTGACGAAGGTTCTCCATAGCCGTTACATGGACTACCCAGTGGGCGTCTATAGTTCTAAGGGTGACCAGCCTCTCAATCATGCGTAGCTGTTCACCCCCCACGGTTTCTTCCCGTTGGGCATAGAGAGCTTCAGCGTAATCCTGAACCTCGTCATGGATTTCATCTGGGGTAAGACGCTCAAGCTCCGCAACCTCTAGCTCAGGAGGGATTGGGAATATGGTCCTAAGCTCTTCCACCATGTCCCCAAGCGCCCAATCCTCTTCGTTAGATCCAGCTACGTAGTTGTCTACAACCGCGTCCAGTTCCTTCTCCAACATATCAAGGATATTGCTCTTAAGGTCGGCGCCCTCTAGGACCTTGTGGCGCTCCTCATAGATCACTTCACGGTGGGTGTTAATCACATCGTCGTACTCCACAAGGTTCTTTCTGATCTCAAAGTGATAAGCCTCCACCTTGGTCTGAGCGCTCCCAAGGGCCTTGCTCACCATAGAGTTCTCAAGGGCTTCCTCATCGCCTAAGCCTGCAAAGTTCATCACGGATTTAATGCGGTCTCCACCAAATCGGCGCATCAAATCGTCTTCTAACGATACATAGAATCGAGTGGTGCCTGGGTCGCCCTGTCGACCGGTTCGCCCCCGGAGCTGGTTATCAATGCGCCGGGCGTCGTTCTTCTCGGTGCCAATAACGTACAACCCGCCCAGATCCTTGATTTTCTGATGCTCTTCAGTCCACGTCTGTTGCACCGCCTCTTTGGTAGCATCAATAATATCCTGAGGAGCCTCATCCGGGGTTGCATAGCTCTTTCTACGCAGTTCGTCTCCAAGTATCATTTCCTGGTTTCCACCAAGGATGATGTCCGTTCCACGGCCTGCCATGTTTGTGGCCACGGTCACAGAGCCAACGCGCCCGGCCTGGGCCACAATATTTGCCTCTTGCTCATGGTTCTTGGCGTTCAAAACTTGATGGGGTACGCCATTCCTCTTCAGTATCCCATCCAACACTTCAGAGCTTTCTATAGACGCCGTTCCCACCAAGACCGGCCTTCCTACCTTGTGCGCTTCCTGAATGTCCTCAAGAATCGCCTTCCACTTAGCCTCTTCCGATTTGTAAATGAAATCAGTTCGGTCATCTCTTACGTTTGGCATGTTGGTAGGAATGCTCACCACATCCAACTGGTATATCCGCATGAACTCTTCAGCTTCAGTAATAGCGGTACCTGTCATCCCCGCCAGCTTGTTATACATACGGAAGTAATTTTGCAGGGTAATGGTGGCATAGGTGATGGTCTCCTGCTGGACCTTCAACCCCTCCTTTGCCTCTAACGCCTGATGCAGACCGTCAGAGTACCGCCTTCCGTACATCTTCCGCCCGGTGAACTCATCCACCAGGATGACCTCGCCGTTCTCCACCAGGTAGTCTTTGTCCTTCTGATAGATGTGAAGAGCCCGGATAGCGTTCTCCACATAGTGCGTCAGCTGATAGTTCCCGGGGTCGTACAAATTATCGATATTAAGGGCCTGTTCCAACGTTGAAATGCCCTCTTCTGTCAGAGAGATGGTGCGGTGTTTCTCATCCAACGTGAAGTCTTCTTCTATCTCCAACCGCGGAACAATACGAGCCATCGTACTGTACGTCTGAGTTGCTTCCTGGGCAGGGCCACTGATGATAAGCGGAGTCCTCGCCTCGTCAATGAGGATGTTGTCCACCTCGTCCACAATGACGTAGTTCAACTCACGTTGTACCCGGCGATCCACATCCACAGCCATGTTGTCACGCAGGTAATCAAAGCCGAACTCATGGTTGGTGCCATATGTGAGGTCCGCTGCGTACGCATCCTGGCGCATGACAGGCCGCAGCGCATTCATCCCTGGCTGATCTGAGGGGGCTTCAGGGTCAAGTTGGAAAGACTGCTCATGCTGCAGACAACCAACGGACATCCCAAGGCTGTAGTAGACAGGCCCCATCCATTGGGTGTCCCTGCGGGCCAGATAATCGTTCACAGTGATTACGTGGACGCCTTTGCCTTCCAGGGCATTAAGGTAGGCAGACAGGGTTGCTACCAGGGTTTTGCCTTCGCCGGTGCGCATCTCGGCAATCTTTCCATGATGGAGCACCATCCCGCCTATCAGCTGCACGTCAAAATGCCGGAGCCCAATGGCTCGCCATGCAGCTTCCCTAACGGCAGCAAAGGCCATTGGCAGCAATTTATCCAGGGTTTCACCAGCGTCCAAACGCAATCTGAAACTAGCCGTCATGCCCTTCAAGTCCTCATCACTCATGGACTTAAATTCAGGTTCAAAGGCATTGGTCTGAGCCACCAAGGGCCACAGCTTCCTGATAATGCCTTCATTGCGGTTCTTAAAAATCTTCCCTAACACGCCAGCCATTAGCTTGTACCCTCTCCTACGGTAGAGCGGCTCCAGGATATCTCCTGGACAGCCAACCTATACCTCTGCGAACAACTCACCAACTGAGCGTCCTTCGTGGATTCGACAGATGGCTTCTCCCAGCAAGCTCGCCACGGACAACACTTTAATCTTGGAAGAATCTGCATTCGCTGCGCTGGGAAGCGTGTCTGTCACCACCATCTCATGAATATTACTTTCGTTTATCCTATCCAACGCTGGAGGCGTAAACACCCCATGCGTAGAGCAGGAGTAGACCTCTTTTGCCCCCGCATTCACAACGGCCCGTACGGCTGATGTCAGTGACCCGGCGGTATCTGTTTCATCGTCAAAAGTGATAGCAGTCTTTCCAGCCACATCACCAATAACATTCATGACCTCTGTGTGGTCGTTATTGTCTATACGCCGCTTCTCAATGATGGCCAGGGGAATCCCCAGGCTTGTGGCCATGTCTCTTGCGCGCTTGCTAATGCCAATA
>CAVOCU010000070.1:0-9139 GCA_963694315.1 Dehalococcoidia bacterium | reverse complement strand
AATCGGGAGATAGCGATCGGAGTCCTTCTCTTTTAGAATCACCACCCGCTGATAGTTCATCAAGCTCACACGGATGCTGTCGATAGACATCTCTAACATGAGTCATCCCCCCTTCCAGCTCCGTCGATTTCATTGTATGTCCGCCCTATAGGGGTGTCAACGAGCTTTTCGCAGCTATAATGAAGAAACTATCAGCCTGAGAACATATGCCGTTGAGGGAATGGTTCACGGGCTAACAGGGTAAGGCTCAACGCTGATAGCCTCCACCAGATACCCCCCAATGGTTACGATTGATTTGTCTGCCACTCCCACTGTAAGGCTTTCCGAATACGGATCATTCCCCCCAACCTCAAGAGCCACTACCACCACTACCTGCCCCGCCCAAATACAGACAACGTCTGATGGACAGCGAGAGTCCTCAGTGACGCCTTGGAAGGTCACACGTAAGTCATTTAAGCCCACGCTCAACCCTTCACCTACATGAAGCAAGAAAGGCTCCCCAAACGCAGCATCAGGTCTAGGCACAGTGGTAGGTATTGGCGTTTCATTCGCAGGAGTTAAACGTATCGGCGTAGCTGTGGGTTAAACGTCAAAGGGAGTAGTAGACGCCGTCTGGCTGACTGGCGGCTGTGCCGCTGGCGTGCTGGTGCCACTTGAGCATGCTGCTAGGAGCAGAACCGATAATGCAGCAACAACGAATAGAGTAACCGTGCGGAAGTGATTCAAAACAAAACCCTCGCCTTCATGGTGTGGCGGTCTCAACCATGAGCCGCCTGCGTCCCTCATACAAGAGAGACGCCACCAACAAGGAAAGGGTTCCGAATTTATCGCTTTGTGTACTGAGGTGCGCGACGGGCTCGCTTGAGTCCGTACTTCTTGCTCTCTTTAACCCGGGCGTCTCTGGTCAACATCCCGTGGCTGCGGAGTATTGGACGCAACGCTGGGTCATAGACCAGCAATGCCTTAGAGATACCATAGCGGATTGCATCCCCCCAGGAGGCTAACCCTCCGCCATGAAGTTTTGCAACAACCGTAAATTTGCCCAGACTCTCTGTAACCAACAACGGTTCAAGGGCCGATGTCTGCCAAGTCAACCACGGCAACGCCTGTTCCAAGGACCGACCGTTCACCACAACCTCATCGCCATCAGGGTATAGGCGCACTTGGGCAATGGCGCTCTTACGCTTGCCGGTTCCGTAATAGTAGCGTTGTCCGCTCTGTGGTGATGCTGACCGAGTAGTCATAGGGTTCCCTTCTTCATAGACCTAAGCGTTATCTTCAGTTGCCCCTTCAGTTGGAGCATATCCAGCAATCTGGGCTTGGTGCGGGTGATCCGGGCCAGAATATACCTTCATACGCTTCAACATATGACGACCCAGATTTGTCTTAGGGAGCATTCCCCATACAGCCATCTCAATGACCTTGTTGGGGGTTCTATCCAACATTTTGTCCATAGTCACAGTGCGAAGTCCGCCCTTATATCCACTATGGAAATTGTACTCTTTCTGCTCACGCTTCTTGCCAGTGGTTTTTACCGTGGCAGAGTTCACCACAACCACAAAGTCACCAGTGTTGATGGTAGCGGTGTAGATGGGGCGGTGCTTGCCCTGAAGAATTGTTGCAATCTCGACAGCCATACGCCCCAAAGGCAATACAGAAGCATCAAACAGATGCCACCGCGGATTCAACTCTGTTGGCTTGGCAACGTATGTCCTTGTTCGCTTTATAGCAACCATGATGGCATCCTATCGTTCCGATCCGTAGACCGAGAGTGAGTCTGTCCGTAAATAATCCTGCCCCGCAGGGCCGCTAATGTCCAGTATTCCATCTTTGTAAAGCACCTGCATCAAGTACAGGCCGTGGGCTGAAAGCGTAGGCCCTGAGCTCTCACTGGACGTTCCGTCCAAAAGTGCCCCTACCTCTGCCTCATCCAATTTCCCTCTTCCCACTCGGGTCAGAGTCCCTGCTATGCGCCGGGCTTGTTGAGGCAGGAAAGCGTTTGCTTCCATGTCCACCCCCACAAGTGCGCCGCTGCGCCAGACGCTGACCCTAAACATGGTCCTTACCGTGTCCCGTCCGTTGAACCGAGAAGCCCCGCAGAAAATTCGATAATCGCGCGTTCCCACTAACGCTTGGGCTGCCCGCTGCATCGCATCTACATCCAACGGAACCGGCACATGATGTGCGTATCGTGCCCAGAGCGCCGATGCTACCGGCTGGTTCAACACCAGGTATCGGTACAACCGACTCTGAGCATGCCGCCTGGGGTCAAATTCCGGGCTGACCTGAGCCGCTCCACGCACACGTATGTCTAGCGGTAGCGAAGCGTTCAACGCTCGGAGATACACGTCTTCCGTATATTCCGCTTCAGTGTTGAATGCCACTACCTGGCCATGCGCATGCGCACCGGCGTCGGTTCGTCCAGCACCCTGTGTTTTAACGTACTTCCCTAAAAGCCCTTGTAGTGTCTCATCCAAGGTTCCCTGAACCGTTATACCCTTGGACTGCGCCTGAAAACCCCGGTAGCGGGTACCATCGTACTCCACTACTAGGGCCAATCTGCGAACCGCCCTGGAATTTCTCACACTAACCGATTGGTTAAACCAGTTCTATCAAGGCTGTAGGTGCGGCATCGCCCCTGCGAAATCCAACCTTCAAGATTCGCGTGTAACCACCGGGCCGCTCCTTGTATCGCGGCGCCAGCTCTTCAAACACCTTCTTGATGACCGCGTTGTCCTGTACAAACGCAAACGCCATCCGGCGGCAGTGTACAGCGCGTGCTCGGTTGTCTGGAGTATCGCCCTCATCCATTGCCCGGGCTGCCCGGCATCCCCACGCGATGAACCGTTCAGCTACCGGTCGCAACGCCTTAGCCTTAGCTTCGGTCGTCGTAATCCGTCCGTGGAGAATCAAAGAACGAGTAAGCCCTTTAACAAGGGCCTTTCGTTGGCCGCTATTTCGGCCAAGTTTTTTGGTTCCTATCAAATTAGCCATGAGCCTTAATCCTCCTTAGGGAACTCGGTTACAGGCTCTTCATCTGCACTATCCGCATCGTCTGCCTGATTATCGTTGTCTCCAACGCTCTCAGACTCATCTGCGTCTACACCTCGCGAGAGGAAGCTATCTGGTACCGGAAGGTCATTTTCTTCTAACCGGGCTCGGAGTTCATCTAGTGACTTATCACCAAAGTTACGGATCTTCAAAAGTTCAGCAGCAGTGCGTTCAAGCACTTCGCCTACCTTGTTGATTCCCGCACGCTTCAAGCAGTTCAATGTCCTAGAAGAAAGCTCCAGCTTTTCCACCGTAATGTTATATATATTTGCTGGGATACCTGAAGCAGCAGCACCATCTACATCGCTGCTCACCTCACCCGCGCCTATGAGCAACGAGCTATGATCCATCAGCACCTTGGCCGCCGTGTGTACAGCGTCAAGAGGCGATATTGTTCTATCCGTCCAGACCTCAATCACCAGGCGCTCGTAGTCGGTTACCTGCCCAACCCTGGTGTACTCCACAGAGTAGTTCACCTTGCGTACAGGGCTGTAGATTGCGTCCACTGGCAGAGTGCCGATGGAATAGGCTCCAGACTGCTGCGCCGGTATATACCCTGTGCCACGCTCCACATTGAACTCCATGTTCAATGTACCTTCGGCAGAGTCCAGCGTCGCAAGGTGCAACTCCGGGTTCACTATCTCAAAGTCTGCTGGAGCAATAATATCGCCGGCGTAAATCTCACCAGGCCCCCGGGCCTCTAACCGTAACCGGCCTGGCCTGTCAGTAAGGGCTCTCAGGCGAATAGTCTTAACGCGTTGGATTATCTCCATAATCTCTTCCTTCAGATGAGGAAGGGTGGAATATTCATGCAACACGCCGTCTATACGAACCCAGGTGATAGCCGCGCCAGGAATGGAACTAAGTAAGACACGCCGCAGGGGGTTGCCCAACGTCGTGGCAAAACCACGCTCCAATGGCTCAAGCGTAAACTTTCCGTACGTATCGTCTAACTCTAAGGTCTTAACCTCGGGCTTCGGTACAGAAGACCCAGGCTGAATATCCTCAGTGGTCGCGATGGTGACAAAAGCCTCCAAAATAACTGCTCCTCACTCGGTGCGGGTTCAAGCTTTAGTGATGATTCCTTAACGGGAATAGAACTCAACAATCAAACGAGTATCTACCGTGGCACCAATGTCCTGCTCTTCTGGTAAGGCCGCAACTTTGCCCTTCAAGGCTTCTGCGTCCAACACAAGCCAGCGAGGAATCGCTCGCTTGGGAATACTCTCTTTAATCTCTTTGACAAAGTCCTTTGCCATGCTGGATTCCTTCCAGCTGATCTCATCGCCAGCCTTCACAACGAAGGAGGGGATATCTACCTTCCGACCGTTCACGGTGCAATGCCCGTGCATCACCATTTGCCTAGCCTGCGCACGGGAATCAGAGAAGTTCAGCCGATACACCACATTGTCCAACCGTCGCTCAAGAAGCTGCATCAAATACTGCCCAGTAATCCCTGGCTGCTTCTGGGCCTGCTTCACGTTGCGAAGGAACTGATACTCCCGCAGACCGTATGCGTACCGTACCTTCTGCTTTTCATGCAGTCGGATTGCATAGTCAGAAGGACGCCGACGCGCGGGACGCTGCGACCCGGGGGCGGCTCTATGTTTATCAATAGCGCATTTGGGCGTAAAGCAGCGCTCCCCTTTCAGGAAGAGCTTCTCTCCTACCTGCCGACACTGCCGGCACACCGGGCCTGTATACCGTCCCATACTTCTCCTACACTCGACGCTTCTTCGGGGGACGGCACCCGTTATGGGGGGTGGGAGTCACATCCCGAATACCAGATATCATTAGACCAGCCCCCTGAAGGGAGCGGATTGCTGCCTCACGGCCGGGCCCAGGGCCCTTCAAATAAATCTCAATCCTACGGAGACCGTGCTCCATTCCCTTACGGGCGGCAATCTCCGCTGCGCGGCCCGCTGCAAAAGCGGTGCCTTTACGAGACCCTTTATATCCGGCTGTTCCCGCAGTTCCCCACGCCAACACCGCACCTTGTGTGTCAGTTAGCGTGACTACAGTATTGTTGAAAGTAGCTTTAATATAAGCCCTTCCAACAGGCACTGATTTGCGTTCTCTACGCCGGGTTCCCCTTCTGGCCATGGGCCTCCTTTATCAAACCGTCAGATTATTGAGTGATGAGAGGGCCTACACCCTCACACTTACTTGCTATTTCGTTGTCCGCCTACGTCCAGCAACTGTCTTCTTTGGTCCCTTACGAGTACGAGCGTTGGTTCGGGATCGCTGGCCGTTCACAGGCAAGCCGCGGACGTGCCTAATCCCCTGGAAGCAGCGGATTTCAATCTTGCGTCGGATGTTCATCTGAACCTCTCGGCGAAGGTCACCCTCAACTTTGAAGCTGCGATCTACGATCTCTCTAATCCGAGAAATCTGGTCTTCCGCCAAGTCTCTTACCCGGGGGTTACCCTCAAGATTTGCCTCTGCTACTACCTGCTTCGCCCTGGTTGCGCCAATACCGAACACGCTACACAGAGCAATCTCAATGCGCTTGTGATCCGGAATGTTTACGCCTGATACCAGTGCCATGAAACCCTCCTGCTTATCCCAAAACCTGAATATTCGCCAGAACTAACCCTGGCGTTGCTTGTGCCGAGGAATGATGCAGATAACCCGCACAAGTCCCTTGCGCTTAATAATCTTGCAGTGTTCGCACCGTTTCTTGACTGACGGCTGGACTTGCATAATAGACTCCTTGGTCAACCTCTACAGATTACCGGAACCGGTACGTCACTCGCCCTCGAGTCAAATCGTAAGGAGAGAGCTCCACTAGAACCCTGTCCCCGGGAAGAATCCGAATGTAGTGCATACGTATCCTTCCAGAAGCATGCGCTAACACTACATGGTCATTGGCCAACTTCACACGAAAAACCGCGTTCGGAAGCGATTCCTCAACCGTACCCTCAACCTCTATTGACTCTTTCTTCGCCATCCAACCTCTTATGGGCTCTCGCTTCGCGAGGCGACTAGTCTTTTAACAACGTGAGAACCTCGGCTCCATCCTCACTTATAGCCATTGTATGCTCAAAGTGAGCAGAGAGCTTGCCGTCAGCAGTTACCACTGTCCAACCATCCTCCAGAGCCTGGGTCCGCCATGTACCAATGTTCACCATTGGTTCAATTGCTATCACCATACCAGTGTGCAGCAGTCCGCCTCGCCCGGCTACACCGTAGTTCGGCACCTGCGGTTCCTCATGGAGCTTTCGTCCGATGCCGTGCCCCACGTACTCTCGAACAACCCCGTAACCACGAGACTCGGCATACTCCTGAACCGCCGCGCCAATGTCCCCTAGCCGGTTCCCGGTCTTGACTACCGCAATAGCCGCGTCCAGTGAACCCTTAGTCGTCTCAATGAGTTTCATTGCCTCATCGGAGACCTGCCCAACTGGCAGCGTCACCGCTGAGTCTCCGTACAACCCATCCACAACTGCCCCCACATCCAGCTTAATCAAGTCCCCTTCTTTCAGGACCCGGTCTCCTGGGATGCCATGAACAATCTCCTCGTTCACTGAGGTGCATATAGTCGCAGGGAAACCCATGTATCCCAGAAAGGCTGGTTTGGCTCCCTGCCTTTTTAATTCTTTGGCCGCCACAGCATCAAGATCCTTGGTGGTCATTCCCGGTTCAAGGGCCTTCTTCATCTCAGCTATCATGTGAGCAACTACCTGCCCAGCACGACGCATCGCCTCTAATTCACGAGGCGATTTAATTGAAGCGCCCTTTGTTTGTACCGGTGACTCCAATGAAACTTTCCTCCCCTTGGCTCCAAATATCCATTCTATCGCTTTGGCGGACATTTTGCACTACCGGCCTCTATGTCGCCAGCGCTTCCAACGTCTTCAGCAGATCGGAAGTCACCTCTTCCACATTCTGCAGTCCGTTGATTTCCATCAATTTTCCTTGACCTCGATAATACTCAACCAGCGGCGAAGTCTGCTGCTCATATACATTGAGCCTGTTCCTTACAGCCTCTGGTTTATCGTCCTCACGTTGATACAACTCGCCACTGCACATGGGACATTTTCCGCTGCCTGCCGCTTCCTCAGGAAACGGCCTCTGACAAGAGCGACAGTTATATCTCCCGCCCAATCGTCGAACTAACTCGTCCTCCGGCACCTTGACGAAAAGCACAAGGTCAATCCCCTGGCCTCCCAGCGCTGCGTCTAGCGCAACTGCTTGGGGTTCCGTTCGCGGAAAGCCGTCCAAAACCACCCCAGAGCCATCAGTCTCTTCCGCAAGACGACCAAGAACCATCTGAATAACCAGGTCATCAGGAACCAAGTCACCCTTGTCCATATAGAACTGAGCCTTGGCTCCGAGTTCAGTCTTCTGAGCACGGTTCTCTCGCAGTAAATCCCCTGAAGATACGTGAGCTACCCCGATACGTTCCGTCAATACATCTGCCTGGGTGCCCTTCCCTGCGCCTGGCGCGCCTAAGAGCACTAATAGCACGGTTGAATACCTCTGTAATATCTATGGGAAGACATTACTTAATGAACCCCTCATATCGGCGCATCAGAAGCTGAGCCTCTAGCTGCCTCATAGTGTCCAAGCCCACGCCAACCAAAATCAGCAACGCAGTACTGCTTAACCGCAGCGCCTGCACATCTGTCAGCAGCGTAGCAAAGTAAGGAATAATCGCAATAAAGCCCAGGAACAGCGCCCCACCCCAGCTGACACGTATCAGCGTGCGTTGGAGATACTCTTCCGTTGGCCTTCCCGGCCTGATGCCAGGAATGAATCCACCTTGCTTCTGAAGGTTCTCTGCAAGGTTCATCTGAGAGAACTGAATCATTGTGTAGAAAAGGGCAAAAATCACCACCAAGACAAACAGTAACATCCAATAAATGAAGCTCGTGCCGTCAAAAATTCCTACCAGAGTCTGTGCAAATCGAGAAATAAAACCCGTATCAGTAGGGTCAGCAAAATAGCTTGCTATGGTTCCCGGCAAGATGATGATGGCAAACGCAAAAATCAGCGGAATCATTCCCGCGGAGTTAATTCTCAACGGGATAAAGGACGTCCCCTGCGCTCTGCGAACCGTCCCTCCCCGGAACACAGTCCGTCCGTATTGCACCGGGATCTTCCGCTGCGCCTCCGTGAACACAACAATCAGGTAAATGATGACCAGTGATATGACAACCAGCGTGATTAACCCCGTTGGGTCCACACGACTGATGAATCCTTGTTGCACAATCTGCGGTAGGCCGGCCACGATTCCAGCGAAAATAATAATGGAGATGCCGTTCCCAATGCCTCGTTCGGTGATTTGTTCACCCAACCAGACGAGGAACACGGTACCCGCTGCCATTGAGATGATCATGGGGATGATAGCCGGAAAGGCTCCGCCCGTCAGATCAGCGGTAGTGAAGACCCCTGCCCGCTGCAGCAGCAAAATCTGCCCATAGCCTTGAGCCAACGCAATAGGGACAGTAATGTAGTGCGTCAGTTGGTTAATCTTCTGGCGGCCGTAATCCCCCTCCTTAGAAAGAGCCTTTAACTGAGGGATGACCGGCACCAATAACTGCATGATGATAGAAGATGTGATGTAGGGATACACGCCCAAGGCGGCAACGCTAAGGTTCCGCAACGCACCACCACTAAACAGGTCAAGGAAGCCCAAAAGCTCCCCAAACTGACCGCCGCTGAACACAGACTCCAGAGCGCCCCGGTCTATCCCCGGTACAGGCACATGCGCCACAAACCGAAAGACCACCAGCATTGCAAGGGTAAAGAGCAGCTTAGCCCTGAGGTCGGGTATCTTAAATGCGTCGATTAGAGCCTGGAGGAGTTGTGGCCGTCCAGATCCAGATCTAGCTGCCGTTGCCTGCATCGGCCTGCTCCCTTGTCTTAGGTCCAATAAGGTCCTGAACCGTGCCACCCACTGATTGTAGCTGCGCCCTGGCTTGGGTGGAGAACCTATGGGCGGAAACCGTTAGAGGCTTGGTAATCTCCCCGTTTGCCAGAACCTTCACGGGCATCCTCAAGTTACGAAGAATCCCCGCTCGAACCATGGCCTCGGGGGTGACGTTCGCACCACTCTCAAATCGCTCCTCAAGGGAGCTTAAGT
>CAVOCU010000069.1:0-9165 GCA_963694315.1 Dehalococcoidia bacterium | reverse complement strand
CCATGCGTTCGGCGGAAGATACTGTTCTACTTGCCACGGTAGTCACGCGATAACCAGCGTGTTGTATGCCGCGGGCCAGCGTCGTCGCCAGTGCTCCTGCCCCTATGAACCCAACGTTGCCGGAAAGTAGTTCGTTGTTCATGAAAGCAGCCTTGTGGCTGGGGTGTGATGGGCATAAAACAACAAAGGCCTTCGACGCTCATGCTCCGAAGGCTCTTGGCTAGATGAAATAACGTACGTATTTGCCGTCGCGGTCATGCTGATCCCCGCGGCTCATGTTTAGGGCTGCTAAAACCTGTTCACCACCCGAGCACAGGTTGGCGACACACTTATGATAGACCACCGACACACGGTGTCAACCAGGGCATTGCCCTGGACCCATAAGCTCTGGGGGTATTGGGATGAGCTATTCTCCCTCTCACATAGTTGTCCATCAGGTGAGAAGAGTTCTGGGGCTTAGCTTCTCTAGCTTGGAGGGTTTATCCAGCAGGAGGAACGGTCTCTTTGCCGCCCAGCTCTTTTGCGACCTCCTCAGGAGGCTTCACTTTACAGAACATGTAGAAAAGCATGAAGTCATAGGAAATCTTCAAGGCAGCACCGGCTACAAATGGCGCGCTGGCGGCCACGACCGTCCAGAGAAGGGTAGCGAGCGGCGGCCCAGCAACCCCGAAGGTGCTGCGCCCTGCGCCCATTATGCTTGCCATCACCACCCGCTCCTCGGGCCCGACTACAGACATGGTGTAGGAGTCGCGCGTTGGCACATCCATCTGCCCAAAGAATGACCGGAGTTGCCAGAGGCCAATCGCCAGCCATGCATAGGGCGAAAAGATGGCTCCGATGAGAAACAGGCTGGAGGGAATGTGTGTGAACACCATAGTGTTGATTAGGCCTATGCGGTTGGCCAGCTTGGCGGCGATCCATAGCGAAGTGGCTGAAAGTGCTTGGGATGCAAAGAACACAAGGGCCAGGGACCCCAGGTCAAGGCCGAACTTCGTATTGAACCAATAGGCAATCAGGCTTTGAACCAGTAATACTCCCGCGAACTGGTCTACGCCAAAGAGGCCCACCAGAGTGAAAATCAAACGTCGAGAGGGGAGTGTAAGCGGGTTGGTCCAGTTCCGTTAGGTTGCATCGACCTCAACATTGGCGGAGAGGCGGGAATACAGGATGGCTGACATAGCGACTAATACCGCGTATCCGCCGAACATAATCTTGAAGGAATCAATCTCGCTGATGCCCAGACCCTCGCGGAACAGCACGGGCAGCCCTGCAGACAAGGCTCCAAAGGCCATTGCTCCCGTCCCAATAATTCGATGCAGAGCAAAGAGGTCAGTACGCTTTCCCTGCGGCGCTACATCGGCCAGGCTGGCCTGCTCCAACGGCTGAGCGGCTCCTCCGGATTGAGGCCCACCGGATGCGGCGACCCCCCCAAGAACCGCAAAGATGGCTAGCATCAGAAAATCGTTGAAGAACATCAGGGAAAGCCCGGCAAACCCCGCCAGCAGTGTGGAGCCCACCAGAACCCACCGTCGCCCCAGTCGGTCAGAGACAAGGCCCACTATGAAGGTTTGAATCCCTGACCCTGCTACTCCTGCACTAAGGAATGCGCCGATTTGGAAGAGGCTGAACCCAAGTTCCTTGAGGTAGATGACCATGAAGATGGCAATGCTGCCCAGCGCAAAGTTGCGCAGCCCACGGGCTGCCATGATAAGCCAGGCGTCTTTAGTAACCCATTGGAAAGGCATGGACCGGGTGCTCTTCACGTCTTCACCTCAGACCACCGTCTGATTCATGCCTTGGGAGGCAGTGCCTCTTGGAGTTGCACCCATGTCTCAATGATTCCACGGTCTTTGGGAAAGGCTAACGGAGGAAGGTCGTCTACAGGGAAGAAGCCGACCTTCTGTACTTCTGGGGAGAGGTCATGTAACGCGCCGCCTACGGCCTCTGCGCCGAAGGCTGCCAGCACAATGGGGCGTCCTGGCTCTGAGTACAGTCCTACCAGCCCGTTGATGGTCACTTTAAGCCCCGTCTCTTCGTAGGCCTCACGGCAGGCAGCTTCCTCCACAACCTCGCCTTGCTCAACATAGCCTCCGGGCGGCGCCCATAGGCCCTTCTCCGCTCCATAGCTGCGTTGAATCAGCAGTAGTCCTTCTGCGTTACCCACCAGCGTGGTAGCAACTAGCTTGGGGCTAAGCCTGACAATGTTCTTGCACGTGGGGCAAAAAGGTCGCCACAGCCCATCTACGTTCTCAGTGGTTAGCGGCGTCCGACAAATCGGACATCGCTCGAAGTCGCTAGTCACAGACCCCCCCCTTGGCCCAGAGCCTGCGCGTGCTATACTCCGCTGGCCCAAGTCCCTATCGCCGTATGGTACACCACACCAGGAGGTTCCCCAACCAATGACAACCGCAGAGCGCAGCATCACAGAAGAAACAGCCCGATTCATTATAGATACAAGCTATAACGACCTTCCGGAAGCCCTCCGAGCGGAGGCTCGGCGATGTATTCTGGACGGTCTGGCCGTCATGTTGGCAGGCACTACAGAGGACTGCACCAAGATTATCCATAAGTACATTGGCGGTCTTGGTGTGGTCGGTCCGGCTCGAGTGCCCGGCACAGCTGCTTCTTTCCCTGCGGAGTTTGCAGCCCTTGCCAGTGGTGTCAGCGGCCACGCCCACGATTTTGATGACACACAAATTGCTTCTGCACCTAACCGTGTTTATGGTCTGCTGACCCACCCTACAGTCCCTGCTCTCTCGGCGGCTCTGGCCGTAGCACAGGAAGTCGGTGCATCTGGCAAAGACCTGGTGACCGCCTTCTGCATCGGCCTGGAAGTCGAGTGCAAGCTTAACGAGGCCATCAACCCCAGGCACTATCAGCAGGGATTCCACAGCACCGGCACCTTTGGCGTATTTGCGAGCGTAGCAGCGGCGGCGAAATTATTAAGCCTGGACCTGGATACTACCCGTACTGCCATCAGTATCGCGGCGTCCAAGAGCGCGGGCATACGCTGCAACTTTGGCACCATGACCAAGCCCTACCACTCCGGCGCGGCGGCCCAGAACGGCATCGTGGCCGCTCGACTGGCGTCTATGGGGTACGAGGCTGACCCCTCCGGCCTGGACGGCCCTTGGGGCTACTTTGCTGTGGCTGGCGGTGGCGTGGATGAGGAGTACGTGCGCGGCAAACTCGGCAACCCATGGGCGTTGCTTGACCCTGGTGTGTCCGTGAAGCCCTACCCGTGCGGTTCCCTGCTGCACCCCACAATGGATGCCCTCCGTGAGCTGGTTATCGCCCACGATGTAGCCCCGGAGAACATAGAGGAAGTACGCCTTGGCACTGCATCAAACGTCATAAACGCACTGCGCTATGTTGCCCCGAAGAACGCATTGCAGGCCAAGTTCAGCATCCAGTTCATGCTTGGCGTGCTGGCTCTGCGCCGTAGAGCGGGCATTGCTGAATTCCGCGACGAGGTGGTGAGCAGCCCTGATGTCCAGGCGATGATGCAGCGGGTGAAGCCCTACCTTGACCCGGAGATTGACGCCCAGGGTTTTGAACGTATTCGCAGTCGAGTTGAGGTGATGCTGAAGGACGGGACTACCCTGACGCAAGAAGCATCTGTGTCACGCGGCACTCCTGAGCGGCCTATGACCCCCGATGAGTTGGCAGAGAAGTTCACTGAGTGTGCTACTGGCGTCATTAGCGCGGATGCCATTGCCAAGGCCATTGAGGCTGTGCGCAATGTGGAATCGTTGAGCAACGTCAGCGAGCTTCTGACCGCGCTAGGCTAGCGAGGGCTCGCCTTCGACCCTTGTTAGCTGCGAATACCGATGGAATGCTGAGTCGGTTAGTTCCTATCGAACTTTGCCATTCTGAGGGCGTCGTAACAATGAACGGAACCTCGCACCACAGGTAACCACAGGAATATCGGTAAATGGCTAGCCATTTAGGGGATTTTTGGCTGCATCTTCTACGATGGTGCCCTTGAAGAAGTCCGGGTTCATCTGCCCGTGGCACTGTACTGGGTTGGTGAAGGTGAAGTCCCGGAAGTCCTGCTCCGTTATCAGCTCATCCTCCACCATTTCCCATGCCTCAGGGACTGCCTCTGCAAAGTCCGGCACGTCCCAGTGAGCCAGGTCTGTGCCCAGCAACGCCTTCAACCTGCCAGGCATCCGGGAGTCAAAGGCCCGCGCCGTGGCAGGGTCGTCGGCCTCACAACCGAAGTAGAAGTTCTTGGGAAAGAGGTCAATAAGCTCTTCTTTTGTGCTGACTCCAACGCCAGCGTAATCATCAAGCGACTCCGTTTCTCGCCTGGCGAGTTCTTGGAGTTGGAGCGCGTCTATCGCTTCCTGGCCCTTCGCCTTTAAATCGCCGTAACCGTACTGCTCAATGAGTTCACGCAGTCGCTCGGTATCAATGTTGGTTGGTCGGAGGTTCTTCTGCATCGTGTCGTAGGGGCGCTTCTGCCATCCGCCCACCAGGTTCGCCAGAAGCATGACGCCGTACCCCACGCCGCCTTCCAAGAACGAGAAGGTGAGGGTTGGAAAACGACGTACAACGCCGCCAAGGAAGATGGACTTGGTCATGGGCTCATGTCAGGTGGCAGCATGGCCCAGCCGATTGAACTCACCGTTGCTGGTGGACATGCGATTCGCCCAGCCGTTGCTCCCCTGATGCACCGTTACGGACATACCTATATCCACGCACTTCTGCCACAACGGGTCGTAATCGTACGGATTATCCAACCCGAGGGCGTCTATATGGTGTAGTGAGGCATCACTGCGGGAGAGGCTCCGGCCACTTCGTATTCCGGGATGGACCGGCGTTGCGATCCCTTGAAGCTGCCAACCTTGAGGCCCAGGGTGTTCACCGCGTACTCAACCTCGTCGATGGCCTCCTGGGGCGTCAAGCACGGAATCAACGCAGCGGGGGTCAGGCGTGATTTGTGGGGGCGTAGATGTCCGCGACCATTCTGTTGTACGCGCGGCATACCGCTCTGCGTGTCTCGTCTTGGGGGATGCTGTTGCCGGTGAGCAATCGCGTTGGGTAGATGATGGAGTAATCAATGCCCAGTTCGTCCATCCGTTTTTCTTGCAATGCGGGAATCATGGAGTTGGCGAAGTCCAGGGTATTTGCCGTGGTGACCCACCAGTTGCCCCGGGACAGACGCTTTTGCTTGCGCTCCTCCAACGTGGCGTCATACCAAGCGCTGCGACGGTTCTGCGATTTGGCAAACTCCTCGGCCATCTTCGCGCCGCCCTCCTGTCGGACGTAGTCGGGCATAACGGATATCGATTCTATCCAGTGGCTGTCCCCGTCCACGATGGGATGCCCGAGCTTGGAGCGGATTTTAGCTGCGTCACCCTTGGTCATGGTGCCCCTTTGCGCGTTTGACGCGAAGCGAATTGGCACAGATTAGAGGCTTTTGCGGTGAGGATGTCAATCCAAGGGCAAGGGAGAAGGAAGGAATAGATGGAGCATCCCATTGACGGAGTTGCAGCTACTCTCTACAATGAATGTTTTGTGGCATATAGCTATTGAGAGGCATTTATCATCGTGACTAGCTACGCAGTTATTCAAACAGGTGGCAAGCAATATCAGGTGAAATCCGGCGACGTCATTGACGTGGAGAAGCTGGAAGCAGAAGTCGGCACCCGTGTGGAGCTGGCTGATGTTCGGTTGGTGTCGGTGGAATCTGGGCTATCCGTGGGCACACCTTCTGTAGATGGTGCAATGGTCACGGCAGAGGTTCAGGATCAGTTCCGCGGCCCCAAAATCATCATCTTCAAGTACAAGTCCAAGACCCACTATCGGAAAAAGAACGGGCATCGCCAGAGCTATACCCGGATTCGTATACAGGATATTTTGACCGGTGGAGCAACGCCACCACCCTTTGTGCCCACAGCCAAGGTGGAAGTTGCGCCGGCTGAAGCCGTAGCTTCTGAAGTAGCAACGGCCCCCGCTCCCGCAAGACGGACTAGGGCAGCGCCTGCGACTACCGCAGAAGCAACGACAGAAGCCCCAGCAAAGCGTACCCGGACACGGGCAGCGACTGCGGCCACAACCACGGAAGCAACGACAGAAGAGAAGCCAGCCCCAGCGAAGCGTCGGACGCGCGCGGCTGCATCGAAAGAAACACCAGCCGAAGAGACCCCGGCAGAGACCTCCGAAGAGACCCAGAACTAGGGAGAGTACACCATGGCTCATAAAAAGGGTGGCGGTTCCAGTCGTAACGGTAGGGATAGCAACGGCCAGCGTTTGGGCGTCAAGGTATTTGGCGGCCAGAAGGTTCGCACCGGCGCAATCCTGGTGCGGCAGCGTGGCACGCGTATCATTGCAGGCAACAACGTAGGCCTGGGCCGTGACTTCACACTCTTCGCCCTAGTTGACGGAGAGGTCAAGTATGAGTGGGCAATCAAGGACAAGAAGATGGCCAGCGTCTATCCAGTGCAAGCCTAAGCCTGCATCTCATAGGCACTACGGGGCATCAAACCAGCTTGTAACAACGGTCAGTTGTAACGGACTAAGGAAAAGGAACTAGAGAAGACCATGAAGGTAGAAATACATCCAGAGTGGCATCCAGAGGCCAAGGTAACCTGCATTTGCGGTAACGCCTTCACCACTGGATCCACCAAAGCGGAAATCCGAGTAGAGATTTGCAACCAATGTCATCCGTTCTTCACGGGTGAGCAGCGAATTGTGGACACTGAGGGTAGGGTGGAGCGCATACGGCGAAGATATAATCTTAAGTAAGCGCCCAATCCTGGCCCTCGGGGTGGTGCAAACCACCCCGATTTCTTTTCCAGAGCAATATGGAAAAATTCTTCGTCACCCCGTCAGCGGGACTCCACAGAATGACACGAGGATGATCGGGTTCAGAAGGGTAGTAAAGGACAAAAATGCCACAGCCGTTCTACTACGGTGGACAAGCCCTTATAGAGGGAGTGCTGATCCGCGGACAGCGCAATGTCCGCATGGCTGTGCGTCGTCCTGACGGCGGTATCTGGACAGGCCCCTTACCTCTCAGCCCTATCACCAACGGTCGACTGCGGCGCATCCCTCTGGTGCGCGGCATCATCGTCCTAGCAGAGTCTATGCTCATGGGTATCAAAGGGCTGAACCGCTCTGCAGAAATTGCTATGGCAGACCCAGAAGCACCACCCATCCCGGATGGTGAACTTCCACCAAGGGGCAAGGCTGAACGAATTACCATGGCCTTCTCCCTTGGTGCCGCCCTGGTGTTTGGTGTAGGCATCTTCTTCCTGCTGCCATTGCTGGGTGCGCGCTCAATGGACAGCTTCATAGACTCATCCATTACCAGCAACGTCATTGAGGGCGCTATACGCCTGATCCTACTTGTTGGGTACATCTGGGGCATTGGACACATTAAGGACATCCAGCGTGTCTTTGCCTACCACGGCGCGGAACACATGACCATCCACGCTTATGAGCATGGCGTCCCCCTGGTGCCTGAAGAGATAGAGAAATTCTCCACGGCGCATCCGCGTTGCGGCACGGCCTTCCTCCTAACGGTGGTGCTGGTATCTGTGCTGGTCTTTACGCTGGCGGGCCGTCCGTCAATCATCATGGCCATCATTTCCCGTGTGGCGCTGGTGCCAGTGATTGCTTCTGTTAGCTACGAGTTCTTACGATTTAGCGGTGCCCACAGTGAGCGGCCCTGGGCGCGCGTCCTAACGTATCCTGGGTTGATGCTTCAACGGCTTACCACCCGCTGGCCTGACCGGTCACAGATTGAAATTGCGGTGGCAGCTATGAACAGCACCCTGGTCGCAGATGGCATTATTGATGCTGACCCGCGACTGGATGAAGCCCAGGATGGTTCTCTCCGAACTGAGTCGGCCGGGAATTCTCCCGACGCCGACGCCTCCACCGACTAAGGGTGATGCTACCTACGCCCTGTGCTATACTGCACCGGGCTGTTTGGCAAGGACACCCAGAAGCGACGCAACTCGTTATTCTTACGTACTTTATTGCGTCTATTGGAATGAAAAACAGCTTAAATCAGGAGATATGCAATGACATCGGAGATTACCGTCCTTTCTGGCGGGTCAGTAACCAGCCCGCAGGGGTTTCTCGCGGGGGCAACGTACGCAGGCATCCGGGCATACGCGCCGGGAAAAGTGGATTTGGGCATGCTCTTCTCTGAGCAGCCAGCCACTTCTGGCGGCACCTACAGCACCAGTAAAATCCTCTCGCCCTCTGTCACCGTCACAAAGGAAAGTGTTGCCAGTGGGGTATCACAGGGCGTCATCGTCAACAGTGGCTGTGCCAACTGCGCTGTAGGCGAGCAAGGCTACAAAGATGCACAAGAGATGGCACAGCTGGCGGCCAAGGCCTTTGGCGTCGCTCCGGCAGCAATGGCTGTTAGTAGCACTGGCATCATTGGGGTTGAGCTACCCATGGGTCTCATCCGCAACACAGTAGTCGACATTGAATCTTCACATAGTGGTGGGCACGATTTTGCCCGTTCCATTCTTACTACAGACACCGTCACCAAGGAGATTGCGGTTTCTTTCTCCGCGAGTGGCAAAACGGTGACGTTAGGTGGCTGCGCCAAGGGCTCCGGCATGATCCACCCCAACATGGCGACGATGCTGGCCTACCTGACCACTGACGCCGAGCTGGATACAGCCTTTTTGCAGGAGACCCTCAGCGAGGTGGTCAATTCTAGCTTCAACATGATCGACATTGATGGCGACACCAGCACCAACGATACCGTGCTGCTCTTTGCCAACGGCGCGTCTGGTGCTGCAATCAAGAAGGATACGCCGGAAGGTGAGACCTTTATCGCTGCATTGCTAGAGGTCTGCACGCACCTCGCTCGCGAGATGGTCAAGGACGGCGAGGGCGCAACTAAACTCATCGAAGTCACAGTAGAGGGCGCGGAGAGCGTGGCTGACGCTCGGCTGGCGGCTCGTTCTGTTGCTAGCTCCATCCTGGTGAAGACCGCCATCCACGGCAATGACCCTAACTGGGGACGTATCATGATGGCTTTGGGGAAGAGTGGCGCGGAGATGATTGAGAAGAACATTGGCCTCTACATCAATGATATTTGCATCATGGATGGAGGCCTTCCTGTCCCGTACTTTAAGGAATCCCTTATCGCTTCCATGCAGGGTACAGAAGTGCGCATCTTGGCCAATT
>CAVOCU010000068.1:0-9228 GCA_963694315.1 Dehalococcoidia bacterium | reverse complement strand
GATATCTTCTTCTTCACGTCGTAGTGGGTTATCCCTCAAAAAAGTTCGATGCTCAGGAATCAACTGCTCCTGCGTCCAAACAATGGCCGCCTTGGCGTACGCATTGAAGTCTTTCAGCGGCACGGCGTCAATGGATGCCAAATCGTGATTCCCGGAAACGGCTGCAAGGGGATACGAAAAGAGTAAATCTATACAGCCAGTAGGATCCGGGCCGCACCCTACAATGTCCCCAAGGCACCATACACCTTCAAGTCCACCCTGCGATTTCGCATGGCGCACCACAGATTGCAAAGCTTCTAGGTTGCTATGGATATCGGCAAGCACCAGATACCGCATAAATTTCCTACCTTGAGCCTTAGCTGTCTGATTCAGTATAATGCAGGGCATGTATGTACATGATATCGGTGAATTTGGTCTCATTGAACGACTCGCTAGGCAGGTAGCCGCAGCAGAGCCAGCTACTCGACCTAACGTTTCCCCGTCGCCAAGCCTCACCGTCACTATCGGCGATGACACCGCGGCCTGGACCGTAGGCGGCATCACAGAACTCCTCACCACAGACACCGTTGTCCAAGGCGTGCACTTCACTCCAGAGACCAGCACGTGGCGTACGGTAGGATGGAAATGCCTTGCCGCCAACCTGAGCGACATCGCTTCAATGGGTGGGGTTCCATCCTTTGCCGTTGTAACCCTTGGATTGGCTGAAGACACGCTCATTCAAGACATGGACGACCTCTATGCTGGCCTTTTGAAAGCCGCGTCAACGTATGGGGTCACAGTCATTGGCGGTGACATCGTCTCTTCGCCAGTGTTCTTCATGACCATCGCTCAAACCGGGGTGATCCATAGTGCTCCAATGCTCCGGTCAGCAGCACGCCCGGGCGACCAGATTGCCGTCACGGGAACGCTGGGAGGATCTGCCGCAGGGCTTGCTGTACTCCAGGGTGCTGAGACAGCCAATGAAGGTGATTTGAAACCCCTTATAGAAACCCATCAACGCCCACGACCTCGCATCAATGAAGGTCACTCTTTGCTAAATGCCGGCGTGCTTTGTGCCATGGACGTAAGCGATGGCCTTCTCAGTGATTTAGCAAAAATATGTTCCGCTAGCCGGAACTCGGCTCGATTGGAGGCAGCCAACGTCCCTGTCCACCCTGAAGCGCTCCTAGCCTTGCCCCAAACAGCCCTGGGCATGGCTCTTAATGGAGGTGAAGACTACGAACTTCTCTTCACCGCTTCGCCTGCAATCATTGCAAAGTTGCATGGGCAACTGGAGAGTGGGCTACAGGTCATTGGCACCATAATGGACGGTAACCCCGGACAGGTGAGTGTTGTTGATAGGGATGGTGCCCCTTTGGCAGTAGATGCCGAAGGCTGGGATCACCTTAAGTCATGACCAACACGAAAGAACTTATCAGCCACAGTGCTGATGAAACCCACTCCATTGGATTCCAGCTTGGCCAAAATGCGCAGGCTGGCGATGTCATACTCATGACAGGGGAGCTTGGCGCTGGGAAAACCACGTTGACCCAAGGCATTGCCCAGGGCTTAGGCGTTACAGAGCGACCCCGAAGCCCTACCTTTGTCATGGCAACGGAATATCACGGACGGTTACCCCTCTATCATCTGGACCTCTACCGGGTTGACCACGCAGCGGAGTTGGGCGAGTTGGGCTTAGAAGAGTATCTTTCTGGGGAAGGTGTGTCCGTTGTGGAATGGGCGGACAGGGCATCAGATGCGTTCCCTCCATCGTCCTTGTTGCTTTCCCTTGAATCCATAGATGAGAACACACGTCGAATCACATTGACTGCTACCGGAGACCGCTACACTACACTGCTGGCAGGGCTGAATAACCGATTCTCCACAGTGGAGAATCGGTAACCGTGGAACTCTGCATAGACACATCTACCCGCTACGCCAGCGTCGCCCTGACGCAGGGCGCGGGAATAATCAAAGCAATCTCCTGGCACAGCAGCAACAACCACACCTTGGAACTCGCCTCCACTGTGTCTCAAATGCTGAAAGACGCGGGGAAAGACACTACGGACATCCACACTGTCATCGTGGCCAAGGGCCCTGGCGGGTTCAGCGCGCTACGCGTCGGCATGGGGGTGGCAAAGGGTTTGGCGGAATCATTAGATATTCCACTCATTGGTGTCAGCACACTAGAGCTTGAGGCTGCCCAGCACTTTAATGCAGTACAAGGACCACTTTGTCCATTGTTGGAGGTAGGCAGGGAGCGCATTGCGTGGAGTTTGTACCAACTCACTTCACTGGAGTGGTCACTTTCAATGAACGAACAGGTCACAACGTTAGAAGCTATGGTGGATGCCGTTCCAGATGGTACAATTTTTTGCGGAGAGGGCGCATGGAGCATGTCAGCCCGACTTCAGGAATTGGCTGGGCCTGGTAAAACGGTTCTAGCGGGCCCTCCCCCCTCACGACAACTAGCAGTCCTTTCAACCCTTGGGCTTCGCATTTTGGCGGCGGGCGAAGTTGCTGATGCTACGGCGATGGAGCCAAACTACCTGCGCCAGCCCAGCATTACTATGCCATCATCAGCAAAACCCAAGTAGCGATTATATACTCGAAGATAACAAAATAGGAGGCAGACTCGTGGCAGATGTCCAAACAACCCTGGTGTTGATTAAGCCAGACGGAGTACAACGCGGCCTGGCAGGTGAGGTTATCAGTCGATTGGAGCGCAGAGGACTGAAGATTGTTGGGATGAAACTCCTGCAAATAGATGAGGCGTTAGCCAAGCAGCATTACGAGGCCCATGCAAGCAAATCATTCTTCCCGGGTTTGGTGCAGTTCATAACGTCCAGCCCAGTAGTGGTTCTAGCTATCCAAGGGAAGAACAGCATTGAAATTGTTCGCCAGACGATGGGAGCCACTGATCCCAAAGCGGCAGGTTCCGGCACGGTACGTGGGGATTTGGGGTCAGATATAGGCCGTAATTTGGTTCACGGCTCAGATTCGCCCGAAGCTGCTGCCCATGAGCTCACGCTGTTCTTTAATTCAGGCGAGTTGGTGGAGTGGACCCGAAGCGTGGAGGGTTGGATTACCGAGTAGGCTACTGCACCTGAACTAAGGGAGTTGCTTCTTTCCAGAGTTCCTCCAGGCGATAATAGTCGCGCTCCTCGGGAGAAAAGACATGGATGAGCACATCCCCATAGTCCAGGAGCACCCACCCAGATTCAATTGTCCCTTCCTTGTGCATGATGTTGACGCCTTCAAGCTTCAGTTGAAGAGCAATATCCTCCACTAAGGAGTTAATCAAGCGCATATTGTCAGCACTTAACAACACAAAATAATCGGCAAAAGACGCAATGCTTTGAATATCCAACAAAATGATGTCGGACGCTTGTTTGTCGCTGGCAATCTCTACAGCACGTTGGGCGATTTTGAGGGATTCTGATGTTGGCATAAAAACAGTATACGTCTGAATTGCCTAGAAGTTAATGGATTAGCATGAACCCTCGTTTCCCGGCACCACAATCGCAGTCCGAGGGGGAATATTTGGTTTCATGCCTAGCTAAAATACGAAAATCATGTAATTTTCATCCGATTTTATGGAACTCTGGGGATGAATGTTCCGTTTTTATCTATGGATATGGTCTACTACGTGGCGCGAATCGGCTTACAGTAGCGTTAATAGGGCTTGACACAGACTAGAGCTACACCTAATATAAAACGCGGTATTTAGCTAGTAGGAATCACATAGGTAATTCAGATTTAATGGATTCCAACCACGTCGTAAATTGCATCGTAAAACTGAAAGGGGATCTGATGAAACGATTTTCACGGGGGCGCTTCAGCGGTTTGGTTCTCATTCTCGTATTGGTGGCTACTCTAGCCATTGCAGGCTGTTCAGGCTCTGCTGGTTCTCAGGGTGCGCAAGGCGCAGCTGGCCTACCGGGGAATCCAGGTCTCCCAGGCGTTCAAGGTCTCCAAGGCAACCCAGGTAACCCAGGTAACCCAGGTAACCCAGGCCTCCAAGGACTCGCTGGCTCTGATGGCTCTGATGGCTCTGCATTAGCTGCTGGTGTCATGCTGGATCAGACAGTGTTTGTTATCGGCGCAGATAAGACCTTCACGATGACAGGTTATGGCTTCCAGCCAGGCGAGGTCGTCATTGCCAAGTTGCTAACTTCACAGGATGATTTGATCTTGGTTGGCGCTACGGCAAATGCATACGGCGCATTCCAAGTTAACCCGCAGGATTTGGATCTAACATCGTTTGGTGCTATTGAAGCGGGCATATTCACGCTTCGTGTATCAGGAACAGACGGGTCTATCGCAAGTGCTCCAATGATGTTTGTAGCATCCGCCAAGTAAGTTCTTCTCAAGGTAGTTAAAAGAAAACCCCTGGGTGGTAATTCACCCAGGGGTTTTCTTTTGCCTCCGCTCAAGGGAACGACCTTCTCACATTGTGTGGAGCATTCCTTTGGTGTTGCCTAAACAGCAGTAATGAGTGCCTAGGTTAGTCTATGTAGGTAACAAGGCCAAAGGTCAAGAGACTGATACACTATGAGGGCACACCGCCAAGGCAAAAGGGGGCTCTCGTGAAAAGAGGTTCTACGGGCGGGATTTCACATCAGCAGAATGCTAAAGGCCCTCCGGCCCCGTGCCGTTATACATGGCAGGGGTGAAAGGGAATAGAGGAAGCGGTGAAGATAAACAAACGACGTGGTGTGGACGTAGAATCGTCGCCTGAGCACCAGTGATTCCTGAAGCAGGGCTAGCTTAACTCTGTTGCACTGTCTTGGGTTCAGATTCTCGCACTACCCGGACTTTCGTGATACGTCTGCCCTCTGTGTTCAACACCTCAACTCGAAGGCCATCGGCAACCGCTTGATCTCCTTGGGAGGGGATTTTCCCTAGCTGGTTATACACAAGCCCACCGATGGTATCGAACCCATCGCCCTCGATATCCACATCAAAGTGCTCTTTCAAGAAGCTCAAGTTCACCCTGGCATCCAAGATGACTTCATCCTCACTGATTATTTGAATCTCTGGTTCATCTTCATCAAACTCATCAACGATCTCTCCAACAATCTCTTCCAAGATGTCTTCAAGCGTAACCAACCCTGCGGTTCCGCCGTACTCATCCACAACAACGGCCATGTGGGCGCGTTGCCGCTGGAACTCCCGCAACAGGGCATCCAACCGCTTCCCTTCTGGAACGAAGAGTGGAGTCCTCAGTAACTCTTGCATGATGACTGGGGTTTCAGACGGTTCAGCAAGCCTCAAGAGGTCTCTAGCATGAAGGATACCAACCACGTGGTCTATTGATTCCGCATATGCCACAATTCGGCTGTGTCCAGCTTCTCTCATCAAGGCCACCGCCTTGGAGACATCTTCTGAAATCTCAATGGCAACTAGGTCAGGTCGTGGAACCATGACGTCCCGCACTGCTGTTTCTTCCATTTGTAAGATGGCATAAATCATCTCCAACTCTTGCTCGTCTGGAGGATTCACCTGTTTATCCAATGGAATCAACACTCTATTAAACCTTGCAGCCAACTCGGTTGCCAATTCTGGTAGGGTGTCAGAAGCCCCTGAAAACCATTGAGAAAGGTTGTACAACGGTCGAGTGACCGGCTTTGCTAAAAGGTCCAGGATTAGAACGATTGGAGCTGCAATTACTGCTATGCCACTGGCGTATCTGCGACTTAGAGGATTAACCAAGGCTGGCATGGCCAACAACAGCGCTAATCCACCCAGGGCAGTAGCAACAAACTCTTGCTGCCCCGCAGAGACGTTCATCAAATAAACGATAAGGGCTCCGGCAGCTATCCCATCAAAAATCACTCTAATGAGAAACAGCGTGAACGTTGCGCCAGCGGAGTTTTTTAGCACGGCAGTTAGTGCTCCTTGTAGCAGACCGCCTCTGTGCAAACCATCATCTCCTGCTCTGGCATCAAACCTAGCCAATGCAGAGCGGAAAATTGAAACGCATGCTGAAAGAAGCACGAGTATAAGGCTTATTCCTAGGGGTACAACCTGGTCACTGTCCAAAAACATTCACCTCTTGGTTTATACCTTTTCAGGCTTTTTATTGGATTTCCTTAGTTGGGGCCTTGCGGGAACGCCTACCACAGTCTCTCCGGCGGTCACATCCTTTGTGACCACGGACCCGGCCCCGGTAGCTGCACCCTTACCAATGAGAACAGGCGCTATCAGCATGGTGTCTGAGCCAATAAATGCGTTCTCTTCTATTGTTGTTTTGTGTTTCTCAACGCCATCAAAATTAGCAGTCACGGTACCCGCGCCGATGTTCACGTTCGCGCCCACGTCAGCGTCACCAAGGTAACTGAAATGACCAACCTTTACTCCGTTAGCCAAGGTGCTCTCTTTGATTTCAACAAAGTTGCCAATGTGGGTTGATTCACCTATGTGGGAACCTGGGCGAAGATGGGCAAATGGGCCAACATCCACATCTGCTTCCAGGGTTGCCCCTTCAAGCATGGATGACACAAT
Organism: Dehalococcoidia bacterium; assembly: GCA_963694315.1. Taxonomy (GTDB): domain Bacteria; phylum Chloroflexota; class Dehalococcoidia; order Lucifugimonadales; family UBA1127; genus UBA1127. The sequence continues at coordinate 2,742 of CAVOCU010000068.1, read as the reverse complement.
TCTGACCCGTTGTCCAACTACAGTGTCTTGCAACACCGTATTGGGGCCAATCTGGCAGGCCTCACCCACTTGAGTGGCTCCTTGTAGATGGGTGTTGGGGTAGAGAACTGTGTCTTTCCCTATCAGAACACCGGTATCAATATACGTTGTTGAAGGGTCAATCAGCGTTACGCCGTCCAGCATATGTCGCGTTTGGATGCGGCCCCGCATAACAGCTTCTGCCTGCGCTAAATCAACGCGGGTGTTCACTCCAAGAACATCGTGAGAATCAGTTGCATGAACCGTTGCAATGGCTCCTTGGGCTTGGTGCACCCGTGCAACCATGTCCGTCAGATAAATTTCACCTTTTGATGATGGCTTTAGCGTTGCAAGTTCAGGCCACAACGTTGCAGCCCGGAAGGCATACACGCCGCCATTCACCTCTGTCATGGTGAGTTGTTCAGCCGTGGCTTCGCGTTCCTCTACGATCGCAGTAAGGGTACCTGATGCGTCGCGGACTATTCGCCCAAACCCTTCTTGGCCAACGCCGTCAGTGGTCATCAACGTCAAATCAGCGTTGTTGTCCTCATGGACAGCCATTAGGTGTTGAATCGCCTCGGACGGGACAAGGGGGCAGTCAGCATTAATAACCAGAATGTTCTCAGCATTGTCTGGAATCTTGCCTCGCGCACACGACAGCGCATGCCCGGTGCCTAATGGAGTTTCTTGCACGGCGAAGTCCACGTTGACGCCAAGGTAGGTTCGAATTTCATCAGCGTCAGGAGCAACCACAACGATTGGTTTTTTAAAATCAGCATCACGAAGCGCGGAGGCTACGTGTTGAATGAGGGGAACGCCACAAACCTGGTGGAGAACTTTAGGGGTTGCTGAGCGCATGCGAATGCCAGCGCCGGCAGCCAGAATCACTGATTGCCAAGCACTCATGCACGCACTCCTAGAACAATAAACGAAAAATCTGCGATTCTTTTGTCTCTTCTAGGAAGAGCTAAGAAGAGATTTTCCGCCTCACTGGTAACGACTTTTGTGCCTCCCGGCGCAATGTCTGGATTGTATTATGCTAGGGAAATATCAAGGGAATTGTCAAGCAATAGATAGTGGGAACCACTGTTTCACGTCAATGAAGGTATAATCTCTCCAGGTCAGCCCAACTTGGTATTGGAAGGTGCGAGGATGGAAGTATCAGATTTCACAGGCGATGGCATGCAAGTCATCAAAACGAATCATGCAGACAGTGAGCAGGGTGGATACGCATACCAGCGTCGGCGGATTGACGTTACCATTCCCGCAGAAACAGACCCCGTTCCACTTGATAGGTCTCAGCTTGTCTATGTCCTGCCGTCACTGTTGAAGGATGGAGAATGGCTTAGCAACCGGGCGGATGCAAAGATGATTGACCTGTCAGAGCTGTCAGCCTACACAGGTGGATAGACTGGGCGCTACGGTTTAGGGGCATCATCCTCCTGATAAATCACATCGATGAGCGCTGCATCAAACATCGCCAGGAGTTCGCCGGACACTAGGCCAACATAGGAGCGTAGGCGTTCCGGATTGATATAAATCATGCCGTTTGCTCTTTCCTCAAGATCGCTGTGAGTAACTTCAAAGTCAGGCATAGCTAGTTCCATAAGCTTCCCCAGGCGTGTCTCTGTGATGAACTCAACTTTGGTTTGAAGCTCTTGCTGGAATTCTACTTTAGTTAGTGCTTTGTCCATGTCTCACCTCTTACATCCATGTCCCTGCCAGAACAAGCAGTATCATACTCCATGACAGACCTGAAACCCTTTCTAGCCCTTGCTTGGCGGTAGGGATGTAGCTACTCTATAGAGGTACCGCGCACGGAGAGATGGCAGAGCTCGGTCGAACGCGCCGCACTCGAAATGCGGTATGGGGCAACTCATCGTGGGTTCGAATCCCACTCTCTCCGCCACATAATATCATTTTTCAATGCTGTCCCTATTCAATGCTGTCCCTATTCGTTGACACTGCGCCCCGTACGAAGCCATACTAGATTGGCTTAGCTACCCCGCTACGACGAGTTGTCCCTGCGGCGAAGCTCTTTGGTGTCATCGTGGAGAGGTGCTGGAGCGGTTGAACAGGTACGCCTGGAAAGCGTATAGAGCCTGGAAGGGTTCTCGCGGGTTCGAATCCCGCCCTCTCCGCCACGATGAGTCCACGGGTAGTCCTTCCTTCTAATTTTTCCTTCAACCCATGCTTCGGAAGCAATTCCCTCGTATTGCCCGTCGTTGTATAGTGAATGAATGGACGACCTGAAGTACTGGGTAGCTTTCTCCCGTATCCCCTCTATTGAGACAGTACGCATGCGTATGCTCGAAAGCGGATTTGAGAGCATTCAAGCTGCATGGAAAGCCACGTCCTCCAGCCTTAAGGCCGTTGGGATAGAGGGAAGCGCACTACGTCAGATAACTGAACACCGCCCACTCATTGACCCGGATGCGAAGATGGAGCGGATGGGAAAAGCAGTGGTTAGAGCGCTAACCTGGAATGATTCTGAATATCCTTCCGCGTTAAAAGAGCTATACGATCCTCCGCCGGTGCTCTACCTTAAAGGAACATTCATGGAGCACGATGCCCACGGGGTAGCGGTCATTGGTACTCGACGTGCCACGGCATACGGTCGAGAGGCATGTGCAGCGCTGGTCAAAGACTTGGCCTCCGCAGGAATAACCATCATTAGCGGACTAGCCAAAGGCATTGACGGCATTGCCCATAGAACGACGTTAG
>CAVOCU010000067.1:0-9268 GCA_963694315.1 Dehalococcoidia bacterium | reverse complement strand
ATATCGCTACCCATTGCCCCATCCTCACCACGCAGCATCAGGTTGCTGACCCACAACGTCATGCAGTCGATAAGTACGGTGTCGTAGCTAGGCAGAAGGGGCTCCAAAGCCAGTGCCACGTTAAGCGACTCCTCCAAGGTGTCCCACGTAGCCGGGCGATCCCTTTTGTGGACTTCAATACGAGCAGTCATCTCATCGTCGCCAGCTTCCGCTGTAGCCACAAAGAGTACGCGGTTGCCCTCCTTGGCCAACTGCTGGGCGTAGCTACTCTTCCCAGCACGGACCCCGCCCAAAATGAACGTCAGTCGTTTTGTCATGCCCTTCCCCATGCGCTCATTCAAGCCAACCCTGCCACACGGTAGAGTTCAGTCATATCCACGTTCTCCCGCACTAGATCTGCCAGCTTGTCATACTCAGCATCCAGGTCGATTTCAATGCCAGGTGGCAACATGACGCCCTTCCAACTCGCTAACTGCTCCAACACGCCCCTTCGTAGTTCCCGATTGTGAAACAGCTCGAGCTCTCGCATCCACGGTAGGGGTGACCCGCGCGGCTTCAGCCTGCACCACCTGTGCACGGTCTATCTCTCCCCCGTCCGGCACAGCAAAGGAGTTCAGCGACATGTTCTGAGCCTTGAACGGTGGCACCTGGTATCCATCCTGGATCAGGATGCGGCACAACGCTGTGGCCACCACCGATTTCCCAACATCGGAGGCGGTACCCATCACCATCACCACTTTGGCCTTAGGCTTCATTTACACCTATAAGATGGTGCATATCGTTCCACAACTCCAACACGCGTCCTCGCCCCTGGTTGCTGATAATAGAGACACCTGCATTACCGACCCGCAGACGCCAAAAATCCGCTGCAGGAAGGCCTAGCAGGCATATGGCAAGGGCACGAACGGACCCTCCATGACCAACGATGAGCAGGTCTTCATCAGGGGAGTGGCGCTCAGCCATACCATCAAGGAACCGCTGGACTCTCTGCAAGATGTCCGTTGAGTCTTCCCCACCTGGAGCCGAAAACGAGTTGTCGCCTCGTGTGAATCGAGCGGCAAAAAGCTCCGGATCCTGCGCCTCCACTTCCTGTAACGTCAGTCCCTCCCAGCTTCCGTAGGAAAATTCTCGCAAATTCGGGTCGGTTACAAGGGGAATATCGCGTCCGCCCAAAGCCCCAGTAGCAGTATCCACAGCGCGAGAAAGGTCGCTAGAATAAACCGCGTCGATACGCTCTCCGGCCATTCTCTCCCCAAGAAGCTTGGCCTGACGACGGCCCAACTCACTCAAAGGAACATCCGCATGACCTTGGATGCGCCCCTTGTTGTTCCATTCCGATTCGCCATGCCGCACCAAATACCAGTTACCCATGAATATGCTCCTTACGCCAACGGCGACTGAAATAACTCCGACGCCACATCGAACAGGATGATGGCAAGCAGCAACACCGTGACTTCCACTACTTCGTTCACTGCACCGTACATGTCTCCCGTCATGCCGCCAAGCAATCCTGTGACCCATCGACCAAACATCAGTGACACGCCCAAGGCCGCTGCCAACAGTATCCCCCCGGCACCACCAATGAGCAGCACACTAGCTACCACAGCCGTAGTCAACCCAAACCCTACTTGGAGCCAACTTCGTCCAATTTGGAACACAGTTCCCATACCCTGCTCTCTGGCGTAGGGAAATGCGGCCATAGTCGCAAGCATTCCCATGCGAGACAGGCACGGAAACAACACCAGGAGGCAGGTTCGTTCTCCAGCAGGCAACTCAGTCAGCAGCGACCACTTCAGCAGCAGCAAACTCGCCCCACCAACTACCGCGAATGCTCCAACATGGGAGTCATGCAGTATCTCCAACCGCCGCTCCCGTGTGAACCCACCGAACAGGCCATCACAGGCGTCCAGAAACCCCTCTATGTGGATGGCCCGCGTCAACACAACCAGGGCTATTACCAACAGCGCACCCATAACCATCGGCGACAACACCTCTCTCGCCGCCAGGTCCAGCCCTGCCAAGATGCCGCCAAGTCCCAAACCCACCAGAGGGAAGTACGCTCGCGACGATGACATCGACACTACCGTTCCACCAGGAGAAACCGGTAGCACCGTGAGGAACGCAATTGCCATCCTCAGGCTTCTCAACGGGCTTCCTCCGCCATGGTTTCAGACTCTCCCACGGACTCGCGATCAGAGACGCCAGCCTCAGCAAACGTCGCCATATCACTAAGGCACGCTGCAGCAGCCTCAACTATGGGCATCGCAAGAACCGCACCGGTTCCCTCTCCAAGACGCATACCCAAGTCCAACACAGGCCTCAACTTCATATGAGCTAGGGCAACCTTATGCCCCTTCTCGGCAGACCGATGCGACGCGATGATGTAGTCGTGAGCATCAGGACACAGGCTGTACGCAATCAATCCAGCCGCACCTGAGATGAAACCATCCAACACCACTGCGCGTCGGGCCAACGCACCACCAAGAACCACGCCCACAAGTACACCTATCTCAAAACCACCCACTTTTGCCAGCACATCAAGTCCATCGTCCCGGTCAGGCCCGTTCACCAGCAAGGCTCGTTCCACACAGGCGGTCTTATGCGCCATCTCCTCAGTGTTGCGACCAGTGCCTCTACCCGTAGTCTCCACCGGCGATTTCCCGGTCAACGCTGCGACGATTGCGCTTGACGCGGTGGTATTCCCGATGCCCATGTCGCCGGTGCCCAAGATGTCGGCCCCAGTCTCTACCGCTTCCAGCGCAAGCCTGATGCCTGCAGTCACACACGCTTCTGCTTGCTGCCGTGTCATGGCAGGCCTCTGGGTAATATCTGCCGTGCCCATACCAACACCAACCACATGAAGCGATGGGTGCTCAGGCAGCGGCGTAGCCACTCCGGCGTCCACAACCATGAGTTTTATCCCGACTTTCCGTGCCATGACGCTAACCGCCGCGCCACCGCCCAGGAAGTTCAGCACCATCTGCGCCGTTACCTCCTGTGGATACCCCGTGACACCCTGGGCCACCACACCATGGTCGCCAGCAGCAACGATGACCGTCTTCCCTTGTGGCGATGGACGCTCAGTCCCGAATATTCCGGCCAGTTGTATGGAGAGCGCTTCCAATCGCCCCAAACTCCCCGGCGGCTTAGTTAGCTGCTTTTGGCGCGCTTTCGCACGACGCATTGCCTTAGAGTCAGCTGGTCTAATTTCGGCTATCGCTTCCCCCAGAGTGGGATATGCCATTCATGTCCTCCGAGAGTTGTAGGTCTTCACTAAGTTTCTATTTGGTACCCATCAGGTCTTACCGATTCAGTTCGTTTCCCTTTGGTAACCATAGGAAAGTGGGTCAAGGGCTAGCCCTTGTTAGAATTCGATGCCTGCTTGGGCCTTGATGCCCTGCTCCTTGTACGGATGCTTCACCTCACGCATTTCCGTGACCAGGTCTGCGTAGTCGATAAGCTCCTGCGGCGCACCCCGACCCGTAATAATCACGTGGAGCATTGGAGGGCGTTGCTTCAACGTCTCAATGACCTCCTCCGTGGACACCCACCCGTACTGCAGCGCGTAGGTCATCTCATCCAAGACAATGAGGTCGTCTTCACCGGAGAGCAACGCCTCTTTGCAGTTGTCCCACTGCTGCGCCGCCAACGACCCCGACTGCTCCAGGTCTTTGGAAAGCCAGGTGAACCCGTCACCCAGCGCAAGGATAGGAATCCCCACCTTTTCCGCAGCTCGCTGCTCACCGTAGTGCGATCCCGTGTTCTTGATGAACTGGAACATACGCACTTTCATACCCCGACCCCATGCCCGGAACAGCACGCCTAGGGCAGCCGTAGTCTTACCCTTACCGTCTCCGGTATTCACAATGACCAGCCCCTTCTTGATTGCCAGCCCCTTCACCGATTGAGGTCCATCTTCGTCCGGGCCTTCGTATTCTTCTGTCATTCCGTTCCCTCCCCTGTTTCCTGTGATGCATGGTCAACCACCAACGCTCGCACTTGGGTGATGGCGTCCTCCACCCCGGCGACACGTACCACCGGGTTCAAGTTCTCAAAAAAATGAAGTGCTGCACCACCTGTGAAGTCTCGACTCATCAACGGCGTTCCTTCTATCGAAACGAGTTGTCGCGCCGACGATAACGCCTCCAGCACTGCTGCGTTGCTCGGCCCAATGGGCACATCGCACAGCACCACAATATCCGCCAGTTCTACCAACTCCAAATGCTTCGAACACGCCTCTCCATCAATCGGGCCAAAGGCGGTGACGGGCACATACTCTATACCAAGGATGTCCGCCGCAGAACGATCGGTGTCTCCGCCGCCCAGAGGGCCAGCCGTCACCGTCAGTCCAACACGCTGAAGCTCATACATCAACCGTGCCCCCGTCCCACCACCACACACAAGGTGAACCCGTGTTCCTGATGTTAACGACTCCGTAGGCGTGGCCTGTTCAAGTAAGCTGACGCTCAACATGCCGGTAAACGAATCACGGAACACCATCGTCCGAACACCGAACGCTGCCTCAATGTTCGCCGATGTCAGTACATCCTCTGCGGGCCCCTCGGACAGCACCTTCCCGCCGTTCATCAACACTAGGCTGGTGCAATACCGTGCCGCCAATGACAGGTCATGAATCGCTGCCACTGCCGTCATTCCTTGTGCAACCAGCCCCTGCACGATGTCCAACACTTTAAGTTGGTGCTGGATGTCCAAGTTGGAGGTCGGCTCGTCCAGCAGGAGAACATGGGGTTGTTGCGCCAACGCACTGGCAACGAACACTCGCTGGCGCTCCCCGCCGGAGAGGGTTTCCACCAGCCTGTCAGAGAACTCCTCCGTCTCCGTTAGTCGCATTGCATCGGAGGCAATTCGGCGGTCTGCTGCACCCTCCACCTGGAAGCGGCCCATGTGTGGGTACCGTCCCATCAACACAAGCTCAACCCCGGTGAATCCATAGGTGTATGGCGGCGTCTGCGACACCTGCGCCAGTGTGCGAGCAACTTGCTTTGTGGATGTGGCCGTCAGGTCGCTCCCCTCCAGCGAGACCGACCCCTCCTGGGAGCGCAGCAATCCAGACACCGTCTTGAGCAGCGTCGATTTTCCGGCGCCGTTCGGGCCGATGAGACCCACGAACGAGCCTCGCTCCGCCTTGATGCTCACGCCGTCCAATAGTCGCTTCGCCTGCACTTGATAGACCAGGCCCTCCGCAGCTAGCGCAGGAACGGGTCCGCTATCAGTCACGCCTTGGGTTGCTTCTTCCATCGCCTGTTCCACTCGTTATGACAATCTATTCCGGGAAGCTGAAACCGCCAAATTCGCTGGTGGCAAAGTCATCGGGCCACAACAACGCTGCTAGGTCTTCCGCCCCTCGCAGGTTCCAAAAGGAGAGGGTAGTGAAGTATTTGTTCGGGACAACGTAGACACGTTCGTTTTTGATGGCAGGCACATTAGACAGGGCAGGGTTCGCTAGCAATTGTTCACGGAACGGCTCACCGCTGTCCGGCGGTTGTGGGATAAAGATGACCTGTGGCGACATGGCGATGACACCCTCAAGGCTGGTGGTGGGGCTGCCTGTCAGTCCAGCTTCGGCAGCGGCGTTTACCCCGTCAGCCGCATCGATGATGCCACCTTCCGTAGACCCTGCTCCGGCCGTGTAAATCTTGTCAGAATACGATGTCAGGGAGAGCACTCGGGGCTTGTCGCCCGCTGGTTTAGACACCGTGGCTTCTTTCAGCACTTCATATCTCGTCTGAACCTCATCTGCCAGCTCCAGTGCCCGGTCTACTTCACCGTAGATATAGCCCATCAGCACGATGTCCTGGACTCTGCCGTCCGCATCGTTGTGGAGCTTGGTCTGCACCACGGTAATCCCCACGTTCTGCAAAGCCTCGATAAAGTCGGCCTTGGTGAAAGGGCTTGCAACCACGATGTCCGGGGCATACGACACAACCTGCTCTGCGTCCAGGGTAATGGCCCCTACACCCCCCGCCAGATGTGCGACGTTAGAGTGCGCTTCCAGCTTGGTGTAGCTCCCTGTAGCCACCACCCGTTCCGAGGGCACTATTGCATACGTGACCTCGTCATGGCCAAGCGATACCGTCAGGATGCGCTCCGGCTTCGCTTGGATGGCCACCAGGCCGTTCAACACCTCGACCGTTCTGGGCCACCCCATGTTTGTCGGGTTAACGATACCCACTACGCTGTTCAACACCGTTGACAGTGGCGATGCAGGAACAGCCGTTTGGGTCTCCGACGCAGATTCGTCCGACCCCGAGCCACATGCCACCAGCACGGCCATCAGCAAGACGCTTACCAGGACAAAAACAGACTTAGAACTATTCACAATTTCCCCTAAAATGCTTCAGCATGTCGTTTATTTCGTATCAACAAGAAGATGAAGAATGGCGCGCCCACAAAGGCTGTGATGATGCCTACCCTGAACTCGACTGGCTGCACCACGGTTCGCGCAATGGTGTCGGCAATGACCATAAACAGCGCACCGCCAATCGCGCTCAACGGGATGAGCACTCGGTGGTCTGGCCCCACCACAAGGCGGAGCATGTGAGGCACCACCAGTCCCACAAACGCAATGGTGCCACTGACTGCAACAGCAACCCCCGTAATCAGCGATGCCGCCGCCAACAAACCCGGTCGAATCAACCCAACGCGCACGCCCATAGATTTTGCTTCGTCGTCACCAAGCATCAGCAGGTTCAAGTCACGGGCCAGCACCACAATGACGGCTGCACCACCCAGAATCGGGGGTCCAGCAAGTCGCACGTGCTCCCACGACCTCGAGTCCAACCCGCCGGTCAGCCAAAAGAGGATTTCCCGTAGCGCCTCGTTGCTGGGTACCATCACCATGATGGCGGAGACAATGGCCCCAAAGAACGCGCTCACCGCTACCCCTGACAGCAACAGCGTGGACATGGAGAACCGCCCCCCCACGGTTGCGATGCCGTAGACCAGGAACGCAGCAGTCATTGCGCCAAGAAAGGCAAAGAGGGACAAAGCCTGGTAGAACATGCCGCTGATGCCCAGGGCTATGGCGACCACTGCCCCCAGCGCGCCACCGGCAGACACACCGATGATGCCGGGATCCGCCATAGGGTTGCGGAAGAGTCCCTGCATGGTCGCGCCAGCTACACCCAGAGCCATCCCCACTAGCGCGCCGACGATTATCCGGGGCAATCGGAGCTGCTCAATGACAAGCTCCTCGGTACGCATGTACGTGGCAAAGTCCAAGTTTATGGGCTCCAGAATGATGCTTGCTACGTGGCTGACGGGGATGCTCACTGGCCCCATGGAAAGCGATGCCAACGCAGCGGCCAGCAGTAGCACACCAAGTACCGCAGACGCTGTGGCAAGCCGAGCGATGATGCTGATGTTGCTAGAACGCCAGTTGATCTGAATTTTGGGCAAAAGAAAAACCTCCGGCGGCCATTCACTAGAGGTTTACGTCTAAATACAAGGCAAGGAATACCCTTGACCCGGCAGGCAACGCCCCTTGATGCGAAAAGCGGCTACCCTTCCGGTTAGGCAGGTCTCCTGGCTTATCCTCTCCTATGGAAGGGGAATTACAGTGGCGCTACCGCGACGGTCTTTCACCGTCTTTCCTATTCTCCCTCGCTTTTACCCAAGGGCACCTGACCGGACTGTTATGCAGTTGTTGCCCGCAGTGTGCCCGACAGATTAAGGGCTGTCAATGCACTAGCACCGCCATTCCGGTGATAGACTCTACGGAAGCCCACTCATCCTAGACCTTCAAAGGGCGAGTGGTTAAACAGCAAAATCGACCGTCAGGTCAGATGGGTCAGGGCCTCGCCCTGGGAGGAGCAACACCAATGGCAGAAGAGTTCATCCGAGTAGCCAACGAGGCCGAATTACCCCCCGGAGAGGTCATGCGAGCGGAGGCCCACGGCCTTGAACTATGCCTGGCGAATATTGAGGGGACGGTCTACGCCATCAGCAACGAGTGCCCCCACGCCAGTTGGCCCTTGGACGCTGGTTTCTTGGACGGCGAGGAGGTTGTCTGCCCCGGCCACAACATTGCCTTCAACATCCCCAACTACAAAAAGGTCTCCCCCTACGACCCCGGTATGAAGCACTACCCGGTCAAAGTAGAGGACGGTGGCATCTGGGTGGCTGAAGGCTAGGGAGGGGTGCCTCCTTTTTGCTGACGGTCAATCAGCTGATGCCTGGTAAGTCTCCAGCGTATCCTCGGAGGTCACAGTCTTAGGTGGCGCGTCTGTATTCAACTGCTCTACGACTATCCTGCTCTCATCGCAAAGTCGTTCATACGCCTTCTTTGTCAGAACATCCATAGGGAAGCTATCCACGAACAGGACTTTCTGAGCTTGAACCTGGATGATCTGCCGGAGGCACCCCAGGCACGGCTGGACGGTGGTGTAGATCACGCAACCCCTCAACGCTATACCATGCCGTGCGGATGACAGAATCGCGTTCTCCTCAGCGTGGACACAAAGACATTTATCAAGGTCGGCTCCACTTTTTATCTCGCCCTCGACCCTAGCAGCGCATCGAGGGCAACCACCATCGGAGCAGTTCGTTACGCCGTCAGGAGCACCGTTGTATCCGGTGCTGACGATTCTGTCTTCTACGATGACGACCGCACCCACTTTGGTGCCCAAGCAGTCTGCGCGCTGTGCCGCGACCTTAGCCATTTCCATGTAATAGTCATCTCGACTAATCCGGTCCATACAGCCCCCTCTAGGTTCCTACCCAATAAACATCCCATCACCAAAGCTGAAGAAACGATACCGCTCGTTGACCGCCTCCTGGTACGCATTCAACACCGCTGTGCGGCCAGCAAAGGCGCTGACAAGCATAAGCAGCGTGGAGCGTGGCAGGTGGAAGTTGGTCAGCATGGCATCAACCGCCTTGAACTCATAACCCGGCAGGATGAACAACTCCGTAGAGCCTGTTCCCGACTGAATCGTATTGGGCGTGCCTCTATCCGCGGAAGCCTGGGCGGCAGTCTCCAGCACTCGCACAGACGTCGTACCCACCGCCACCACACGTCGCCCCTCAGCCTTCGCTCGGTTCACCGCGTCCGCCGCCGATTGCGAGACCTCCCATCGCTCTGTGTGAATGGCATGCTCGCTGGGGTCTTCGGTCTTCACAGGCCTGAAGGTGTCCAAGCCCACATGCAGCGTCACAAATGCCAACTCTGCACCCAGCCCACGCAATCGCTCCATCAACTCAGGGGTGAAGTGCAGCCCCGCCGTGGGAGCAGCAGCGCTACCAAGCT
>CAVOCU010000066.1:0-9343 GCA_963694315.1 Dehalococcoidia bacterium | reverse complement strand
CGCAGGAGGATTTCAGCGCCAGTAAGGGCCAATCGTTTTTCACCAATTTCAAGGAAGGCGTAGCCTACGCAGCCAAAACTCCGGTCATCATGGCGTTGATCTTCATGGGAATGATTCCCTCCATGTTCCTCATGTCTTTCATCAACGGACTCATGCCTGTATTCGCATCTGAAATTCTGCATAACCCTGACAAAGGTCTTGGTTACCTTCTTTCTGCCTACGGGGTAGGAGCGCTCATTGGTACGCTCTCTCTGGCCTCATTAGGGAACGTACAACACAAGGGCATCATGTTGCTTATAGCCGCCATGGGGTCAGGACTGGCAATGATTGGCTTCTCCTTCACATCGTCCCTGGGGCTTTCCATGCTCGCCCTTATAGGCATGGGTGCCACTCAGATGTTTTATATGGCCACCAACAACACCCTCATCCAGTCCATCGTGCCAGACACCCTCAGAGGGCGTGTATTGAGCTTGTTCATGCTTGATTTCGCCCTGGTGTCCGTAGGAGCATTCATGGCGGGCGCAATAGCCAAGCACTTTGGTATCTCAAACGGGTTCCTCTTTGGCGGCACAGCCGCTTTCTCCTTATTCGTCATCCTTGGTCTCGTGTTCAAACAGCTCAGGGGAAAGTTCTAGCAGCGGGTTACCCCTCACCTGCCACCTGCCCCAAAGCCGATACCAACGTGTTTCACAAACCCTTGACGCTCTTACACCCCCTTCATACAATGAGGCAGTTTACATCCTAGGATTTTATATAACGGGGTGACTAAACCTTCAATGGACGTACCAGAGGTCGTAGTAAATCGGCTCCCGCAGTATGTGAGAGCTCTAAGGCAGCTCCTAGATAATGGGAGTGAAATTGTTAGTTCCCAGCTTCTTGGTCAGACGCTGCAAATGACTCCTGCCCAAATCCGTAAGGATCTCAGTTACTTTGGCCGCTTTGGTAAACAGGGACGTGGCTACAACGTCCGCTACCTAGTGGCTGAACTCCAAGACATCCTGCAGCTTGACCATGAATGGAATATCGCTGTGGTCGGAGTGGGACGTTTGGGACGAGCAATCATCAGCTACCCTGGATTCTCTCCTGAGGGGTTCAAGGTAATTGCCGCATTCGACTCAGACTCCCGACAGGTGGGACAAAGCATTGGTGGCCTGATTGTGCAATCAATGGATGAGCTAGCTGACACGGTACGCCAAAAGGGTATTCAAATAGGCATTGTTGCCGTCCCGGCGGCCCAGGCCAATGATGTAGTTGATCGGATTACCGGCTGTGGCATTCGAGCCATCCTCAACTACGCCCCCGTGAACCCCCTTGTGCCCCCAGAAGTGAAGGTGAGGAACATTGACCCGGTGCTCTCTCTACAGTCCATGACCTACTATCTACGCCCAGGAGGCAGTGGTTCACACACCTAACGCCCCCACCCAAGTGATTTTCAATGAAACATGAAAGAGGCGCCCCAATGGGGCGCCTCTTTTGATTTCAAGATGATGGTTCGCGGTTAAGCGGAGGGAGCTCCTGCTGACGGCGGCGTCCCGCGAGTGCGACGGCGCCGTGCCACAGTCACCCTCACCTGAGCCTTCCGTAATGACCCTAACGCGCGTTCCAGGTCCAAATCCGCACCTCTGGTCGAAATACGCTCTTCCGCACGCCGTACGGCCTCCTCAGCCCTGTCCAGCTCAATCTCCTCGGCCCGTTCTGCAGCATCGGCGAGCACTGTGACTTTGTTGTCCAATACTTCTAGGAACCCGCCAGTGATGGCAATAGATTGTTCCTGTCCATTTTGGGTCACCCGGAGCTCACCAGCACGGAGGATTGAAAGTAATGGAGCATGGTGCGGCAGTATACCCAACTCTCCAGCTTCACCGGGAGCCACAATAGACTCCACCTGATCGGAGAAAATCAGCTTCTCTACCGTCACCATTTCAAACAGCATTGTTGCCATAGCTATTTCCTAGCCCATCTTCTCGGCCGCTTCTCGGGCTTCTTCAATTGTTCCTACCATGTAGAAAGCCTGCTCTGGAATATCGTCATGCTTACCATCAAGGATTTCAGCAAATCCACGTACCGTGTCTGCGATGGAAACGTAGCGTCCTTCGCGCCCAGTGAAGACCTCTGCAACGTTCATTGGCTGGGACAGGAACCGCTGAAGCCTTCTTGCACGGCCCACTGTGACCTTGTCCTCTTCAGACAACTCTTCCACACCCAAAATCGCAATGATGTCCTGAAGGTCCCGATAGCGCTGCAACACTGACTGCACAGCCCTAGCAACCCGGTAGTGCTCCTCGCCCACAACCTGAGGATCCAGAATGCGGGAGTTGGAAGCCAACGGATCCACAGCCGGGTATAGACCCTGCTCTGCAATGGAGCGCTCCAGGGAGATGATGGCGTCAAGGTGTCCGAACGTTGCCACAATACCCGGGTCTGTATAGTCGTCAGCGGGCACGTAGATGGCCTGCACTGACGTGATGGAACCCTTCTTGGTGCTGGTAATCCGCTCTTCAAGCTCACCCATCTCTGTAGACAGGGTTGGCTGATAGCCCACAGCGGAAGGCAACCGTCCCAGCAGCGCGGACACTTCCATGCCGGCCAGGATGTATCGATAGATGTTGTCAATGAACAGGAGCACGTCCTGGCCTTCATTGTCCCGGAAGTACTCAGCCATAGTCAGGCCGGTCAGAGCGATTCGAGCGCGCACACCGGGAGACTCATTCATCTGTCCGAATACCAGCGCTGCGTTAGCCAACACGCCAGATTCCTTCATTTCGTTCCAGAGGTCGTTACCTTCACGAGAGCGCTCTCCAACACCGGCAAAGACCGAGAAGCCTTCATGTACCTTGGCAATGTTATTGATGAGTTCCAAGATGATGACCGTCTTGCCTACACCAGCACCGCCATATGCACCAATCTTTCCTCCGCGAGCGAAGGGAGAAATCAGGTCAATGACTTTAATGCCGGTCTCCAGCATCTGTGTGCTGGTCTCCTGGTCTTCAAAGGCGGGCGGGCTCCTATGAATGGACCATCGCTCCTCGGCTGCCACTTCACCCAGGCCATCCAACGGGTGACCCAGCACGTTGAACAATCTGCCAAGAGTTCCCCGTCCAACGGGAACGGAGATTGGTACACCCTGGTCAACAGCTTCCGTACCACGAGCCAAACCCTCGGTAGCGCCCATAGCTAGGCAGCGCACCCAATTATTCCCAAGATGCTGCTGAACCTCTAGCACCAAATTCTCGCCATTAACCTCAACATTGACGGCAGAATAGACGCCGGGGAGTCCATCAGATGGAAACTCCACATCCACAACTGTGCCAATGATCTGAACTACGTGTCCAACTGTTCCCAATGCCATGATGTACCTACCTCAACTGGCTTTCGTTTCAAGAGCTACGATTAAAGGGTCAGAGCTCCACCAATAATGTCTAGGAGCTCATTAGTAATAGATTCCTGGCGTACTTTGTTGCCTTCAAGTCTCAGGTCTTTCACCAGTTCCTCTGCGCTATCGGTGGCATTTCGCATGGCCACCATCCTCGCCGATTGCTCACTGGCAATGCCCTCTAGAATGGCGTGATAGAGCTGCATTTCCACGTAACGCGGGAGCAATGCCTCCAGCACAGCCTGGGTATCGGGCTCATAGATATACCCAACAGCCTGGTCTGCCGTTAGCTCCGCAGGAACCATTGGTAAAATCTGTTGGATCCGCGGAGTTTGAATAACAGTATTCACAAAGTGCCCATAGGAGACAAATACTGCGTCAGTCTCACCAGCCACAAAGGAATCCATAATCAACCGGGCCATGGGCGCAATATCCTCTAGGTCTGGCCTATCGCCAATCCCATCAAAGACCGCCTGAACGTCCCGCTGATACCTGACCATGAAATCTCTGCCCTTGCGTCCTACCGTCACTACTTGGACAGGCGTGCCAGCGTGTTCCTCAAGAATGAAGCTCCCCGCCTGACGGTTCAGAGATCCCGGCAGCGCACCGCAAAGGCCTCTGTCTGGTGTGATGTGAACCAGCGTCACCCGCTTAATGGGCCTGGTTTGTAGCAAGGCATTCAGTTCATCGTCTTGAGGCATGCCCGCCAAGTCCGAAAGTAGGGCAGCCATCTTCTCTGCGTACGGTCTAGAAGCCAGCACTGCAGCCTGAGCACGTCGCATCTTCACCGCCGCAACCATCTCCATGGCGCGGGTGATTTTGCCTGTGCTCTGGATGGAGCGCATTCGCCGTCGTATTTGTCTTAGGCTTGGCATATTATTGCGCTGTAAATCCCTTCTGAAACTCTTCGATAGCCGAGTTAAGCGTCGCAGTCGTCTCTTCCGTCAGGTCGTTCGTCTCTGCAATGCTCTGTCCAACCTCAGAATGGGCGGTGTCCATGTAGCTCAGGAACTCGCTCTCCCACCGTGCCATGTCCGGGATGGGCACCTGATCCACATATCCGTTAGCTACTGCGTAGAAGACCACAACTTGATGCTCCAACGATTGGGGTTGGAACTGCGACTGCTTAAGAATCTCTGTGGTCCGTTGACCACGTTCCAGCTGCTGGCGTGTGGCCGCGTCCAAGTCCTGTGTACCAAACTGGGCAAACGATGCCAACTCACGGTACTGGGCTAGGTCAAGACGTATGCGGCCCGCAACCCGGCGCATTGCACGCCGCTGGGCAGAACCACCAACGCGGGAGACCGAAAGCCCCGCGTTTACCGCAGGTCTGTTACCAGCGTTGAACATATCAGCCTCAAGGTAAATCTGTCCGTCCGTAATGGAAATAACGTTGGTAGGAATGTAGGCAGAAACGTCGCCAGCCTGCGTCTCAATAATCGGCAGAGCCGTCAGTGAACCACCACCCTCTTCGTCGCTAAGCTTCGCAGCTCGCTCCAACAGGCGGCTATGCAGGTAGAACACATCGCCGGGGTACGCCTCACGGCCAGGAGGACGGCGCAGCAGCAAAGAAATCTGCCGGTATGCCCACGCATGCTTGGACAAGTCATCGTAAATGATGAGCGCGTCCTTGCCCTCTTCCATGAAACCCTCACCAATAGCGCAACCTGAGAACGGTGCCAGATACTGGAGAGCAGCTGAGTCCGCGGCATTAGCTGCCACAATGACCGTGTGCTCCATTGCGCCATTCTCTTCCAAAACGCCAAGAACCTGCGCAACCTTGCTGGCCTTCTGACCAATGGCTACGTAAATACAGAGAAGGTCTTTGCCCTTCTGGTTGATAATCGTGTCCAGACAGATAGCCGTCTTGCCAATGGAGCGGTCACCAATGATTAACTCACGCTGACCTCTACCAATGGGAATCATAGCGTCAATGGCCTTGATCCCGGTCTGCACCGGCGTGTCCACAGACTTCCTCTTGGTCACGTCAGGAGCCATACGTTCCACGGGGAGGGATTTCTGGCTGTTGACGGGGCCCTTGCCGTCCAGCGGCCTGCCTAGCGGGTCTATTACCCGTCCCAGCAGACCCATGCCAACGGGCACTTCCACCATCCGGCCTGTGGTTTTAACCTCGTCGCCCTCATGAATAGAGGTCGCATCACCCAGAATTACGGTGCCCACGCTGTCCTCTTCCAAGTTGAGCGCCATGCCAAAGACGTTGTTTGGGAACTCCAAAAGCTCGGTAGACTTACAGCCGGCCAAACCATGGACTCTGGCGATACCGTCACCTACATCAACCACAACCCCCACATCCACCATGGAGACACGGCTCTCAAAGCCCTCAATCTGCTGCTTAATAACGGAAACGATGTCGTCGCCACGTATGGCCATGCCCTACCTCCAGCCCGCATAAGCGGGACCGCTTTATGTCCGTGTCCATCTTCAGGGAGCAACCCCCAGAGAATGGAGCCTGTTCTCTACACTATGCCCCGGGCTAACGAGCCCCTCAAGGCGTTTAGCCGCTGCCGTGCGCTGCCATCAATGACCCGGTCTCCAACTCGGATGACCAGTCCACCCAGCAACTCAGAATTCACTTGCGTTGTGATTTGCACCTCTTTTCCAAGAGATGCCGCCAACTGCCCCGTGATGCGTTTCTGGTCGTCATCTGTCAACTCAATGGCAGAGGTAACCTGAACGCGCACCAATCCCCGGGCAGCATCGTTAAGCTCCTGGAACCGCTCATAGACTTGAGGCAGCACCTTTATAGCGCGCCTCCTCGCCACAAGCATCAGCAAATTACGCGTCGCATCTGACAAGGACGGAAGCACGGATCCTAATGCCTTAGTGCACTCTTCCAAGGTAATCTCCGGTGCTTCCATTAGCGAAGCAAACTCAGGGACTGCCGAGGCCTGAGCAATCATAGAAAGTTGCTCTTCCCATTCCTGTGTAGAATCGGACGCCTGGGCAATATCAAATGCCGCCTGGGCGTACCGCTTCGCTGATGGTGCTCGTCCTGCCATATCCTAATTCCGTTGGGCCTCAGCGCTATCGCTGAGAGCCTTCTCTATAAGGTCGCGGTGTGCATCACGATCCAATGAGCGATTAATCACGCGCTCTGCAGCAGTGATAGCCAAATCCGCAAACTGCTCCCGGACCTTTTCAATGGCCTGGTCGCGTTCTTGTTCAATCTGAGCCCTAGCCCGGCGAAGAAACTCTTCAGCTTCAACCCGCGCCTTTTCCTGTTCCTCTTCACGGTAGCGTTGTGCCGCTTGCCGTGCCTCTTCCAGAACCTGCTGACCGGCCTTCCTGGACTCCCCTAATTGGGCTTCTAGGTCTTGCCGTGCCTGCGTGGCCTCTGACCGCACCTGATCCGCCTCTTCCAGAGACTCGCGAATGCGTTCGGATCGCTGGTCTAGCATCGCAAGGATGCGCTTGTATCCAGCGAAGTACAGCACCGCTAGCAAGATGCCAAAGTTCACAAGAAAGACGATGAGGCTGGGCAGATGGAATCCCAGTTCTGCCACGAGAACCTCCTATTCTGTTACTGGGTTCTTACGCTACCAGGGCCAAAATGACGGCCACAATCAGGGCGTAAATACCAATAGCCTCAGCAAATGCGATTGCCAGAATCATGTTGGTCAAAATGGCACCACGGGCCTCCGGGTTACGTCCCAGAGCGTTCATTGCACCTGCACCCAGAATACCGATACCGATGCCAGGCCCCAGCATTCCCAAACCTGCCGCTATACCAGCACCTAACAGTTTCAAGCCTTCTGCTTCTTCCATAGCTCCTCCTTACGTCTCCGCCATAAATTAATTAACTGCGAAGAACGACATTTCTCTCAGTTTTTAGAACTAGTCCTGTTGCTTGCTGGCGTAGATGGCGAAAATTCCAGCCATACACGCAGCTAACAAACCCATGATAATAATCAACACCGCCAGAATTACTGCATCCATTTGTTACCCCTCAATCAGTCCGATTAGTGTTCTTCCTCTTCATGGGATGCTACAGCCATTGCCGCAAATACGACTGTTAGCCCCGCAAAGATGACTGCCTGAATCAACCCAACCAACAACTCCAAGCCGTAGAACGGAATGGAGAAGACAAATGAAACCAAAAATGATGAGACCAACAGGAGAATTTCTCCTGCCGTCATATTACCAAACAACCTGAACGTAAAGCTAACAACTCGCACCAGGTGGCTGATGCCCTCAAGCAATCCAACAAATACGTCAATCAGGCCGGTTAATATCTTGCCTCGGAACAAGTTCCCAAACCGGAAGAACTCGCCAAAATACCCTATCCCGTGAGCCCGGATGCCCAATACCTCCACGAAGACAAACACAATCAATGCCAAGGCCAATGGCATGTTCAAGTCAGTGCCTGCCGGACGGACAAAGGTGGCATTGATACCGGGAGAGGTGGGATCAATCTCACCTCCAGCTGCCACAATCGCTGCTTCAACCCCATTGTTGAACCTGTGGGCCTCAACAATCAGGGGCTTGGTCAACGTCCCCTCGTTCACAATCTCAATCCGCTCAATGACGTGGTGTGCCTCTTCGCCGGGGTGAGCAGCCGCATTCCGCTCCTCCACCAAATGCACCAGATCATCTTTCGTCACTTCCTGGCCAGCAGCAAAATGATTGAGCTCGTCCAGGGTAATCGTCTCGTATCTCGTAATGCCAAAGGACTGATAAACGGGCAAAAGCGCTATCCAAGAATTGAAAGACACAAATAAAAAGATGGTGGCAATGAGGGGAAGGATAGCCCGGCCCTTTCCTACGCCCATGAGGCTCTCAATGAACCCCAAAAGGCCCTCAATAATCGACTCAAGCAGCCCTTGGATGCGGCCCGGCACCACCTTCAGCCGTGCCGTGCCGATGACGAACAACGCTATGAGGATGCCAGATGTAATGAGGGACGAGAGAATGGTGTTGGTAAGCACAAAACTCGTGCCACCATCAAGGGTTTTTCCTGCATCATCACCTAGAATCATCTGGGCTGGAAGGTGAACCCCAGGCTCTGGTAGGAGGCTATCGGTTCCGAAAAAGGCAGCGCCAATAGCACCGGTCACAAACCCTGCCAATACCAAAGCCAAAAGGGCGATACCAATTAAGACAAATATCCCTTTGGCGCCGCTGGTACTGGTACTGGTACTGGTACTGGTCACTGTGTCTACTCCTTGCCTGATCCGTCGTCCTTATCATCCATCAGCGGTTTCACCATCTGGTAAAGACCGTAAAACGCTACCGTCGTGCCCAAAAGAACACCCAGTAGCGTGAAAATTATCTTGGTGCCTAGCCACTTATCCAGCCACAGACCCGCCACAATTCCTATGATTACTGATGCGGCGAGAAACCACCCGATTCCTACTAATCGCAGGGCAATTATCCATGTTGGCATAAGCCACTCCCAAGAGTTCTGGTGAATCTTATCACTACCGCTTTTTTGAGTCAACGATATTGTCTTCGAGATGCCTAAAGAAAAAAGACCCCGGTTGGGGTCTTTTCTTTTTCAGCTATGCGTAGAGCCATGAACGATTAGGAAAGAGTTCCCTTCTCCAGGTCACCTAAGTCCAAACTCTCAACAAAATCGGTGAAGGCAGACATCCCGCGGAGCTCCTCCGCACCCGGAGGCTTGGTCTCCCCTTTGGTGTCCTGAGCGTCTTCAATTACTACTTTCCCAGTTTCCTTGTCAAGCTGAACCCCGGCCTTCTCAAGCACGGGTTCCTCCACAAAGATGGGAACGTTGGAGCGCACGGCCAACGCTATGGCGTCACTAGGCCGAGAATCCACTTCTTTGCTGCTCCCGTTGGTCTGGTCGCCAAACTCCAGGATGATTTTGGCGTAAAACGTATCGTTTTGAAGGTCTGTCACCACAATGTGCTTCACCACACCACCCATGGCATCTATAACATTGCCAAGTAAATCATGGGTCAATGGCCTGGGCACAGATACATTCTGAAGCTT
>CAVOCU010000065.1:0-9378 GCA_963694315.1 Dehalococcoidia bacterium | reverse complement strand
GCCGAAGAGCCGTTCGATCCTTTGGAGGACAGCTTCACAGACGTCAGCGGCCACTACGGCCTCCCGGACACGGAGCTTCAGCAATCCACGCTAGCCAGCGGCAGGGAACAGCTCATCTGGATTCTCCCCCACGGCGGCGCTAGTCCCAACTGGTCGCTGGCTCAGGCTGACAATGATGACAGCATCCTAATCATTCGCTTTCAAGCGCAGGCCACCCTCACAGGCTCCGGAACCTACTTTAACGAACTATTTGCAGACGTAGGTTCAGGGTGTAGCGCACCACAAGCCCTGGTATCTGCGGGGTGTTCACCTCTGGCAACGAGGCTCAGGAGTACTGTTCACGCTACTCATGGCCCTCGGCTGGCATCATCGTGCCAAGCTACGATGTGCGATCCATATCAGGCGGCCTAACAGGGCAGGGCAACGTGGTCATGACCGTAAACAACTCCTCAGCCCGACTCAACTCTGGCACCTCAACTAGGGGGCTTAGCCCCTCTTGCTTTACGGCATCTTGAGTGAGCCAAAAGGCCACTTGAAGGACGACGCCTCATGGGTACCCGCGGGCGTATGAGCGCGGGACGCGCTCTGGTTGGGTACCCGCGGGAGCATAGGTCTACTAAACACCTCGTTAGGTAACCGCAGGCATATAGGTCCAGGGTTAAACCCTGGGGTTAGATTTCAGAGTGCTGCCGCATCCCCATCACAAGCGCGAGATGCTCAACCTGGTCAAGCAGGTCGTCCACCGGGTTCAGCACCAGCAAATCCGCTCCGGCATCAACGATTTCCTGTAACCCCGGCGCCACCACGCTGCTTGGCCCCAACAGTGCCACACGTTCGCCAAGGTCAGCGTTCATGATGGAGCGCCCCGCCCAATCGCGCATTCGCTCTGTCGCACGGTCAACGTTGTCGTCCAGCACAAGGAACTGCTTCTTGCCTATCGTAAAGGTGCTGGGGTCTCGACCAGCCTCCGCTAGTGCTTCCTTGACCACCGTCACCTGTACCTTAAAGGCATCAACCGTGCAGGAAGCAGCTCCCATCCACCCATCGGCAACGCGAACCGCTCGACGTATGGCGTCATGATGCCCACCGCCAAGCATGATTGGCATATGGCCCTTCCCCGCCGATTGAACAGGCTTCGGATCCATGGTGGCGTTACGAAGCGTCCAGAACTCACCATCAAAATCAAAATTCTCTTCCGTCCATAGCTGCTGCATCAGACGCAACCCCTCGTTGAACGCTGGAAGCCTTCGCTCAGGCACAGCACCAACCACTGTATCGTTCAGATACGTGCCACCAAGCGACAGTCCCACCGTCAATCGACCGCCAGAAAGTTGGTCAAGGGTCACAAGGCTCTTTGCCAGTCGAACCGGATTGTGCCACGGCAGCGGCAGCGTTGCTACGCCAAGGCGGATGGTGAACGTGGCTGCCGCCACGAACGACAGCAGGTTCAGCGGCTCAAGCCACGTGGCTTGGCCCATCAACCTGTCCTGCACCCACAAACTGTCGTAACCCAAAACCTCCGCTCGTTGTGCAAACCGGACAATCATCTCAGGCTCCGCTGGGCCTTCCGGGAACGCTTGGGGTAATGAGATTCCGATGCGCACCTGATCGGCTATTGCCACGTTTTTCCTCCATCAGTACAACTGCTCGCAGAAGCCTAGCTCGCCTTGTCGTCTACGGTCAACAACGGATGCTCATGCTACAATCGCTGCACTCTATCAACTCCACGTACTCTAAGCGAGTTGAAGTGCAATCGCCCTTTAGGTAACCGCAGGCATATAGGTACAGGTCTAAGCCCTGTAAGGAGGTTCCGGTGCAGACATGATGGATTGCAGGTTGGCCTGTCGCAGCGGTGCGGTGTCAAAACCAGCGCAGAAGTTCCACGCCACCACAATGCGCTCTGCGTAGTCGCGAGACAGCCCTTCGGCCAGCACCACCGTACCGCTCTCCTCCTGGGCCAGCACACGATGTCCGTCAGACCCGGGCTCTACAACCAGTTTCACGTCTTCCAATTTTGGGCCTTCCTGGGTCATCGCGCACCAGTCATAGCAAAAGCTGTCTTCAATGCCGCTGCTACCTGGTTCACAGCCTCTTTCGACTTGTCCACAACCGCCGACATGCCAAAGAATCCGTGGATCACGCCGTCATAGCGGGTGCACGTGGTGTTGACCTCTGCGGCCGATAGCTGCTTCGCGTAGGCCTCGCCCTCGTCGCGTAACGGGTCAAACTCGGCTGTTAGGACAATCGCCGGGGCCACGCCCTTCAGGTTAGTCGATGACGCAGGGATGGCGTACGGGTTGGTCACGTCTGCCTTGCTACCCAGATACTGATCCCAGTACCACATCATCGTCGTGCGGGTCAGAGAATACCCCTCCGCGTTCTCATGATAGGAAGCAGAATCAAAGTCGTACGAGGTCATGGGGTACAGAAGGACTTGCAGCAACACCGTAGGCCCGCCACGATCCTTGGTCATCAGCGCGACCGAAGCCGCCAGGTTACCCCCAGCACTTTCACCACCCACCGCTATGCGTGATGGGTCGGCAGCAATTTCACTCGAGTTCTCAGCAACCCACTTGGTGACGGCGTAGCAATCCTCAGGCGCTGCCGGGAACGTGTGCTCCGGGGCCAGGCGATAGTCCACCGATACCACCACGCACCCGACTTTGTCGCAAAGATGCCTACAGCTCCCGTCAGAGGTGTCCAATGTCCCAATGACCATACCGCCGCCGTGGATGTAGACCAATACAGGGAACAGGCCAACGCCTTCAGGGCTGTAGATACGCACGGGCACATCACCATCAGGGCCTGGCACGCTCCTATCCACCACCGATGCCACCTCCGGCCCCGGCGCACGTGGGCTAAGCGCAGCGTTCACCCGAGCCTGCACCGCCCCCACCTCATAGTGCGGCGGCAAGTTCAGCGCAGCAACCTGATCCATAACAGCTTGTATCTGCGGGTCTATCGGCATTTTTCCCTCCCATTGCCTGTGTCGCCCAAAGCATACAACCACCTAAAAGAAGAAACCCCTGATAAGTCAGGGGTTTCTTCTTAAATAAACATCTCAACTAACCGTCAGGAACATGGGTCAAGGGCATCGCCCTTGGTGCAGGATTTATCCTGCCTAGCTTATCGTCCCCTTCGTGCTTGGCACCTCGCCGCCCTGCCGTGGGTCGATGCTAATAGCGTCCTTGAGCGCCCTGGCAAACGCCTTGAACAGTGCCTCGGCCTTGTGATGGCTGTTCTGCCCCGCCAGCACGCGAGCGTTCAAGTTGAACTTGCCCTCCATCGCAATCGATTCCAAAGAGTGTCGGATGAGGTCGCTCGGCAGGCTCTCTACCAACTCGCCGTAGATAGCCGTGTCCACAACCGCGTAGGCACGTCCGCTCAGGTCTACCGCCACCTGGGCAAGTGTCTCGTCAAAGGGAACCAGCGCGTGGCCCATGCGTACGATGCCGCGACCTTCACCGATAGCCTCGTTAATTGCGCGACCAACAGCAATAGACACGTCCTCTACCGTGTGGTGCCAGCCGGTCTGCTCCGCGTCGCCCGTGGCCTCCACCGTCAGATCCATCAGCGAGTGCCGTGAAAGCTGTGACAGCAGGTGATCAAAGAAGCCGTTGCCCGTGTTCACCGTGTACTGTCCGGTGCCATCGAGCACAAGTTCAACCGATACCTTCGTCTCGCGAGTCTCCCTTTTAACCGATGCCTTGCGTTCATCCATATTGCTTCTCCGACCTTATCGTTCAAACTGGAACGAAGAATCCACTCTTCGCCGTCCGTCAGGGAGTTAGGGTCAAGGCTCAGCCTTGGGGCTAGCCCTGCAGTTCTTTCAACGCATTAATAAGCGCGTCCGTGTCTGCGGGCTTACCTGAGCTGATACGCAGACAATCTCCAAGTTGATCATCGCCAAACCTACGAACAAAGATGCCCTTCTTGGCCAACTTCGCCTGCAACTCCGGTGCCTGACCCTTAGGGAACTTACACAGCAGGAAATTGCCCTTGGATGGGTAGCAGTACACCCCCAGCGAGTCCTCAAGCAACCCACGCATCCGCTCCCGTTCCTCCACCAGTGAACGCACCCGCTGCAACAGCAAGTCTGTGTCCTGCAACGTAGCAAACAACGCCGTTTGGGCTGGCACGCTGATGTTGTACGGCTGTTTGATACCCATGATGTACGTAACCAGTTTCGGCGTCATAATGCCGTAGCCCAACCGCACGCCCGCCAATCCTGCCCACTTGCTCAGGCTTCGCAGCACCACCAAGTTGTCGTATTCAGGTACCAGGTGAGCCACAGTGAAGCCGCAGAACTCGTGGTACGTCTCATCCACTACCACCACAGGCCCCAGTGAAAGCAATTCTCGCACGGTGGATTCAGGCGTCAGCGTCCCCGTCGGGTTGTTGGGGTTGCACAGGAACAGCAGCTTTGTGCGAGGGTTAACCGCCGCTCGCACTGCCTCCATGTCCACCCCAAACGCCTCGTTTCGAGGAACCTCCACCACTTCAACCCCGGCCATTTTCATAGTCACGGCGTACATGCCAAAGGTTGGCGTCAGATCAATGGCCTCGTTGCCGGGGTCCATCGTCAGCCGTACCACCAGTTCGATGAGTTCGTCCGCGCCCGATCCAGCCACCACACACTCGGCGTCCACACCGGCATACGCAGCCAGGGCATCCCGAACATCGCGCTGGAACGGGTCAGGGTAGATGTTGTAGCCGGAGGACGAGCCCAACGCCTCCGCCACCTTTGGCGATGGCCCGTAAGGGTTCTCGTTTGCGTCCATCTTGATAATCTGATCCAGCGGTATCCCTTGCCGCTTGGCCAGCACTTCAGGCGGCTCAATGGGCACATAAGGTTCAAGCTCCCGAATCATGGAACGCACTAGGCGGTCGATGTTATCGCTCATAGCCCACCGCCTTTACTCCGCTCAAGACGAATTTGTGCTGCCCTGGCGTGGCCATTCAACCCCTCGGCCTCCGCAAAGCGGGCTGCATCCTCGCCAAGGGCATGGAATGTTTCAGAATCCAGGCCAATCACCGATGTCACTTTCAAGAACTGGTGAACCCCCAGGGAGCTGTTGAACCTGGCGGTGCCGCCCGTAGGCATGACGTGACTCGGCCCGGCAATGTAATCGCCTGCCACTTCTGGGGAAGACTCGCCCAGGAAAACGCCACCGGCGTTCCGCACCTTAGTCATCAGCTTCCGTGGCTCCTCTACCAGCAGGCACATGTGCTCCGGGCTGTACAGGTTCCCTAGAGCAATGGCCTCGTCCAGGTCATCAACCAGGACAAGCACTCCCTGACCCTCCAGCGCAGCGGCGGCAATATTCCGCTTTGGTAGCATCTCAAGTTGTCGGGCTAGCTCCGCTGCCACCTGCGCCAGTACCGTTTCCGATGTGGTGATGAACACCGGCGATGCAAGTGCGTCATGCTCCGCCTGAGCCAGCAGGTCCGCTGCGCAAAGCACCGGGTCAGCCGAGCCATCAGCAATGACAAGCGTCTCCGTGGGTCCGTAGAGGCCGTCTACTGCGACTTCGCCATAGACCATCTGCTTGGCCAGAGTGACAAAGATGTTGCCAGGCCCGCACACAATATCCACCTTGGGTACAGACTCCGTGCCGTACGCCATGGCAGCAATGGCCTGAGCCCCCCCCATCTGGAACACCCTGTCCACCCCCGCAATGTAGGCCGCAGCCAGCACCGTGGGGTTTGGGCCGGAGGAGTCCCTCCCGGAAGGAGTCGCCAGTGTGACTTCGTCAACGCCCGCCACCTTGGCAGGGATAGCGGTCATCAGCACCGTGGAAGGGTATGCAGCAAGGCCACCGGGAGCGTAGACCCCTGCCCGCGCCATGGGCGTGAACTGCTCGCCAAGTCCCGTCGCCTCGTCAATCCAGCTCTTCGGCATGCACGCCTGTTGAAAGGAGCGCACTCGGGCAGCAGCCGTCTCCATCGCCTTACGGAGGTCGGCAGGTATGGCGTCGTAGGCCTGCTTCAGCGCTGCCTTCGGCACTTCCAACGACTCAACGTCAACGTCAACGCCGTCAAGCATGCTGGTGTAGCCAAGCACCGCCGAATCGCCCCTCCACCGCACACTGTCCAGTATCCGAGATACTACTTCCCTGGGAGTAAGCCGTTCATTGAACAGCTTTTCGATGCGGTCAAGCACCTGAGGAGATGCCGAGTCCCAAACGCGAAGAGAGCCCCTGTCCAGGGCTTCCTTTCCCGCTTCAAACCCCTTAATCACCTGCATGGTTGTTCTTTCATCCTAAGCCTTAGTTAACCCCGGCTACCGCCGCCGTCAATCGTTCATACGCCTGGCATTTGTCAAAGAACAGATAAGACGGCTGGGTCACGGTGATGCCGCTCCCACCGAACTCGCGCATGTGCTCCACTGCGTCCAGCACCCGGGCCTTTCCAACCAACACGGTGACAGAGTACCAATCGCCACCCTCTGCGCTGTACACCTGGGCAATGGTCGGCCCCTTTATCCCGGCAAGCTCCGGCTGGTCTAGCACCCGGGCCGCCACAGCGTCTTGCGATGAGCCCTGAACGTTGGCCGCTATGGCACAGTAGTCCTGCGCCCGTAGATAGCCTTCAGCCCGCTCCAGAACTGCCTTGATTTGCGATAGCTTGGTCTTCGCCCCCGCCAACGCTCTTCGATTGACGATGAGGCATGATTGCGATGTCAGGATGGTCCCGTCCATCAGCGTCTTCAGCCGGTTTTCCCGCAGCGTAGTGCCGGTAGCGGTGACATCTGCGATGAGGTCAGCCTGACCGATGGCCGGCGCGACTTCCAACGTGCCGCTTGAGGGGATGAGCGTCAGGTAGTTGATACCCCTAGCAAAGAGGAAACGCTGGGTAAGACGCGGGTACTTGGTAGCCACCCGCAATTCCTTGCCCCGTTCACGGAAGTCCAAAGCCAGATCGCCCAGGTCTGCGGTAGTCGTTATGTCCAGCCACGTCTCCGGCACCGCCAGAGCCAGCTCACACCCACCAAACCGCAGGTCTTCCATCACCACAAGAGAGTCGCCGCCCTCCTGGTTGTACTCCAGGAAACGGTCAAGCCCAACAATACCGCAATCGGCAGTTCCGTCCTCCACCTTGCCTGGGATGTCCGATGCCCGTTGGAACAAGGTACTGACACCCGGAACCGCAGCAATCTTCCCCGTGTAGCCCCGAGCGCTGATGCGTTTGTTGGGCATACCGCAGGCGCGCAGAAACTCAGACGTTGGCTCATAGAGAGCGCCGTCGCTGGGTATCGCTAGTCTAAGCTCGTCTCGTATTTCCATGGCGTTAGAGCCAAATCCGTTCGCTGGTGCCATCTTCATCCACCATAATTATCGCTTCAAATCCTTGGGCCTTCGCCCCTACGTGGTCAACGGTGCCATCCAGCGATACCTCAGCCACTTCGCCGCCAAGTCGCAGGGAGTTGGCCGCTTGTAACGTTGCCTTCACCGCGCCGCCACTCTTGGGAGCAACAAGCACCCGTTTCGCAGGGCGAGCGTCGCCGCTCTCTATGTTCAGTACACCCACAACCAGTTCCAACGTGCAGGCAAAGCCCAGGGCTGGAACATCCTCGCTTCCACCCAGAGCCTTCACCAAACCATCGTACCGGCCTCCACCGCCCAACCGAACCCCATCGCCGGAACCTACCCGCAATTCAAACACCGGTCCGGTGTAGTAGGCGATGTCCCGCGCCAGACCCAGGTCAACAGAGACCTCCACAGACTTCAAGTCATGGAGTGCAAACGCACCCAGACTCGCTTCAAGCGTGTTCAGGGGGGCAGCATCCAACTTGTGTGATCCCGCCAGCGTCCGAGCAGCTTTCAGGGTCTCGTTTGGAGCGCCCCGCAGACCGGTCAACGTTTGCGTGAATGCCAGAGCCTTCTCAAATCCAGCCGAATCAGGTGCCGCTGCCTGGAGCTTCCGCTCCAACCGTTCCAGTATCTCCCGTGTTGACCGAACGCCAATTGAGCCGTCGCCAACCTCGTTCTGACTGGCCTCAGAAGCCGCCAGATGCTGAGACAGCGCGTCCACCCCTTGCTGACGTTCTGGGGAATCAAACAAGCCAAGCTCCTGACCTCGTGTCCGTACGGATGCTAAGCCGTCCTCGCCATCGCGAAGCTCTCCCATCGCGTGCAACAGGAAGTAGGTAGCTCGCTCTGACAGCCTGAACTGGCGCAGCAGACCCAGGACTGCCCCAACATCGCCCACGATAAGTCGTTGCGATACCAGGCCAAGGGATGCCAGCGCGCCGCATGCCATAGCCATGACTTCGGCTTCCGCCGATGCCCCAGCCGCGCCGATAAGCTCCGCGCCAACCTGCGTGTACTGTCTGCCGTATCGCGTCTCGGTTGTGCTGTACCGGAACACCGGCCCTGCATACTGCCATCGCACAGGGTTCGGCTGGTTTCCCTTTTCTTGGAGAAACAGGCGTATGACCTGGGATGTGAACTCCGGGCGAAGGCTGACTTCATGCCCACCCGGCTCCATGAACGTATACATTTGCGAGGCCATCTCGCCGCCAGATTTGCGCAAGAAGATGTCTGTTAGCTCAACCACAGGGGTATCTACCGTGCGATAGCCGTACAGCGATAGGAACGATTGAAGTCCGTCCCGCACACGGCGACTGCGACGATTCTCCTCTTCAAAGAGGTCTCGCATACCCAATAGACGTTGAGCACCCTGAGATTCCATTAATCCCCCGATAACGACTCCATGTCTTTCGCATCCCGCACGCATACGGGGGTGCGGCAACTAACGTGCTATCTAGTGTAGCCCAAGCTGGACTGAGCCTCAAACCGGATGCATCCGGTTTCTGCTGCCCAAGGCCTTCTTTTCCGTTCGCCCTACGCCTGTTGAATGGCGCGATGAAGAATCTCTCACCCGCCAGACACAACCAAGTACCACCAGTAACCGTCAGGGAGCAGAGACTCGAAGAGTCACTTCGCCTGCGTTGAGCGACACCGTAGACCCATCCGCCCTGCACAGAACCAGGTCACCGTTGCGATCAACGTCTGCGGCCAGCCCCTCTTCCACCGAGGCTTGTCCCGATGTATCGGAATCACCCCAGCGCACACGAACATGCTGGCCAAGAGTGTCCAAACAGCTTCGCCACTCCTGGTACAACGAATCACCGGCGTCTAACGTTCTGTAAAGTTCATCGAAAGCGCGCAGGAAAGCTCGCAACCCGTCCAGTCGAGCGACCGGGCGTCCAAGTTCCCTGGCAAGGCTTGTGGCTTCCGAAGGTGGGTCGAGAACAGGGGTGGGGTCGTAGTTCACGTTCAGCCCAACGCCCAAGATGACGTAGCTGTTGCCACGGGCTCCTTTTTGTGGCCTGACGGCCAGGTGGCCCTCAATCAACACGCCGCAGACCTTCTT
>CAVOCU010000064.1:0-9396 GCA_963694315.1 Dehalococcoidia bacterium | reverse complement strand
TCCCGGTGGACATCGTCCTACCGCCGAGCAATCGCTCCGTCTACGATTTCCAGGTACTGTCCCAAGACCTGGCCCCAACCTCAGCCGAAGGGCAGGCATTCATTGAAAGGGTGGAGCAAACGTACCCGGATTTAGCGGTCTTAGAAGAAGAAATTGCCCACTGGTATGCGGTATGAGTGACAACACCGCCAGCGCTTTGATACCAGAGGTCTACACCAGGCTGCTGGCCGCCTACGGCCCTCAACACTGGTGGCCCGGCGCAACAAACCCTTTTGAGGTATGTGTCGGGGCTATCCTCACACAATCTACGGCGTGGACCAACGTAGAAAAGGCAATAGCGCAGTTGAAGGCCGCCATGGTCCTGTCCCTT
Source organism: Dehalococcoidia bacterium (assembly GCA_963694315.1). Taxonomy (GTDB): domain Bacteria; phylum Chloroflexota; class Dehalococcoidia; order Lucifugimonadales; family UBA1127; genus UBA1127. The sequence goes on along the minus strand of CAVOCU010000064.1, from coordinate 9,026 downwards.
GAAGGCATCCACCAAACGCCGGTAGAGGAACTGGCGGTGTTGGTACACTCGTCCGGCTACTTCAACGTGAAGGCACGTAAGCTCAAAGCGCTAGCGCAGCACGTCTACGACAACCACGGCGGCGACCTTGCTGCGATGCTGGTTCAACCGTGGGAGGCCCTGCGGACGGAGTTGCTTTCTGTGTACGGTATCGGCAAGGAGACTGCGGACGACATTGTTCTCTACGCAGCAAACGCGCCGAGTTTCGTCAATGACGCGTACACTCAGCGCATTGTGAATCGACTCGGCATCACGCCGGCGAAAGACGATTATGAGAGTCATCGCGCCATGTTTATGGGTGCGCTACCCGCTGACGTTCTGTGCTTCAACGAGTACCATGCACTGATAGTGAAGCTGGGCAAGGACGTCTGCAAGAAAACCTTGCCACGCTGCCAGGAGTGCCCGTTACAAGCAATATGTATTACAGGAAACAGGGGGCCAACGTGAAGTTCATCGCGTTACTTTTGGTTGCTTTTTTGTTCATTGCGGCGTGCGAAGAAAGTGGATCTAGCGGCAGCATCGGATCCCTTTCCGCTGTGCCATTAGATGTCCGAAAGACGGAGTTCACCAGTGTTCAATCAGCGATAGCACTTGCCATGATTGATAACAGCCTGCGCTAATTACCCCTGTTTCCACAGCTACAAACGATATGTCAGCGTTCCCGGATACCACGTGGTCTAATGGGCTGCGATTCACTGCACCTGACTCGGCTGGGCTGGTGCTCTTTAGCCATGACCTTGTGAAGAATGATGGTAAGCCCGGGACCACAGAGTACATGTCAGACCAATTCACTAGATGTAAATACCTAGCTGACGAAAGTGGATATGTCTCTTGGGTCGACATCAACGGAGACCCTACTGATGATGCAGAAACCGCAGACTGCACGTAGCCAAAAACTGCCGCTACCTAGCTCGTCCCTGGTTAACTACGGCTTGGTAAGACTTCGCAGCTATTGCAAACAGCCCGAAGCTATCGAAGCGGATGTTAGCCAACTTAATGCGATCATCGGGGTGGAGAGATAGCCGAAGGTCGTCCAGCGGGACACGGTTATCCAACCGCTGATAGTCGTAGAAGAACCGGCGGTTATCATGATCAACCTCTTCCACAACCCCTATCCCGGGTACCGATTTTGGGTAAAGCGCATAGCTGCCGGTGCAGTAGAGCAGCACATGGTCGCCCTCTGCGAGTGATGATGGCCAGCCAGAAGAAACGCCAAAATGGCCCTCCTCCACCGTCACATGGTCAGGCAAAGTAGGGTCACCAAAGACCGCCAGGTAGTAGCCAGGCTTGCGGCTCAAAGCGGTTTACCTAAAAGCATCAATTGAAAGGTACCCACTAGCCTCCTCGCCATAAAATCATCTATGCCCAATCCATCTCCCTGCCGTTCGTCCCTCCGCGGGCCCAGTATCCTATTGATAGCCGCTAGGAGCATAGGTCAGAGCTAGTCCTGCACAATTAAAGTATCGTCGCGATTACCCCACTCCGCAAAGGATCCATCGTAATTCCGTACCTGATCATAGCCCATCAGCTTCAGGGTCAGCAGTCCGTGCGCCGCACGGATACCACCCTGTCAGTACGTAATGACCTCTCTGTCAGGCGTCACTCCCGCAGCATCCAGCAAAGCACGTAGCGCTTCCGCAGACTTCCACGTCCTGTTCGGCTCCAAGTTCATGAAGTTTGTCCATTCCAGATGCACTGCGCCCGGGATGTGACCGCTCCGCTTGTTTCCCCTGGTGGTCTCGCCCGTCCATTCTCCCTCAGAGCGCAGGTCCATGTAGAGCACCTTGGAGTTTTCTACATGAGCCTTACCATAATCAAGGGGGCACAGGAGGCTTTCGTTTGCCACCGGGCTGAAAGCTGCCGCCGAAACCTTTGGTACCTCTCGGGAAACCGGCCTACCCTCATGGAACCACTTCTCCCAGCCGCCGTTCAACACCTTTGCGTTGGTGTGGCCGTAGTAGTTCAACGTCCACCACATCCGTGAGGCAGGGACGCCGCCAGCAGTGTCATACGTGACAACCATCGTATCGGGGCCAACGCCCAAATCGCCCATAAGCTTTGCAAACTGATCCGGCGGCATCACATGCATAGTGTCATCAGCGTCCTTGATGTTTGGGTTTACTCGAAGCCCTACGGCGTTGCGGATGTGCGCCTTCTGGTACAGATCGAATGTCGCGCAGTCGATTACCCGAACGTTGGGGTCATCCAAATGGGCTTCAAGCCAATCGGCTTCGGCAAGGAGTTCGGGCCGAGCATAGCCGGCAGATGCCTGGGTCATAAGTAACCTCCCTAGTGGAATGGGCTCCAGTATACCCCACGGTCCAACGATTAATGCGCTATCATGAAAGCAGAAAGTACCATAGGCCTATTAGAAACTCCAGGAGGGTTCATGCTCTACGATTTTCACACCCACACGTTCCTCAGCGATGGTGTCCTGTCTCCCGTTGAGCTCATCCGCAGGGCAGTGGCCAATGGCTACACGGCCATTGCGGTCACAGACCACGCAGGGATTGGCGACCAGGAGCGTGTGCTCGACATTCTGGTCAAGGAATGCGAAATGGCTTCGGCGGAGATGGGTATCATGGCGTTCCCCGGCGTGGAGCTAACTCACGTGCCACCCAAGCGCATTGCCGAGGCCGCACGGAAAGCCAAGTCTCTTGGCGCAAAGATTGTCCTTGTGCATGGAGAAACCATCAAGGAGCCGGTAGCATTGGGGACGAATCAAGCAGCTTTAGAGTCTCCAGACGTGGATATCCTGGTTCATCCAGGGATGTTGACTGAGGCAGAAGCAGAGTTGGCCAAGAAGGCTGGAATCTACCTTGAGCTGACAGCACGTGCAGGCCATAGTCTCACCAACGGCCATGTAGCCCACACAGCCTTAGCCGTTGGCGCCAACCTGGTGGTTGACTCTGACGGGCATGCACCGGGGGACTTGCTCACAGAGGAGTTAGCCCGACAAGTGGCAATTGGGGCGGGACTCTCTCTGGACGTGATAGACAAAGTGCTCCATACCAACCCGCAAGCGATAATCGCAAACATGGCGAATTAGCATAGAGCACTTATTGCGTCCGTTCCTGAACGAGAACTAGATTGTTAAGCCTTGCCGATGCGGAAAATCTTAGTGCCGCACGTGGGGCATACGCCTTGGTTGGCTGGACGACCGTTCTTCAACGTTACGGGCTGTGCGTCCTTGATTTCCTTCTTGACTCTGCACTTAAAGCAATAACCTTCGATGTGAATTACCTCCATTTCAGATACGACTACATAGATAATTAGCTAGGCGGCACAGCTTTGTCAATAGGATACACGGCATTTTGCCCAAAGTTGAGGTTTTTTTCACCAGGTTGCACTGATATTGGATTCCAAACGAAATTCATATAACGAATTCCATTTGCCTTACAATTTGACTTTTTGCGTTATGTCTGTATACTATCCCTCGTTCGACCTGTGAGGTCGTGAATGCCGCCCACGGGATTCCCGTGAAGCGCCTGAGTGCCAAAGTAGATAGGGAGGTCACTATGTTTCAGCCTCGTCCAGAACCCACGTTTCCCCGTGCTCGTTCAGCACCATCAGCGTCATCAGTCATGGCCCAACAACTATCGGACCAGATTCATGAGCCCTTGGATTATGATAACCGTATCCCGGAGCCGATCAGGCCTCCGCAGGAACCTCGATATCGCCCACAGCCACAACAGCAGCCACAGCAAGCCCGCCGTTCAGACATGGACTGGACAAGTTGGGCCATTCGCTCACAGCAAGTACAGGAGCGGTTGGCTATGGGGTTTGAGCGCGTAGTCTGGGGTGGTGTTGGCGCACTGGCCGGCGCAGCTGTTGGCGGAGTACCCGCAGTCATAGATAGCATGCGACCTGGCTACCCCTTCGTCTTCTCCCAGTCTTTAGGAGCGACAGTAGGAGCTATCGGAGGCATTCTGATTATGACTTGGCTCAGGTCTCGTGCGAAAGGTCAACTCCGCAGGGCTGAGCCACAGGAAAACTGGACGCCCAGGAACCAAGAAGCCTCCTGGAGCTAACGACGCGGTCCTAGCCAGAAACCAAGGACTACTAAAGACCTGGTAGATCATCTACCAGGTCTTTGTGGTAACCGTTAGTTCGGACACACTGATGGCCCTCTGGCCCCATAGGCACCCCGCAGAGTGGGCATCTTGGGCGTCCGGAAGAACAGACTCTCAGGGCTTCCACTGATAACGCCTTGAGTTGATCAAGGTCAATCAACGTCCCAAGGGTGGGAGCACCGATATCGCCCTCTTCCTGGTCCTTGGCTTGAAGCTGAAGGATAGAACCTCTAGACTCCTCATTGACCATGAGCTGGCCCACTTGGAATTCAAAGGACTGGTCACCAGAACGCTCCGGCATGGCCACAGGCTCGTCCGTGGGGGTGGCATTAGAAGTTGAAATCAACCGTTGAATGGCTGTAGCCAACTGAAAGAGTTGCTGCTTCTCCATCCATAAACAGGCGTCGCCGTACTCAGCCTCCACCAACAGTCGGAACCTGCGATTGCCGGGTTCCCCTACAGCGTCTGCGTTGACCTTTAAGACTCTTCCTAGCTGGTTCTTTGGGTCAGCCACACTACCCTCCAACAATGCCGATTGCCGGTGCATCATAGCATAGCCCCCTGATTGCGTGTGACCCGTTACCTGTCTATGATGCCCTCCGTAGGTTAGACAAAATCATATGACGGCAGGGCACTTCATGGCAGATGATCCTCTCCATCACCCTAAGCTACGCCCTCTGGACATCCGAAGGGTGGACCAGGGAGGGCAGCAACTTCTTTCCCTCAATGATCCCCTCCGGTTGACCGACCAAGCGATGCTGATAACCCATCGCCAGGCATCGGTCCTAGCGCTGTGCGACGGCACACGAGACCTACAAGCACTCATCACTGACCTGGGAGCGCGATATGGCCTTCATGTCCTTCTCTCGGAGATGGAAGCCCTTCTCCAAGAACTGGATGAGAACCTGCTACTGGAAGGCCCCCGCTTTCAAGAAGCCTGCCAGCGTGCATTAGTATCCTATCGTCAAGCGCCATACCGGCGGCCAACGCTGGCAGGGGCGGTTTATCCCGCTGACCCCGCTGACCTGCGGCGCACCCTGGACCAATTCTGCGCTCAAGCACCTCCCTACGACATGTCGACTGTATCGGCATCCCGCCCGGGAGAAATCGTCGGAATCCTGACACCTCATATTGATTATGCCCGGGGCCATCAGGTATACGCCGGGGTGTGGCAGCAAACAACCCCCTCGCTGAGTGACTACGACCTGATCGTGGTACTAGGAACAGACCACTCAGGCGGACCAGGCAAGATCACGTTGACCCGTCAGCACTACGCTACGCCCTGGGGAACACTCCCCACAGACATGGAAGTAGTAGAAGCACTCATACGTGGGCAGGGTGCAGGTGCGGCGTTGGAAGAAGAGTTGCACCATGCCCGGGAACACTCCATAGAGTTGGCGCTGGTCTGGCTCCACTATGCAATGCAGCGAGGAGCAGGTTTGCCCATCCCAGAAAACAAGTTACCGCCAGTGGTGCCGATACTATGCGGACATATGGAGGCCTTCATCCGCAACGAGGCTTCGCCAGAAACCCACCGTTCCTTTGGCATGATGCTGGAAACTCTTCGCTTTACTATGGAGCGTAGGCGCACATTGGTCATAGCATCCGGAGACCTAGCCCATGTTGGCCCAGCCTTTGGTGATACAACCCCCCTTGGCGTGCAGGATCGTGCTCGATTGAAAGCGGAAGACGCTACTTCGCTGGACGCCATCCGCCATGGTGATGCGCCAGCGTTCTTCCAAGGGTTGCAATCAGAAGGGGACCAACGGCGCGTATGCGGCCTAACCCCCATCTACCTGGCTATGCAGTTGCTTGGCAGTAACGTGTCCGGCACCGTGACGGATTACGCCCAATGCCCCGCCGATATTGATGGCGGTTCCCTTGTTTCCATAGCGGGAGCCGTCTGGCGTCGGAACTGATCTATACAAGAGGTCCAAGCCGACATGCAATGGAGACATTGCGCCCATTGCCAAAGCGCAAAAATCCGCGCCATCACACTGCGTACCCAAAATTCATCGATTTAACCTCAAGCTAACATGACTCCGCAACCGTACAAGGTTTATTGTACGGAATTCGTAATTATAGGAAGTTTGTGAAGCTACGCACATACGATTTTCTATTGACAATTCCCTCTCTTCGATGGTACGTTGAAGGGCGGAATTTTCAGTGACTTGCTGGGGATATTTGTGCACCCGGAATATCCATTCAGACACAGCAAAGACATGGCAACAGCATTACGAAAAGCATCGTTCCATAGAGAAGACTCAACGTTGAGCGGGAGGTCCAATTGAAGCGGGAAGATTTCATCATCCGATTTGCAGGTGAAGGCGGCCAAGGCATGGTCACCTCCGCAGATGGGTTGGCACAAGCAGCTTCTATGGCGGGCTTTCACGTTCAGACCTTCTCAACATTTCCCTCTCAGATTCTTGGTGGCCCTACCTGGACCCAAACTCGGATATCCACTACTCCCGTAAGAAGCTCTGGCGATGCCATAGACGTCCTGGTGTGCTTCAACAGAGAAGCCTACGACAACCACAAAGGCGAAGTCAGGGATGATGGCGTCATCATCTACAACTCTGGTGATTTTGAGCTTGAATCAGACGGCAAAAGTTTCGGCATGCCCTTTGAAGAACTCGCCAAATCCACCGGAAACGCTCGGGCTGAGAACATGGTTGTTATCGGGGCTTTCGCCCATCTGGTGAACATGCCCCAAGAGTATCTGGACGCTTTCGTTACAACGCGGTTCAGTCGGGGTCGTACCGGTGACGACGAGATTATCCGATCTAACATTGAAGCAATGAACCTGGGCCGTACCCAGGCCGCTGCCAGTGGTTTCAGCTTGGCTGAGATGGCAGAACCGCAGAAGCCAGACTATCCACAGATACTCATCAAGGGTAACGAGGCTCTCTCTGCCGGCGCTCTTGCTGCTGGCATCAACTTCTACGTAGGCTATCCCATCTCGCCAGCAACGCCCATTCTGATTGCAATGGAGCGCAGCTTGGTGGGAAAGGATCAATTCGCCTATCAAGCCAGCTCTGAGATTGAAGCTATTAACGCCATCATTGGCGGAAGCTACGCTGGCAAAAAAACTATGACCGCCACCTCCGGCCCAGGCCTTTCACTCATGAGTGAAGCCATTGGCATGGCATGGATGACGGAAGTCCCCTTTGTGGTGGTAAACGTCCAACGCGGTGGCCCCGCCACAGGACTGCCCACCAAGACTGAACAATCTGATTTTCAAGTTGCATTGCACCCGGCCCACGGTGATTCGGCACTGCCCGTCATAGCAGCTGGTACCGTAGAAGAATGCTTCTACGCTGCCGTAGCCGCCGTTAACTGGGCAGAACGGTACCAGGGCCCCGTCATCCTACTCAGCGAGATGATGCTGGCCGAGCGGGCGCAGAACATTCCCCGCCCGGACACAAATAAGCTCAAAATTGAAAACCGGGATGTCTATAAAGGTGAAGAAGGGTACCTGCGCTACGAAGCAAAGGGGATTTCCCCCATGCCACTACCAGGCAGCCCGGGTTCTTACATTGCTAACGCCAGCGAACATGACCCTTACGGCGATACCACCCATCTTCCAGAGCGTCACGTTCACATGATGGAGCGTCGATTCTCCAAGTTGAAACTCTTGGAAGACGGCGAATTTGAGAGCCGCAATACAGACGCATCAATAGCAGTAATGCCCTGGGGAGGATCCAAAGGCCCAACAGATGAAGCCTATGACATTTTGGTTGAGCATAATCAAAAGGTTGCCTGGTACTACACCATGTTCCTCCACCCCCTGCCGGCCAAGCTCCTAGAGGAACTCCTTCAAAAGGATCTCGTTCTTGTTCCTGAGCTCAACTTCCAGGGGCAGTTCTCCGGTTATCTCCGTTCCCTGGGGATTAAAGCTGAGTCTATAACGCAGTACACCGGGCTCCCCTTCAACGTGAGCGATCTTGCGCAACGGTTAGAAGAGCGCCTAGGTGCCATAACCAAAGGGATGGTGAAGGCATGAGTAAAAAGAACCCAGAGTACGATTTTAAGTGGTGCCCCGGCTGCGGAGACTTCGGTGTGCGCAGAGCCATAGAAATGGCCATGCAGCAATGGATGGTCAAGAGTGAGATACCCGTTGAGCGCAATGTAGTTGTTGCCGGTATCGGTTGCTCAGGTAACACCGTTCATCTGCTTGAGGGCCCACAGCCCTACGGATTCCACGGCATTCATGGACGATCTCTGCCCCTGGCAATGGGGGTAAAGATGGGAAACCCGGACTTGAACGTCCTGGTGGTAGCTGGCGACGGCGACTTCCTCAGCATTGGTGGAGAACACATAGCCCCACAGGCTGCCCGGAACCTCAACGTTTGCGTGGTTGTCATGGACAACGGCGTCTATGGCCTCACTAAAGGGCAAAGCTCTCCCACATCGCTGCAAGGCGCAATAACATCGTCAACGCCCTTCGGGAAGGTAGAAACTCCCGTTCACCCGCTCAACTTGTTCATGACCCTTGGGGTGTCCTTTGTGGCTTCCAGCTTCTCATCCAAGGTGAAGGAAATGGCAGAACTGATACTCCAGGGTATGGAGCACCCCGGTTTTGCCATCGTCCATGTCAACTCGCCCTGCACTACGTACAACAACACATATGAGATTTTGAAGGGTGATCCTAAGAACAATATCCCTCCCGTTGTGTACGACATCCCGGCAAGCCATGATTCTTCTGACCATGCTGCCGCTATGGCGCTGGTTCAAGCCGAGGGGATTCCGTTAGGCCTAGTCTACAAGGAGCCCAACTCCCTCCCTCTGGATGAGCGGGTTGCGGCCACCACGTCAAAGGCCAAAGCACGAACTGCGGACGAGATATTCGACGCACTGGTCATTTAGTCCTACACGCTACGTAACGAAAAAACGCCCCCTAGCGGGGGCGTTTTT
>CAVOCU010000063.1:0-9886 GCA_963694315.1 Dehalococcoidia bacterium | reverse complement strand
GATGCGACTGCTATCTACTTGGCCACAGACCCTGACCGTGAAGGGGAAGCCATTTCCTGGCACCTCATTGAAGCCGCAGGGGTAGACCCCAAACTCGTTCAACGAGTGGTCTTCCACGAAATTACAGAGTCGGCTGTAAAAGAGGCGTTTGAGCACCCGCGCGCCCTTGATATGGATTTGGTGGACGCTCAACAGGCCCGCCGCGTCCTAGACCGATTGGTAGGGTATGAATTAAGCCCATTGGTGAGTAAAAAGCTTCGCTGGTGGGGACTTTCCGCAGGGCGGGTGCAATCAGCGGCGCTGCGTATTGTTGTTGACAGAGAGCGAGAGGTTGAAGCATTCATCCCCGTAGAGCACTGGTCAATTGACGCCCAACTCCAGAAAGAGGGCACATCAGACGCCAAGAAGGTCAGCAATGCCTTCACCTCCCATCTCCATTCACGGGTAGGTGAGAAACAGGCGCTCGTCATCCCTGACGAAGACGCGGCCAAGCTGCTTAATAGTGACATTGAAGGTGCCACGTTCGCGGTTGAGAAAGTCCAGGTGCGAGGTGTGAAACAGCGGCCATCTGCGCCGTTTATCACCAGCACGCTTCAACAGGAAGCCTGGCGGAAGCTGCGTTTCGGAGCACGGAAAACAATGTCCGTTGCCCAGCAACTCTATGAGGGTGTGACCCTGGGTGACCAAGGATCTGTTGGCCTGATTACCTACATGAGAACAGACTCAACAAACGTTGCGGCTTCGGCAATAGAAGAAGCGCGAGAACATATTAAGAAGGCTTTTGGGGCAGACTACGTCCCTGCACAAATTCGGTCTTACGCGAAAAAAGTAAAAGGCGCACAGGAGGCCCATGAAGCCATTCGGCCTTCATCGGCTTTGCGTACGCCGGATCGACTACGCACCTTCCTGAACTCAGAGCAACATAGGCTCTACGACCTTATCTGGAAGCGATTCGTGGCCTCGCAAATGGAAGACGCCAAGGTGGACAGAACCACCATAGACATCCACGCAATCAGCGCCAAGTCCAAACAGGCGTATCTCTTCCGTGCCACGGGGTCTGTCCTTAAGTTCCCTGGTTTCCGTGCGCTGTATCTTGAAGGGCAAGACGATGGGGACGAAGACGAGGCTGCGAAGCTCCTCCCCTCCGTTGCCGCAGGAGACCCGTTGCAAAACCTTGGACTGGAATCCAAGCAGCACTTCACAGAGCCGCCACCTCGGTACTCAGAGGCGTCTCTGGTCAGGTCTTTGGAGGACAAGGGAATTGGAAGGCCAAGCACATACGCTGCCATTGTCTCCACCATTCAGGACAGGGGCTACGTCCAGGCCGACCGTGGACGACTGACTCCATCGTTGCTTGGGACGGTTGTGAGCGACTTGCTCAGCAACTATTTCACCCAAATATCAGATTTGAACTTCACGGCCAAGCTAGAAGAAGAGCTTGACGAGGTAGCCCAAGGGGAACGCAGCTGGCGCGAGATGCTCAGCACGTTCTACGGCCCCTTCTCCGCCAGCATTCAAGAGGCAGCTGAAAAGGTTCCCAGGATGGACATCCCAACGGGTGAGATTTGCGATCTCTGTGGGAAGCCCATGAACTTGAAGAAGAACCGATGGGGTTCTACCTTCCTATCCTGCAGCGCGTTCCCCGAATGCCGAAATGCGAAATCCACACAGGTGAAGACGGGCGTTTCATGCCCGGACTGCGGTGGGGACCTCATGGAGCGGAAAGCCAAGAAGGGGAAGCGCCGTTCGACGTTCTACGGCTGCTCCAATTACCCCACATGCAATTTTGCAGTCAACCAGAAGCCTCTACCTGACCCTTGTCCAGAATGCTCAGGAATGATGGTTCAACGTGGCAGAAACACGGCAAAGTGCACCAAGTGCGCTTACTCTGAACCTATGGGCGCATCAGAACAAACTGGTCAGGAGCAAGAACAGGAACAGGAGCCGGTGGAGGCATAGCGTGGTGAATCACGTTCCATCGGGGTCATCAGGTCTTCCTGGCGATCCCGGTGACGGGCACTGGGCACAACCGCTGTTCAATCGCTTGAGGGTGCACCTCCAAGCGCAGCGAGGATTGACTCCTTACACGGTTCGCAATTACATGACGGACTTGCTTCCGTTCTGGCATTTCTTGGATGACCATCAAACTCAGGAGCTTGGGAATATTGACCGTACGTTCTTAAGAACGTACCTCCATTGGCTAATGACAGACGCTCGGCCAATGACCGGCGGGCGCGGAAATGCCCCTTCACCACGCAAAGTCGCGTTAGGCTATGTGGCGCGGAGTGTGGCACGCAAGCTGAGCGCGTTGCGGGTGCTCTTCGGGTTCTTGGCCCATGAAGGCGATATCACGTCCGACCCAACCACCATGCTCTCCACTGCCCGCGCAGCACGACGCCTACCGACCTTCCTCGATGTGGAAGAGGCAAATGGGTTGATGAGCGCTCCGACACCAACAACGCCTGCCGGACTTCGAGACCGTGCCCTGCTGGAAGTGTTGTACGCCGCAGGCCTCCGCGTCAGTGAGTTGACCGGCCTTGACGTTGCAGACCTGGAACTACCCCAACACCAAGCACGCGTGACTGGAAAGGGCTCCAAGCAACGCATCGTCATGATGGGCATCCACGCCATCAACGCTGTTGAAGAGTACCTTCGGAACGGGCGACCGCACCTGCAAGCCCGCAGGGACAGCGGAGCGTTGTTTCTCAACCGTGGCGGAGGACGATTGACCCCACGAAGTGTGCAGAAGTTGGTACGCGCCTACGCAGCCGCATCCGGCATTGAAGCCCCAGTCCATCCCCATACGCTGCGGCACTCCTTCGCAACACACCTGCTGGACGGGGGCGCGGATTTGCGGGTGGTGCAGGAACTCCTTGGTCATTCCACTCCCACCACAACGGAGATATACACCCATGTCACCCAGGCCAGCGCCCGTCGCACGTATGTTGCGGCCCACCCCAGAGCAACCAGACCTACCCCTACTTCTGAACCTACATAGCGCATCAGGGCAAGCGCACCCTCTCATTAACTCCGCAAGTATCCACTCCAAATCCTGTTGACTGCATTATTCCGTATAGCTAGACTATTTTTACAGTGGATAGAAAGCACATTTCAGCCTCACAACCTAAACGCATCATCGTCCCTTTGACGAGCCCTCAGAGCTTACTGTGACGCTCTTCGCCGCCATGGAGTCCACCTCACTACAGAGCGTTTTCGTGGCGCTTGATCTTGAAACCACAGGCCTTGATTCTGACCAGGATCAGATTATCGAGGTAGGTGCCGTCAAATTCCGAGGCTCTGAAGTGCTGGATACTTTTTCCAGCTTGGTAAACACCAAACGCACGCTTACCCCCTTCATCCAGAGACTGACGGGTATCAATCCGCAGGAAGTGAAGGAGGCTCCACCCTTCTCCACTGTGGCGCCCCTGTTCACCAATTTTGTTGGTGAATCACCTGTCGTTGGACATAACGTTTGGTTTGATATCAACTTCCTCTCAAAGGCAGGGGTTCGGTTCACAAGCCCCGTTTTCGATACCCGTGAGCTAGCTGCCATGTTGCTCCCGAATGGGAATTACACCCTTGGCATTCTTGCCAAGGCTCTTGGCGTACCTGAATGGGGGGCACACCGGGCTCTGGGGGATGCGCAGGCTACACACCTGGTTCTGGACAGCCTCATCCATCGAGCCCTCGATATGGACCCGGGTGTCATCGCAGAACTCGACCGACTTGCAACCGTGGCCAACTGGCCACTCCGACATCTCCTGCGCGCCATCACAAAGGAACAGGATGCGCAGGGAAAGCAGTCAGCAATGGCCATGGGGGGCGTAGACCTCACCACGGTTGAACGACGGATCCATCCAGTGAGATCAAAATCATCCGCGAGGCCACGTGAAGCTTCTAGCGAAGCTGCTGCATCGCCAGAGGAAGTGGCTAGCGCCCTCGTCGGCGCAGGCGGCGCATTAGAGCGCGTCATACCAGGTTTTGAGCACCGGGCCGAACAGGAAAGGATGCTTGTGGCAGTTGCCCAAGCATTTGCAAACGAAGAACACCTGGTTGTTGAAGCAGGCACAGGGGTTGGCAAGAGCATGGCATACCTGCTGCCTGCCGCTGACTTTGCGCTACGTAACAAGACAAGAGTGGTGGTTTCAACCAACACCATCAGCCTCCAAGAGCAACTCATCCGCAAAGACCTTCCCTCCGTGGCGGACACGCTTGCAGAAGCTGACGTAGCAAACGCAGCAGACCTGCGGTTCACCTCGCTAAAAGGGCGGGCGAATTACCTCTGTCTCCGGCGGTGGTCCCACCTGCGCTCATCGGCAGACCTCAGCGTTGACGAGGCCCGCTTTATGGGGAAGCTGACGTGCTGGCTTCAAGAGACTGATTCCGGCGACAGGGCCGACTTACGGATGAGCAGGCAGGACAACGGGGTGTGGGAAAAACTCTCCGCCCAGGGTAGCCGAGAGTGCCCGCTTTCAGAGGGAGCATGTTTCCTCCGTTCCTCCAGGGAGCGAGCTGATGCCGCTGACGTGATTGTTGTAAACCACTCGTTACTGCTCTCAGACCTTGCCCGAGGCGGCGGGCTGATCCCGGACTACGACTACCTCATTGTCGATGAGGCGCAGCACCTGGAATCAGAGGCTACCAATCAACTGGGATCCAAAGTTGCTTACGCCCAGTTCACGGAGCACCTTGACGCCCTCTCAGGCCCACGAGGACTGGCAACAGAGGCGGTGAACGCCTACAGGACGTCCAAAGCAGGGGAATCACGCAGACAAGCCACGGAACAGGCATCTACACACCTAACAGAAGCTGTGACCAGGGCGCGTCAACGTCTTGACGAGATGTTTGCAGCGTTGAACCGGTTTATACGGAACCGGGACGGGGGTAACGGAGGCCAGCAGAACCAGATGCGAGTCACCTCCGCAGTCAGGACACAGCCTGATTGGTCTGAGTTAGAAGTCGTCTGGGAAAACCCCAGCGCGGCACTCGCTGACGTGGTCCGCGCTATCTCTGGCCTTCGTAGTTCGCTCGACGGCCTAGAAAAACTCGACCTGCTGAACTACGACGGTCTTCGTTCCGATCTATCCGCCCAGGAAGAGGCGTTGGAAGAAAACCGAGGGCAGGCAGACGGCTTCATGCTCCGGCCAGACGCATCCAACATTTATTGGGTTGAAGGCAATCAGCAAAGCAACCACATCCTTTGTACCGCGCCCCTCCACGTTGGAGAAATCCTAAAGCAGAAACTCTTTGATACAAAGAAGAGTGTTGTGTTGACCAGCGCTACTTTGGCTGTTGCTGGGAGCTTTGCTCCGCTGCGGGAACGCTTGGGAGTAGAAGAGATAGAAGAACTGCTTCTGGGCTCTCCCTTTAACTACCCGAGGGCGGCGCTCATCTGCATTCCGCAAGATATGCCGGAGCCCAACAGCACTGGCTACGCCGCTACAATAGCCAAGACCGTGGCGGAACTTGCCCGAGCCGCCGATGGGCATACGCTGGCCCTTTTCACCTCCCATGCTGCCCTTCGTGCCGCCGCAGAAGTTGCTCGAGCCGCTTTGGAGGCCGATGACATCCGAGTGCTGGCCCAAGGGGTTGATGGCGCGCCCAGAGCGCTGATGGACGATTTCCTGTCCAACCCTCGCTCACTGCTGCTTGGCACTTCCAGCTTCTGGGAAGGGGTAGACCTAGCGGGCGATGCCCTGACCGTTCTGGTTCTGGCGCGACTCCCCTTTGATGTGCCAACAGACCCGGTTTTTGCAGCACGATCTGAGGGCTACGAAGACCCTTTCCGAGACTACGCCGTACCGCAAGCCGTCCTCAGGTTCCGACAGGGGTTTGGTCGACTTATCCGCACGGGCACCGACCGTGGTGTTGTAGCAGTCCTGGATCGCAGGCTCACAGCTCGTTCCTACGGCTCTTTGTTCCTCAAATCGCTGCCAGACTGCGCCGTTGAGCGACCGCAACTCAACGAACTCCCTGGGCTGGTCACTGGTTGGTTGGCCGCGCCGCCGACTGACTAGCAACACCTGCATCGCAACCCCAGCATCTGCGTCTAAGCGTATAGAGGCTTACACCGTTATTCCCGCAATGAAGGCGTCGTTGGCTTATACTTCAGAGCACATTATGAACACACCAACTAACACCGTCAGAGTAGAACTTCCCATAGACCAACCTCTTAACCTTGCTCTCACCCTTACAAGCGGACAGGCGTTTCGTTGGCATGAGGTGAAGGGTGTTTGGAGTGGCTTCATTGCCGGGGAACTGGTGACGCTGGAACGGCTGGATAACGTGCTGGCCGTTGAATGCAACGTTGAGGCATCCGCAGGCATTAGCGATGCCGTACACCGGTACTTCCGCTTGGACGATGACCTCTCTGCCATTTACGACCAACTCTGCAAAGATGAGCGTCTATCCGAGGCCATTCATCTGAACTGGGGACTGCGCATTCTCCGACAGGATCCCTGGGAGTGCCTCGTCGCTTTCATCTGCTCTCAAAACTCCAACATCCCGCGCATCGCATCAATGCAGGAGTCCATGGCAAACACCCTGGGAGAGACCTACTCGATGGGAGACATCCAACGACAGGGTTTCCCATCGCGTGAAGCGCTGGCATCCGCAGGCGAAGACACACTTCGGAAGCTGGCCCTTGGATATAGAGCCAAGTACCTGGTAAAGACGGCTGAAATAGTGGCTTCTGGCGGTCTTGATCTCGACGCACTACGCGAGGTTTCTTATGACGAGGCGAAGGCTGAACTGATGGCATTACCAGGGGTAGGTGCCAAGGTTGCTGATTGCGTCCTGCTCTTTGCTTTGGACAAGTTGGAGGCGGTGCCCATAGACCGATGGGTACGGCGGGCCTTCGAGGAATGGTACTTGGATGGGGAGGAGCTGCCCTACGATAAGCTTCTAGCGTGGGCACTCCAGACTTTTGGCTCAAACGCAGGGTACGCTCAGCAGTACCTGTTCTTCCGCCGTCGCCAGGTCAAGGACTAGTCAGATCTAAGCCCGGGATTCACGTTCCTACGTGTACCGATGGGGATGACTTAACCTAGCAAGCCTGCTAAGGACTTCTCTGTTGCGCCTGGGATGAGCTGTCCATTAATCACGACGATAGGTCGTCGGATGAGGCGAGGTTCTTCAACCATCAACCTCAACAACTCATCATCACTGAGGGTATCGAGGTCCAAGCCCAGTTTCTTCACGGTAGGGCTCTGCGCAGCAAAGGCGTCTCTGGCCAGAGTACCGCCCAGCAGGGTGCGCAGGCTTTCCTCTGTGAAAGGCTCTGCAAAGAAATCGCAGTCTATCGTTGTCACTCCTGCTTGTGAGAGAAACTCTCTCATTTTTCGACAGGTGGATCACTTCTTCCACCAATAGAGTTGTATTTTTTTGCCATTGGGTTCCTCGTTTCTCAGAGGTTGGAATACCAACGGGCACCTATCGTGCCCTTCCTCAAACGACCATCTTTAGCGCATCTCCTCAAGTGGAGATGCGACTCCGAACGAACTCTTCTTCCGCGTCACGGCTGACTATGATGTCATCGAGTCGGCCATTCAACAGGTCCTGTAGTAACTTGCCAATCAATGGCCCTTGGGGCACACCCAAGGCGAGCAGGTCATCGCCAGTCAAATAGGGTTCCACTGATTGCCATTTCATCTGGAAGCTGAGCAGGAGCCGTCTGGTAGCCTGATTAGGCGCAAGGGCGCTCCACGCGAGTATTGATTCCGGCGCCAACCCTGACAACCTTGCATACACCGCACTTGGCAGAATGTTAGTCCCGGACAATGATGGCAACCTCACCCGCAGCGTGTAGGTATCCCTAATCACCTTGGCCCAGGAAGCCGGAACATTAAGCCTACTTACAAGCGTTTCAGCATTGCTCTGCGACAGTGGCAAGGAGAGCAATGCAAGGAAGATTAAGGGCGTGGTTTCATAACCTGATTCACGGAGGGCCTGGGCGGCTCTGGTCAATTCAGGAGTCCATTCCAGGGACGGAACCAGGGTCTGAAACAACACGATATCGTCTGCCCTGGCAAGCCCAAGCTCTGGCTGAGGCTCATCGAACATTCTATCGAATTCATGCCTGATTCGGTCGCCGCTAACAGACTTTAAATATTCGACATCACGGCGAGCTGCTGCTTCTGTCTCTGAAGACATCCGCAGACCAAGACGAGTCTCATAGCGGACAGCGCGAAGCAACCGTGTGGGGTCATCCTGGAAGCTGCGGTCATGGAGCACGCGCAACACGCGCTGATGTAAGTCGGCGCCACCGCCGTGGAGGTCAAGCAGTGAACCAAAGTTGTTAGGAGATAAATCCGCGGCCAGGGTGTTGACCGTAAAGTCACGTCGCGCCATGTCATCCTCTATGGTAGCGGGGTGGACATCCGGCAACGTGCCAGGGAAGGCATAGGTCTCCTGCCGAGCAGTGACCAAATCCGCCTGGAACCCACTGATCTGAAGCTTGACGGTGCCAAACTGCGAGCGCGATACCACCTGCCCACCAAGAGCCGTTGCCAGGGCATCAGCATGGTCAGGAGCATCGTTCATCGTAGGGGTAGCTGCCTGCACAAGCAGGTCTGGGTCTAGCGTGGGGCGAGCTAAAAGCAAGTCACGCACCATGCCTCCGACAAGGAAGAGCCTGAAGCCATTACTGGCAGCATATTCTCCGGCAGAGCGCAAGAAAGTCTGCATAGGCGAAGGAAGCTGTTCAGTAACCTGAGGGGCTATCGTGGTGGGAACAGGCACTCTTGCGTCCTTTCCTTGTCGAAGAGAAAACAAATCAAATTTGAGGAAACGAATCAAATTTTAGCTTTCATAGTTGCCATAACTATCGTATTTTGTCATTCGTTTTTTTGATTCACACTGCCCACCCTTTAATGATTCCTTCGATATGCTCGGGATGAGTGCGCTTTTTTCCGAACGACGCCAAGTCGTTGCACAGAATAGCACGGTAGGCGCAGCTAGGGCGATGAAGGCGTGGCGTTTAGTGAGTATTTCAGGCAGACACCCCACACGGAGCAGGAAGAGGGGAAGTCTTGCACCGTCCACTACAATGGGTATATGGGAAGAGCGAAATTATTCCTCGTTTTGGCAGCAATGGCAGCATTAGCTGCGTGTGCAAGCGAGGTGCCCATTCCCCCAATTCCGGGAACAGCAGATGATTCATCTGTGGCTGCGACCAGCGGGGCCGCGGCACCTGTACAGCCTACGGCCACAACATCTGTGCCTGTAGCAGGCGGGACTACGCCGTTTCAGAGGCCAACCTCGACCTCGACACGCATCGCCTAGGTCGAGGTAATAGGGTCACCGGAACCCCTGCAACCAAACGCAGGGTGACTGGAGAACCCGGACCTGACCTACACCCACTTCTACACGGACATGGACCAGGTTGCGATGATCAACCCCATCATTGTGACCAACAGCAGCTGGCTGAAGAATCGCCAGTACCACACGATGCCTAGTGACTCCAATAACGTGGCCGTGGCGGTTCCGGTCTACGCGCCAACGAATGCTGTAGCGGTTGAAATCACCCACTACCTGGCAACCATGCAGCCCCGGAATTCGGATCCCTACGTGGCATCGCAGTTCGACATCCGGCTTCAGGCGTCCTGCGACGTCAAGTACTGGTTTGACCACGTATCAACACTGGCAGAGCCCTTTGCCAATCAAGAGCGGTATGAGAAGACAGGAGAGTTGAGCAGCCTACTTCACGCTGTATGTCCGTACGATTACTACAGCGCAGAAGTGCGAGCAGCGTTTATGGCGAAGTTCGGCTGGTGGAACGGCAGCGCTCAAGGCCCAACTGCATGTGGAGCATCCGTTGACGTGATTGAGCCCGATGACTCGTTTCCGCCTGCTGATTGGGGATTCGTCTCAAAAATCGAGGCAGACG
>CAVOCU010000062.1:0-10394 GCA_963694315.1 Dehalococcoidia bacterium | reverse complement strand
ATAACCCATTACGTGGAGGGAAAGCCGAGGTATTTGAGGGGGGAATACGCACTACGGGGGCTTTATATTGGCCTAATACGATTAACCCAGGAGTGAAAAGTGATCAATTCCTTTCAGTGATGGATTTGTACTCAACAATTCTCAGCGCGACTGGAATTACTCCGAACAATCTCAAACCACTTGATGGAACCGACTATTGGAGCAATCTAACTCACTCAATAATCACCCCTCCCAGCAAACTGGTTATTGGATTTGGGAAATCGTTCGCAGTATTTGATCAGCAGTGGAAACTCATCCGGAATAGGGAATCTGATGAAGATTTACTGTTTGACATTATTAAGGATCCTAATGAGACGGAAAACCTTGCTAGCCTTTTTCCTGGCATTGCTACCGAGCTGGCCAAGGAAATATCAGGTCTGACTCGATAATGGATACATTGAGACTGGTTCCATCATTACACTGTTCCACAGTACGAACCCAAAAGGCATATTAAGCATAACTTCGACTAAAGTAGCCATTATTTACAAAAACAGGAGGGTTATTCATGGCAGGTGAAAAACAGACTATCGAGATAGAACTGAATCCTGACCAAGTGGCTTTCATAGGTACGATGAAAGATGTTTATAACATAGCAAGCGAAGGTAAGGTCATGCGCATCATCATGGATTATTTACAAGAAAACAAAGATATCCACGACACAGTGTTTAAGAAATTGAGGTGCCGGCGTTGCGCGGGCGCCAGAAGTAACCGAATTTATGGCTAAGTATATAGAGGGACGTTTGTTCGTTCGCACGCCCCCCTATATAGATGGGTTTGGCCTAAAGAAACAGACCACGTGAGGTAACAATGACAACACCATCTGAGACAACTTTCACCATAGATACTTCCAGCATCAAGTATGGGCCGGGGGTGACTAGGGAAGTAGGTTATGAGATTGCCCGCATGGGTGTCAAGCGCGTCATGGTTATAACTGACCCAAAACTCACAGACAGCGAACCCGTAGCAACAGTTATGGAGTCGCTCCGCGCGAAAGGGATAGACGCTGTCCTATTCGATCAGGTAAGCGTGGAACCAACGGGCATCTCAATGAAACATCCCATCGCCTTTGCCACTGAGGGCAATTTTGATGGCTACGTAGCCGTCGGCGGCGGCTCCAGTATAGATACTGCAAAAACAGCAAATCTGTACGCTACATATCCTGCCGATTTCTTGACGTACGTCAATGAGCCCATCGGGGAAGGTCGACTAGTGCCCGGTCCCCTGAAGCCCTGATCGCCATCCCAACCACCACAGGAACCGGTAGTGAAACAACAGGTGTCGCGATCTTCGATGTTCTAGAGATGAAGGCAAAAACCGACATCGCTCACCGCGCGTTACGTCCTGACATGGGGCTAATCGACCCTGAAAACACACGCACCTTACCTGGGGTGGTCGTGGCTTGCAGTGGATTCGATGTCCTCTCCCACGCACTTGAGTCGTTCACCGCATTGCCGTTCAACAAGAGAGTCGCGCCGGAACATCCTGGAGCCAGACCCTCGTACCAGGGCTCTAATTCTATTAGCGATATTTGGGCTCTGAAAGCAGCCGGAATTGGAGCTAAGTACATCGTCAGGGCAGCTCAGGGTTCAACAGACCACGAGGCAAAAGGTCAGATGCTCCTGGCAGCAACCTATGCCGGTGTCGGATTCGGCAACGCCGGTTGCCACGTCCCCCACGGTATGTCGTACGCGGTCTCAGGCATGGTGAAAAATTTTGTAGCTGACGGATACCCCGTGAACCATCCCCTTGTGCCTCACGGCATGTCCGTTATTCTGAATGCACCTGCGGTCTTCCGTTTCACAGCGCCGACGAACCCGCAACGACACCTTAAGGTAGCTGAGGTCATGGGACCTGACATTACCGAAGCAATGAACGATGATGCTGGTGAAGTCCTGTCAGGGCTTCTCATCGAGTTGATACAGGCCCTTGGATTACCGAACGGCCTTAGCGCTGTTGGGTACGAACGGAACGACGTATCCCAGTTGACGACCGGTACAATGCCCCAACAGCGAGTTCTACGGATCTCACCTCGACCAGTCACAGACAACGACATTCATCAGTTATTCCTGGACTCGCTAGTAATTTGGTAACCCATCATCAATCGGCATCTTGACTCGGTATCGCTTCCTAAGAAGCTGTGATGTTAACCAAACCCTTTAGTACATAGACAAACATTGTCTGGTCAAAGGATGTCTGCGTCATATGTAGGCAAGGGGAAATGGCGGGTCAATTCGAGCAAGCTCGGTAGGTGGTATATCTACGAAGGCACCAAAGGGATGAGACTGACAAAGGACATTGTTGACATAGAGCCGGGGCCTTCCTCAATTGACCGCAGGTATATCATGCTGTAATGGATGTTGCCGAAGAGTTAGTCCGCTTTGCGCTGCTGGTTGGCGCAATCTACGTGGCGTACAAGAAAATATATCCGCTTGCAAAATTTCTTAGAAAACAAAGATGGATATCCGAAAATATCGGATATCCATCCCTATTATGGCTATGGCTGATTGCGTTTCTTCTTCTGGTCACATTGGCCATTGTTCTATGATTCTGTCGATGGAAACGCTAGAACAACGTATTACGACACTGTATCGCTCGTCTCATCCCCTTTATAGACCGCTAGGTATATCATGCTGCGATGAAACTTCGATATGTTGCCCTTCTCTTACTTGTTGGTGTGGTCTTAGGGAGGGTGTGTAATGGCTGACTCTTCTCGTTTCGGAATAGAATGCCTAGATTGTGGCTATGTGTGGCGAAAAATGGGGGAGCCAAACCATCTATTTAACAACCAATGCCCCAAATGCAGAGGGTCCAATACTCAAAAAGGTGTTCAGGGCTAAATGCAGTGGTAGCCCGACTCTGGGAAGTCCTCTTCGTAGCCACCAAGCTGGGAGTAACCTCCTTTGGCGGCCCCGTAGCCCATCTTGGTTATTTCCGTGCCGAGTACGTTGAACGACGCAAATGGCTGACAGAACAAACCTATGCTGACCTGGTAGCTCTGTGCCAGCTCCTGCCAGGCCCGGCAAGCAGTCAGGTGGGTATCAGCGTCGGCATCGAGCGGGCAGGGCTTCTGGGTGGTGTGTTGGCCTGGCTGGGGTTCACCCTTCCTTCAGCTGTTGTGCTCATCCTCTTCACCTATGGCGTCGCCCAAGCAGGTGATGTGTCCGATGCCGCATGGCTGAGTGGGCTGAAAATCGTAGCGGTCGCAGTGGTCGCGATGGCGGTTTGGGGAATGGCCCGAACACTGACGCCCGATAGAAATCGGGTCACACTGGCGATCGTGGCGGCCATCTTCGTGTCGACTGTTGGCGGTGTTGGAGGCCAGGTCATCGCCATCGTTGGAGGCGGGCTTCTTGGTTGGCTCTTCTTCCGACGAGGCCTAGACGATCAGGACGTAGACCACTCCGATTCCTCGATTGGACGACGCCTCGCCATAGCATCGCTGGTGGTATTTGCGGTGCTGCTAGTGGGGTTGCCAGTACTGGAACGCGTGATCGACGCCGAGCCGATGCAGGTCTTTGACAGTTTCTACCGTTCCGGGTCTCTGGTCTTCGGGGGTGGACATGTGGTGTTGCCTCTCCTTCAGGCAGAGACTGTCCCCACCGGCATGGTCTCCCAGGACGATTTCATAGCCGGTTACGGAGCCGCCCAGGCGGTTCCCGGCCCCTTGTTCACCTTTGCGGCATACCTTGGGGGAACGGCGGCGACCTTCGGGTCGCCATGGTTTGGAGGGCTCTTCGCCCTTGGCGCCATCTATCTGCCATCGTTCTTGCTGGTGGTAGGAGTATTGCCCTTCTGGGACGCGTTAAGATCTATGGCTGGGTTTAGAAGTGTGTTGATCGGGGTTAACGCCGTCGTGGTAGGTCTGCTGCTAGCTGCGCTTTATGACCCAGTCTGGACCAGCGCAATACATCAGCCGTCCGACTTCGCGCTATGCCTCGGAGTATTCGGGCTGCTAGCGTTCTGGAAGCTACCGCCATGGATTGTCGTGGTGCTGTCCGCTCTAGGGGCAGAGGGTATCAAGGCAGTGCAGAGTCTCGACCTCGTTTGACAGGAGAGGGTGCAGCTAAGAAAGCTGTTCAAAGCTAACCCTGGTGTCTACCCCACACCAAGGATGCTCGACCGATGACGTCAGTTGAACAGGCCAACAAGCTCTGCCATGGGTCGGGGCCACATCACTAGTCCGAGGATCATGGTAAGAACCTCCTCGATGCCAATGGTACTCGCCGTGATCTACTGCCTTTGATTTCTGGTATATCATCTCCACATGAAATCTCTTTCTGTTTTTAGGGGAGACATCACCTCACTCAAGCTTGACGCCATAGTTAATGCAGCGAATTCCTCACTGTTGGGAGGAGGTGGGGTTGATGGAGCAATACACCGGGCAGCTGGTCCAAAGTTGTTAGAGGAATGCCGTTCTCTCAATGGCTGTGCTGTGGGCGAAGCGAAGGTCACTCATGGGTATGAACTTCCAGCGACGTGGGTTATCCATACCGTAGGGCCTGTTTGGTATGGTGGAACGAGGAATGAAGAATCTTTTCTAAGAAGTTGTTATCGTAGCTGTTTTGACCTCGTGGTGGAAAACAACATCACATCTGTAGCTTTCCCTGCTATTAGCACGGGAGCATACCGATACCCACTAGATCTTGCAGCGACAGTCGCTGTATCAGAGGCCCAAGAATTCCTCAAGAGAAATGACCCAGGTGATAAAATAATATTGTTCGTTGGCTTCACTCCAGCCTCAATCGAGGCGTATCAAAACGCCGCTCGCGAGATCTTTGGTTGTGAATTGGCACTTATGGGAGTTTTGGGCTAAAGAAAAGAGGGCAGGATTTACTTGCCCTCCCAACTACGGATTAGCTATGATCGTGGGGATGCCGGGACTCGAACCCGGACGCTGTTAAGCAAATGATCCGAAGCCTAGCGCTTAACCATCTCTCATCACCGAAATTAGATATCATTTCTCCATTTTCTATCGGATTCCACCGCCAATGTTCGTTCTTATGGGTGGTAAATCACCTTGTACCGGGGTACAACGGCACAAAGATGGCAAATGAACGCTTATGGATATAGTATGTAACGGCTAATTGGGTGGATAAGAGACACGCGGGGAGGGAACCATGCTGACCCAAGAAGAAAACGATTTGCTGTGTAGAGTCGGTGCAGGCACACCCATGGGCGAGTTGATGCGTCAATACTGGCTGCCGATTATCTACGATTGGGAACTGGAGCCAGATGGTCAACCCCAGCGAGTGAAGCTTTTGGGCGAGGATATGCTGGCATGGCGCAACACGGACGGTGTCCCTGCGTTCACCCAGAACCTGTGTCCTCATCGTGGTGCTAGCCTCTACTTTGGTCGGAACGAAGAGGATGGCCTGCGCTGTGCCTATCACGGTTGGAAGTTTGATGTAGACGGCAACTGTGTGGACATGCCCAACGAACCATCAACCAGCAATTTCAAGAGCAAATTGAAGATCACGTCGTATAAAGGCGCAGATGCTGGTGGCGTGACCTGGATCTATATGGGCCCAAACCAGGAGAACCCGCCAGAACTACCCAAGTTCGAGTGGTGCCTATTGCCTGAAGAGCAGGTGAAGCACGGCCACAAGTTCATTTATGAGTGCAACTGGATGCAGGCGTTAGAGGGGGAGCTGGACTCCACCCATGCGCCCTTCCTGCACAGTCGACTCCGGCCAGAGCTACCCAGAAGTTTTGGCGGCTACAATGACGTCAAGATAGCGGACTTCAAGGTTGTGAATACAGAGGCCGGCATCACCTACGGCGCAGAGCGCCACCAAGAGGACGGGAACTCCTACTGGCGTACCACCCACTTCCTCTTCCCCATCTACGGCATGTTCCCCTCCAGTCCTGCCGGTTGCAACCTGTCCATCTACGTTCCCATAGACGATTACTACACACTGCATATGGGAGTCACCTGGCACCCGACAAAACCATTTGAAGGTAGCCGTAGACCCACTTTTGAGGGTCCCAAGGAATTTGGTGCTATGGGCAGTCCTGGGCCAATGAAACCTGAACAGAAGGGGACGTTCTTCCCTAACTGGTGGCCGGAAATGAGCCCAGAGACAGATTTTCACATGAACTTAGAAGCAAAGAAGAACGCAAATTATACTGGTATACCCAACGGGAGACAGCAAGACGCGGCTCTTGAGTGGAGCATGGGCCCCATCATGGACCGAACTCGTGAGCACCTGGGTACAGCGGATGCCACGATTATTCGCGTGCGACGCCGTTTCATTGCGGCTGCCCAAAATTTTGAAACGGACGGCATCGTCCCACCTGGAGTGGAAAACCCCCAAGATTACCGGATCCGTTCTTGCCAGGCTGTTTTGGCGCCGGACATGGACTGGCTTGAGACTCTGGACGCATGGCACCACGCGAGTACCACAGAGTACCCTGACCCCATCGGGGCCGGCGTGCCAGTCGGCTAGCCAACAAAATTTTAATATAAAGCGCACCCGTGCAACGACCATTTACAGGCAAGCACGGGTGCGCTTGGTTTTATGGCACCTTCATGGGTCTCGCAAGGATGAAACTCCGAGTTGGTAGGTAGTAGTCCTTAACAGTTGAACAGAAAAGAGGGCAGAATTTACCTGCCCTCTCAACTATGGACTAGCTATGGTGGTGGGGATGCCGGGACTCGAACCCGGACGCTGTTAAGCACATGATCTTAAGTCCTGTTTAATCCGTCCGCAATCATCCATTAATGTCCATCGGTATCTAGGAAGTGATGTGTCGAGTCCATCAAGGTACGCTGGGATACCCCGTTGGTTGCCCCTGTTGCTGTCAAATAATCGTAGCTGCCCCCCATACGGGGGTACATTCGTTTCAGCATCCCCTCACATAGGTACCGTATACATGGCACGGAGATGGTATACACCATTCAAACATCCGCTATGTCCCTTCACTGCTTCATAGAGTGCTTCACACAAACAGCCCGATATTGTGATGGGGAAGTCGTGGATGCATTACTGGAATACTGTGTGGAGACCGCTAAAGTCCTGCTGCTAGCAATGACTATAGCGCTGGCTGAGGCCGAGGCTGGTATTGGGAGTAGGGAGAAGAACTCAACAGACCTAAAGGGCCGTGGAAGTGTTAATCATCCAGGGGTCTGAGCAGTCCCTTGTATAGCCACAGTTCAGGCATCTAATCTTGCAGTGCAATTTTAAGAGACGTTCTGATCCGCAAAGGTCGCATGAATCCATTGTCATTCCCTCAATCAATCGGAAGTCTCATCACGGGCCATCCCCTCTAGGAGTCCCTTGGGGGTCGGATGGAATGGGGTTCATAGCTGAAATTGATATCTGTGGTCAGCAGCTAGGATGAAACGTCATCTAATTTCTCAACGAACGTTGTAGGAGTCTACTTATCAAGTAACCCTACACCGCCCTATAGGGAGCGGACTTCCGATTCGACGACCTGGTCATTAGGGGCGTTGAATTGCTCCCAAGGGCGGAATGACTCAACAAATGTTTTGGCCTCTTCCAAGGAGCCGATCCCTTTCTCGGCACGCCCTGGGAAGTAGCCGAGGGCTTGGGCTGCCGCGTCGTACCCTTGTGGTCTCCTACGGATCATTCCCACCACGTCCTCCCGATCATCACTGGACAGTATGAGTTGCAACCCTAACTTGTGCTCGCGCCAAAACAACTCCATTTCTATACCTTTTCCTCATTTCATTTAGGCCTCAGCGGACATCCTGTTTGGAGAATGTCCTGGTGTCCAGGAAAGAGTCCGGTTCAAGTTTCTGTACCCGCCAATGTTAGGTCATTTCAAAAACCCTATAACCTACCAGCGGTCTCCCCGTTTGAAGCGGTAATGGGTGTTCATACAGCGACCATCGGGCATTAGGACAAGGTAGGCTGCTGGCGGGCGGGTCATGGCGCCAGTCTAAGGCTATGGTTTTTCATAAACAAGAGGGTGTGTTTAACCACCATGGGTAGGTCCGTTTAAACCTGGTATATATAAGTAGACTTAGCTCCATAGTACCTAGGGTCAAACCCACTGGGGATTATGCCGACGGCCTGCTGTTTACGAAGCAGCTACTCTGCTAGCAACGCACTTCTATTTCACCGGGTAGATTCCTGCGCTTTAAGATCTCTTTAGCCTTGGCATGAGAGAACCGCACCATCTTACCCATGATCGAGTCGTCTGCATGAAGGTCCAACTCCGTAAAGAATTTCAGGTAAAACAGCCCTGCCGCTCGTTGAGACAACGCCGAGCCAGGCACTAATACGATTTGGGCGAAGGGAGTCGAGCTATCGGCAACTTGCTTGGGAATTATCGCCAGGTTAAGGTCAGAGAAGAGATACGTGAGGGCCGCTGGGCCGGATTTGATAAAACAGGATATGTTTTGCATTCCCCTCTAAACATTGGATATAAGAAACCTAGGTTCCTCAATGCCTTAAAAAACTTGATATCTGGTAGCTAACGCGCCACCGTTTACAATCGTTATCGTCTACCACTAAGACTTACAGTTGCCTCTAAAAGGCCGAGTGTAATGCAATTCATTGGGTTCAACCAAGGCTCTGTTCTACTAGCACAGTTGCCTGGTAGTTTATTTACCTCGCTATTGGCAAGCACCGAAATAGATAAGTCGAGCTCTGGCACATAGATAAGAACGGAAGACGTGCCGGAGCCTCCGCCCGGGTGGCCATACGATGCCAAAGTTGTGCCATCAGAAAGGGCGTATTCTTTTTTAGCAACATGAAATCCATACTTCTGTGGACTATCGAGGTGAATTATCTCATCAGTAATTGATTTCAATAAAGCCGATCGAACCTCTTTAGTAACGGCTGATCCTCTTTCACTAAATAGTTCATAAGCCCACCGAGCCATGTTCTCAGAAGTTGAAACCATCCCTGCAGTTGCCCAAGAAACTCGTCCATCCGCCTCATGAAAATTAAGATCTTTCCATATTGCTATTTGTGTCAAATCTCCAAAACCGCCTGCCCCTCCATATTTCGACCGGTCAGCATGGGGGTGTGCAATGTTGTTTGGTGATTCAACGACCGGAAGTAAACTTGCTTGTACGGCGATCGGGTCTAATAAAAGGGTGCGATAAAGCGTGTCAAGATTTTGACCTCCAATATGCTCTGCAACCATTCCAAGCAGGTATGAATTGGCAAAAGTGTGGTAGCCAAATTCACCAATCGACTTAGGGGGATCTTTAATTAACGCAAACGAGTCAGCAGGCTGCCAATCCGGCGTGGTCATTAATTTGAAAGATTCACGGTCGCCAGTGGTTCTTCTTCCAGCAATACCAGAGGTGTGTGTCAATAGCTCTGCAATAGTAACATCGGGAATTATCGACTTATCGAGAGACTGATAGCCAAGGTTCTCAGCCAAAAGAACTGAAATTCGATCATTAAGCCCGTAAAGTCCTTCCTCCACTTGCGTAAGAACCAATGCTGATAGAAATGTTTTGGAACTACTTTTAACTGCCACAGGAGTTGTTGTTTCCATCGGGACGCCTTCGCTTGCGTAACCTAATGCCTGCGACCAGATTTTCCCATCCTGGTAGACGGCTACCGAAATTCCCATTTTTTCTTGCAGTTGTAGAAACTCCCCTATCAACACCTCTGACAAATTGTTTTGCATATCCGCATTAAATTGACCTTTGGACTCCACTGCACTAAAAAGCTTTGCGGGTCCTGGCGGATAGTGCGACAAGTTGGGTGGTTCAGGGGGCACGGCAGTGGGTCCCGGAGTAGGTACAACGGTTGTGCTAGAAACAGTTAAAGCTATCGGGGTTGGTAGAACGGATAGCGCGGGCGTGGGTGTTGGAGTAGGTACGGGGATTGTGCTAGTAACAGTTACAGTTATCGAGGTTGGCAAAATAGCCGGCACAGGTGTGGATGTTGGGGTGGGTGCAGCCAATGTACTCGTAACAGTTATAGGTATCGGAGTTGTCAGAGGAGCCAACTCCGGAGTACCTACCTTGGGGGGTGAGCAAGCGATGGGTATTGCTGATATCAGAACTATAAATAATATTATTAACTTGTCTTTCATATTGTACACAAGCCTACCTAAAATGTGTTTTTGATTTCCCAGGTCCGCCGGACAAAGAAAGGCCCCGCCGAAATCGGGGTTTTTCTTTTGTCAGCTTTGTCCCTGAGCGTCCATATTGTCCCATTCTATTGGTACTAAAATGAGTTTTCTGGATTTTCGGTCAGGCGATCGCACCGTTGCGGCTCAGCTATGAGCCAGCTACGAGATTGGAGTGGAGCGGGCGAAGGGAGTCGAACCCTCGACATTTTGCTTGGGAAGTATAAGCAGCTAGCAACGAAATTACATAGACCTGCAAGTTGGTCAACATTTATCTTGGTGCCGGTAAAGGAGGG
>CAVOCU010000061.1:0-10812 GCA_963694315.1 Dehalococcoidia bacterium | reverse complement strand
GAGTGGCGCGGAGATGGTTGAGAAGAACATTGGCCTCTACATCAATGATATTTGCATCATGGATGGAGGCCTTCCTGTCCCGTACTTTAAGGAATCCCTTATCGCTTCCATGCAGGGTACAGAAGTGCGCATCTTGGCCAATTTGAACCTTGGCACAGGCTCCGCAATTGGCTGGGGATGCAATATGAGCGAGGAATTTGTAACCTTCAACAGCGCCTACACCACGTAGTCTCGCCTACTGCGTGGGAACTCCTTGAAGCAGAACAACGTCGTATTCAGCAGAACACACACTGGACGAACATAGAGTGAATGACACGACAACACAACGCCCCACCGTGGTCAAGATTGGTGGCAGTACCTTGGGTAGCGGAGATACAACGTTGGAAGACGTGGTGGCGATGCAACAGCAGGGCTACGCTCCGGTCATTGTCCACGGTGGTGGCAAAGTGATAAACCAATGGATGGAGCGTTCTGGTGCGGCACCTAACTTTGTTCGTGGGATGCGGGTCACAGACCAACCCACTCTGGATATTGTGGTGGCTGTGCTGACTGGGCTGGTAAACAAGCAGCTTGTTGCCTCCATGCTGGCCCTTGGTGGGAAAGCCGTGGGTCTTAGTGGCGTAGACGGCGGCATCCTCCAAGCACGAACCCTTGACCCGGAGTTGGGCTACGTGGGAGCAATCGTCGCAGTGGATTCAACTCCAGTCCAGCAGATGCTGGCGATGGGTTGGATCCCCATCATCGCTCCGGTAGCCACAGGTTACATCGAAGAAGGAATAGAAACTGAGCCACTCTACAACATCAATGGTGATGTTGCTGCTGGGGAACTTGCGGCGGCGCTTAATGCGGAACGGCTGATATACCTGACAGATGTGGAAGGGGTTATGGACGCTTCACACCGTACCATATCTCACTTGTTGCCGGAACAGGCCCGTGCATTGATAGAGAGTGGGGTAGCCGCAGGCGGCATGATTCCCAAGTTAGAGGCGTGTTTGAACGCGCTACCCAAGGTCGGCTCCACGCAGATACTTGATGGCAGGCGACCTCACGCGTTGGTAGAGTGTCTTAATGGCAAGGGGAACGGCACAAAGATTGGGTAACACGTCGGCTCAGCTCAGATTCTTGGTGGACTGGGCCTCACCCGTTGTTAGAGTGCGTTGAAAGTAACATGAGGAGACCAGGATGGCTTCCAATTTTGGTGGTTTTCCTAACATAGGTCCGCCGGGGCAAATGGGGCCTCCACAGATTCCGTGGAAGCTTATTTCCCTTTGGGGTGGAGGAATCGGTTCCGTCGTCGGCCTCCTGGTGTTGGGGGCGTGGCTCTTAAGTATTTTTACCGACTTCTTATGGTTTGATAACCTGGGCTACGGTAATGTTTACCAGACCATCCTGGTACAGCGCATCTGGCTTTTCTTTGTTGGAGCGTCCCTGTTTGCCGCCATTGCTGGATTCAACGTTTGGCTGACGTACCGGTATGGCCGAGGGCCACAGGTTATCCCCATCCCGGCAGAAACCTTGGAGTTGCTACGCCCTCTGACCCTTGTAGGTGTGATCTTTGTACTCATTGTGGCTTCGCTTATTTTTGGTGGCGTAGCGGGCAGCCGGTGGTCTACCGTCCTGGGGTTTATGTACTCAACTCCCTTTAATGTTACGGACCCCCAGTTTAATAAGGACATCTCCTTCTTCGTCTTTACGCTCCCGCTTCACCATCTTGTTCAGGGTTGGCTCTTGGGCACCGTGATTGTCTCCTCGCTTATAACGGTGGCAATGTACTTCATTCATTTCAGCTTGCGTGGAGCGGTCTTCTCCATGACCATTCCGGTGCGTGTCCACATCTCCGTGCTGGGTGCATTGCTCCTCTTCATCTTTGGATACGGGTACTGGTTGAATATTTATGACCAAGTATTCTCCACCGGTGGGGCTGTCATTGGAGCCACCTACGCAGATGTGAATGCCGGGATTCCGGCACTGAAAATTTTGACCTTCATCGTCGTGGCGGGCGGAGTCCTGTTGTTGGTTAACGCGTTCTGGTTGCGGGGCGTTCGGTTGATGGTTGGCGTGGCGGGCTTGTGGCTGGGATCTATGATTATCCTTGTCTTCCTTGTCCCCAGTACCGTCCAGCGGTTCCAGGTAGAGCCTTCAGAGTTGGAGAAGGAACGCGAGTTCATTGGCAGGAACATTGATGCCACTAGAGAGGCGTTTGGTCTAGACCACATCGTGGAATCGGCATATCCAATTAGTGAGAGCCCCAGGATTACCCCGGAGATTGTGAATGCCAACCCCGAGATTATCAACAATCTTCGCCTCTGGGATCATCGTCCGTTCTTGGACACATTGAACCAGATTCAGTTTATTCGCCTGTACTACGATTTCCTGGACGTTGACGTTGATAGGTACATCATTGATGGAGAGTACAAACAACTCATGGTGAGCGCGAGAGAGCTCTCCCCAGAGAGGCTTCCGGAAGAGGCCCAGCGGTGGGTCAACCGCAAGCTTCAGTTCACCCATGGCTTTGGCGTTGTTGCTGCGCCGGTAACGGAGTTCACCGATGATGGTAAGCCGAACTTTGTCCTGAAGGACGTTCCTCCTGTAGGGGCTATTCCCATAACCCGTCCTGAAGTTTATTACGGGGAAAACTCCCGTGATTATGTGGTGGTCAACTCATCAGTGGAGGAGTTCTCCTACCCCACTGAGACAGATATTCCTGTCTACGCACGGTATGGGGGCAAGGGTGGCGTGCTGATTCATGGCTTCCTCCGGAAACTTGCCTATAGCTGGAAGTTCAAGGACATTAACTTGTTCATCAGCGGGGAGATTACTGAGGGTAGCCGTATTCAGTACAACCGCAACATCCAAGAGAGAGTGCGTGAGATAGCTCCCTTCCTGGTGTTGGATAGTGACCCGTACGTGGTGGTGGTGAACGGTGAGCTTCAGTGGATTCAGGACGCATATACCGTGACTGACCAGTATCCCTATTCCACTCCCTTTGCAGGCGAGTTAGGGGAGTTTAATTACATTCGTAACAGCGTCAAAATTGTGATGGATGCCTATCATGGCGACCTGACTTTCTACATCATTGATCAGGATGATCCCATGGCGGAAACCTACAGTAAGATGTTCCCATCGCTCTTCACGCCCTTTGATGAGATAGATGAGCGGCACCCGGGCCTACGGGCGCACATTCGTTACCCGGAAGGACTCTTTGAGACCCAGGCTGAACAGTACTTGCAGTACCACATGACAGACACAACGGTCTTTTTCAATAAGGAAGACCAGTGGAGTATTCCGCAGGAGACGTTCTTCGGCGCGCCGCAGACCATGGAACCCTACTACCTGATCATGGGACTGCCGGATCAAGAAGGGCAAGAGTTCGTTTTACTCCTGCCCTTTACCCCAGCAGACAGGCCTAACATGGTCTCTTGGCTGGCCGCTCGTAATGATGGTGAGCACTACGGCCAGTTAGTGAACTTTGTGTTCCCCAGAGGCAAGCAGTTAGATGGCCCCCTTCAAGTGGAGGCCCGGATTGATAACGACCCGGAGATATCCCAGCAGTTCACCCTTTGGGGTCAGGTTGGGTCCCAGGTGCTGCGAGGAAACCTGCTGGTGGTGCCCATAGCCAACACTATCCTCTACGTTGAGCCAGTGTTCCTCCAGGCCGATAGTCTGGCGTTTCCGGAGTTGAAACAGATTATTGTGGCAGACGCCGGAGAAGTGATCATGAGGCCAACCTTGAAGGAAGCTCTCAAGGCTTTAACTCAGTCAGAAAAGAGTGCGCAAGTGTTTAATGACCCCTCGCAACCGGGAGACGCACCTCCGACGGATGCTGAGATATTACGGGACACACTTGGTGGTGCTTCTGATGCAATTGACGCATTAGATGAGGCGCTACAGCAACTCAGGGAATCGCTTGAACAATTGAACTCGTTGGCAGAGGGAGGTACACAGTGAACAAGTACATAGAGATAGAGAAGCAGTATTACATGGGGACGGTTCGCCGTCAGCCTGTGGTGATTGAGCGGGGCCAGGGTACCCGAGTCTGGGACACAGATGGGAAAGAATATCTGGACTTCACTGCCGGTTGGGCTGTGGACTGTCTGGGACACTCTGCGCCGGTGATGGTTAAAGCCATCTCAGAGCAGGCTGCCACATTGATTCAGACATCCAACCAGTTCTACACTCTGCCCCAGCTTCAACTGGTGGAGTGGCTGGTGAAAAATAGCTGTTTGGACAAGGTGTTCGTGTGCAGTAGCGGAGCTGAGGCCAACGAGGGCGCCATTAAACTGGCCCGGAAGTACGGTAGAGAGAACCGCAACGGCGCTGTGGAGATTATCACGGCCCTTGATTCGTTCCATGGCCGTACCCTTGGTGCACTGGCGGCTACAGGCAACGCAAATTACCAGGCGAACTTCCAGCCGCTAATGACTGGCTTTGTGCATGTGCCTTTCGGAGATATAGAGGCCATCAAAGCTGCCACCCACACGGGTACCTGCGCCGTGATGCTGGAGCCTGTGCAGGGCGAGGGTGGGGTTATCTCACCGCCTGAAGGCTACTTCAAGGCAGTCCGGCAGTGGTGCGACGAGCAAGGCATCCTGTTGATTCTTGACGAGATTCAAACGGGCGTCGGTCGCCTCGGCACCATGTGGGGTTACGAGAAATTTGGCATTGAACCTGACGTGATGACCATAGCTAAGGCTATGGGCGGCGGCGTGCCCATCGGCGCGTTCCTCTGCAAGGATGCTTGCGATGTCCTGCGGCCTGGCGACCACGGCAGCACCTACGGCGGCAACGCCCTCACCTGTGCAGCATCCTACGCGGTGCTCAATCATGTGAAGGAAGAAGGCCTGGTGGAGCACGGCAGGCTGATGGGTGAGCGGTTGAAGTCCAAGCTGGAAGAGGTCAAAGCCCGCCATGAGGCCTCCATCAAGGAAGTGCGCGGCATGGGCCTGCTGCTGGCAGTAGAGTTCCATGAGGCCATTTCCGGTGAGTTGGTCACGTCATGCAACGCGGGTGGGTTGCTGCTGAACCCCGTGCGTCCCAACGCCGTGAGATTTATGCCTCCCCTCAACATCTCAGAAGCGGAAGTGGACATTGCCGTGGATAGGTTTGAGAAATCCTTAGAGGACGCGCTACAACGTATAGAAAAATCTAAGTAAGCAGGATTCATCCTGCACCTGGGCTATCAACTTGAGGTTTCAGCAGAAGAGGATTAATTATGGCAAAGCAACGGGTAGTACTAGCATACAGCGGGGGACTGGACACTTCAGTGGCCATTCCCTGGATTAAGGAACGTTACGATGCCGAGGTAATCACGCTTACGGCGGAACTCGGTCAGGGTAGGGACACTGAGGAAATACGGCAAAAAGCCCTCAAGACGGGCGCTGAGAAGGCAATCGTCATTGACGGACAGGTGCCATTCATTGAGCGGTTTGTTTGGCCATCCTTGCGAGCCGGAACCATTTATGAATCTCAGTACCCCCTTGCGACTGCTTTGGCACGCCCCCTTATCGCCGAATATATGGCGAAGGTGGCGTTGGAAGAGGGCGCGGAATTCGTGGCCCACGGCTGCACTGGCAAGGGGAATGACCAGGTTCGTTTCGATGTCAGCGTGGCAGCCCTTGCGCCGCATCTTCAGGTCATCGCTCCCGCTCGTGAGTGGGGGATGAGCCGAGACCAGGAGATAGATTATGCCGAAAAGCATGGCGTCCCTGTTCCCAACACCAAGGCCAGCCCCTACTCCGTTGATGAGAACCTTTGGGGTCGCTCTATTGAAGCGGGGTTACTGGAAGACCCGTGGAATGAGCCGCCTGAGGATGTCTATTTCATGACCAAGTCCGTGGCTGAGGCTCCTGACGTACCGGCCTACTTGGAAATTGAGTTTGTGAAGGGTACGCCTGTGGGCATCAACGGTAAGACCCTGAGTGGCCTGGACATTGTGAACCACGTCAACACCCTTGCAGGAGCGCATGGTGTGGGCCGCATAGACCATCTGGAAAACCGCCTGGTGGGCATTAAGTCACGGGAGATTTACGAGGCTCCTGCCGGTGTTGTGCTCCACGATGCGCATCGTGCTTTGGAGACCCTGACCCTGGGTAAGGAGCAGATGCGGTTCAAAGAACTGGTGGCCCAGCAGTATTCAGACTTGGTTTATAACGGCCTCTGGTTCTCCCGGCACCGTGAAGACTTGGATGCCTATGTGGACAGCACCCAGGAGTTCGTCTCCGGTACTGTGCGGGTGAAGCTGCACAAGGGAACATGCTCCGTGGTTGGACGCAAATCGCCCCACGCCCTCTACGACTACGGTCTAGCCACGTACGACGAATCGGACGTGTTCGATCACCAGGCGTCGGTGGGCTTCATCAAGGTCTTTGGCCTGCCAGTGCGAACCCAGGCACTCCGACAGCCCAAGACCCGCTAGGCAGGATGATGTCACGGGCCTAGTCTGGCTGGGAATTTCTCAAAGTGAATCGCAGGATAAACAACTAAAAGGCACACAACAATGATCCATGAATCAAAAGACAGCTACGGACGGTATTTGGAAGAGTTCCAGGTAGGCGATGTCTATCGCCATTGGCCTGGGAAGACCATTACGGAGAGCGACAATAACCTCTTCTGCCTCCTGACCATGAACCATAATCCGTTGCATTTGGATTCCAACGTCATGGCGGAGCACCAGCACGGGCGTATCCTGGTTGCTGGCCCTCTGGTGTTGAGCCTGGCAGTGGGTATGAGCGTGGCGGACACCTCAGGTAGGGCCATTGCCAACCTTGAGTACGAAAAAATAATCCATGATGCCCCGGTCTTTGCTGACGACACCATCTACGCCGAGAGTGAAGTGTTGGAGGTGCGGGAATCGGCCTCCAAACCTGACCGAGGCATCGTTGCCATAGAAACCCGTGTACATAACCAGCGGGACGAGCGCGTTCTCACGTATTGCCGTCGATTCATGGCTCCAAAGAAGAGTGTGTAATGCCTGAAGAGTACACGCCCCTCGGCTATACCGCCTCCATCCACTATGATCGGCGCCTCTACAAGGAGGACATCGCCGGGTCGATGGCACATGCTCGTATGCTGGGACGCCAGGGCATCATCACGGCACAAGAAGCGGAGAGCATTGTCAGCGGGTTAGAAGCCATTCGCAAAGAGATAGCAGGCGACACCTTCCCCTGGAAGCAGGAGTTGGAAGACCTGCACATGAACATTGAATCGCGGCTGCATGAGCTTATCGGGGAGACCGCGGGGAAGCTCCACACCGCGCGGTCCCGCAACGACCAGATAGCCACGGACATGCGACTCTACGTTAAGGGCGTGGCCGCAGAGACCGTTGAGCAGGCACGGAGCTTGCAGCGTGCCCTTGTCGCCCAGGCGGAGCAGCATGTGCAGACAGCAATGCCCGGCTACACCCATGTACAGCGCGCTCAGCCCGTTGTGCTGGCTCATCATCTGCTGGCGTACGTGGGTATGCTTGACCGCGATGTTGAACGCTTCACTCAGACCATTGCCAGGGCAAACGTGCTTCCTCTTGGAAGTGGCGCGCTGGCAGGCTCGCCGTACCCTCTCGACCGCGAGTCTGTGGCGAAGGAACTTGGCTTTGATGGCATCACAGAGAACAGCATGGACGCCGTCTCTGACCGCGATTTTGTGTTGGACTACCTCTACGCCGCTTCCGCGTGTATGGCGCACTTATCGCGCTTAGGAGAAGAGCTTGTGCTCTGGTCGTCGGAGGAGTTTGGCTTCCTCCGCCTTGCCGAAGCCGATACCACTGGCAGCAGCATCATGCCTCAGAAGCGGAACCCTGATTTGGCAGAGCTGGCACGCGGCCGTACAGGCCGGGTCTACGGCCATTTAATAGGCATGCTGACGGTGATTAAGGGCCTTCCCCTGACCTACAATCGCGACCTCCAAGAGGACAAGGAAGCGCTGTTTGATACCGTGGGCACATTGCTGCCCACGCTGGCCGCATTCACGCGCATGGTGCGCGGAGCCACGTTCAACAATGAGCGCATGGCCCAGGCGGCTGACGGTGGTGGCTACAGCTTGGCTACTGAGTTGGCTGACTACCTGGCTCGTAAGGGTGTGCCGTTCCGGCAGGCCCACGGCATCGTTGCAGAGCTAACGCGGTATGCTGCTGGTGAAGGGAAACGCTTCGATGCGTTGACGCTGGATGAGTACCGTCGTTTTTCCCCTGAGTTTGATAATGACATCCTGGGCATAACGGTGGCCTCCGCCCTTGCCGCACGCGATATCCCCGGCGGTACAGCACCATCGCAAGTCGCGGTGGCCTTGAAACGTGCCAAGGAACGCCTCGGCCTCTAACGTCGGCTGGCACGTCATCGGATTCCCCTACCCCCTTGTATCAATGGAAAGACCATTATTGAGGTATGCCCTGAGTGGACAGTGAAGACATAGCCCCCAAATCCCCCAAACGCCTGTTTTACGGGTGGTGGATAGTCATTGCTGTCATCCTTATCCAGACCCTGCATGGGGGACTGCTGTTCCAAGCGTTTGGGGCCTACTTTGTGCGACTTCAAGCAGAGTTCGGATGGAGTAGAACCTCCCTCTCTTGGTCCTTCTCCCTACTGCGCGTTGAGAGTGGGTTGCTGGGGCCGCTGCAAGGCTGGATGATAGAGCGATTTGGGGCAAAGATAGTCCTGACTATTGGCCTAGTAATCTTTGGCCTTGGGTTCATGCTCCTGAGCACCATTAACTCATTACTGACCTTTTATCTTGCTTTTGTTGTTATTGCTATAGGCTCCAGCCTTGGTGGATTCCTCACGCTGTTTGTCACCATTGCCAACTGGTTTGAGAAACGCCGCGCCATGGCACTGGGCCTGGCAGCCATCGGCGTGAGCATTGGTGGCATGATGGTGCCCCTAGTTGCGTATGCGTTGAACACCTATGGGTGGAGAGCAACGGCCTTTGTTTCCGGGTGGATTGTCCTTGGTGTAGGACTTCCTCTGGTGCCCTTAATGCGTTCCAATCCTGAACGATATGGACTTCTCCCTGATGGTGCAGCAATTCCATTACCTGTGCTTGGCGAGGATCTCACCCCAGACATCAATGAAGGCGACTTCACGGCAAAAGAGGCCATGAAGACAGCGGCGTTCTGGATGATCTCCTTTGGTCATGGGAGTGCGTTGCTGGTGGTGGGAGCGCTGATGGTGCACCTCATTCCCCACCTTGTGGATCGCATGGACATGTCCCTGGAGTCTGCCGCTGTAGTGGTCACCGTCATGACAACCACTTCCATCATTGGTCAGGTGGGCGGAGGGTTCCTGGGTGATCGGATGGATAAACGTCTTATCGCAGCAGCGTGCATGCTTGGGCATACCATCGCGCTGATTGGCATCGCTTTTGCGTCGTCGTTGTTTCTGGTCTACGTCTTTGCCATCATCCACGGTCTTTCCTGGGGTACTCGTGGCCCGCTGATGATGGCGATTAGAGCAGACTACTTTGGGAGAAAGTCCTTGCCCACAATCATGGGGTTCTCCTCCATGATTATCACCATAGGAAACGTGGCAGGCCCTGTGTTTGCGGGGTTCATGGCAGACTGGCAGGGTGACTACCAGGTGGGGTTTGTGATTCTAGCGGTGCTCACGGGTTTTGGGTCGATTTTCTTCCTGGCAGCTAGAAAGCCTGCATTTCCAAAACGGCATAATGCTCATCATTCAACGGTGGACGAGGCATAGGTAAGCGGAAATAAAAGAGTCTCACGTTCCGTTAAAGCGGATACGTGAGACTCTTTTTATGTGGTTCTGCAGAGTTAGGTGGGTGTTCCGGAAAGGTTACCGGCCTCGATATAGGCCTCTCCCATGTTGCTGAACGTTGTGGTTTTACCGCCAAAGTCTACTTCATACTTTGGCTGAGCTTGCCCTGAGTTGATGACCTCAAACAACCCGGCCTTGCCTTTGGGACCATCAATGGTGTGTAGCAGTGTCCTGGAACCGTCCTTTGTCGTCATACGTTCCTCCCTTATCTTGTAGCTAGCTGGCCTAGGATATACAACTTGTCTCCACTGTTCAATACCTGACTTGCCAACGATAGTAGCGGAGACGTTACGCCACCGGAAATTCCGTGCGTCACCAAGAGGTTACTCTATTTGATGGCTAGGAGAGACAGGGCCAAAAGACCCTAAAATTGGGCCATCCGTCCCTATCTGCATGTTGGCAAACGTAAGCTCTGCGGATACCATACGCCCACAGAAAATGAAAGAGAGCGGTTGTTCCCAATATTGTAAAGAGGATTTGTTATGGATCAAGATGCTAAGAAAGCAGCGCTACGGATGATTCCTTATGGCATGTATGTGCTGACAACCAAGAGCAAAGACGGTAAAGATGTTGGAGCCGCTACAGTGAACTGGGTCACCCAGACTTCTTTTGCTCCTCCCCTCGTCGCAGTGAGCGTCAAGGTTGACTCCGGTGCGCATCAGCACATCAAGGACACCGGCGTGTTTGCCGTCAACGTCATTGGCGCGGATCAGAAGGACCTGGCATTCACGTTCTTCAAGCCGCTGGAGCGCGAAGGCAACTCTATTGGTGGTGAGCAGTTTGAGGAATCAGCAGAGACTAAGTGTCCATTACTGCTGAACACCCCCGCATGGTGGGATTGCAAGGTGGTTGGCGAGGTTGCCGAAGGCGATCAGCCCCTCTTTGTTGGTGAGGTAGTGGACGCTGGCGTACGCCGAGAAGATCAGGCTATCGTGATGCGTGAGCACAACCTGTTTTACGACGGCTAATCCCGCTCAGTGGCAGCCCTATGTGACCTGACGGTCACCGATAGGTGGGAAACACATAAGAAGAGGGCCTCCAAACGGAG
>CAVOCU010000060.1:0-10857 GCA_963694315.1 Dehalococcoidia bacterium | reverse complement strand
CGGAGGCGGTCTGACCGAGCGGCTGACTGAACCAGAGAAGGTGTCGTTCCAGAGTTTTGATGGGCTGACCATTCACGGTTACTTGTACAGCCCAGCTGATAAGAGCCAGAAATACCCAGGTTTGCTGTACATCCATGGCGGGCCATCGTGGCAGTTCTACGATGACCTTCAGGTGAATGTGCAATATCTGGTCCAGCGAGGTTACGTTGTGCTGCTGCCGAACATCCGTGGAAGCTCTGGCTATGGTAAGGCGTTTGAAGAGGCTAACGATAGAGATTGGGGCGGAGGCGACCTAAAGGACGCCATTGCCGGTGCTGAGTACCTGAAGGGGCTGGAGTATGTAGATGCTGAAAACATCGGAATTACAGGCCGGAGCTATGGGGGAATCCTGAGCATGTGCGCTATCTCCTTTGCGCCGGGTGCCTTTCAGGCTGCGGTGCCGATATCTGGATATGGCGATTGGCCAGCCCTGCGAGCCGAGATGGAGCTGCGCCACAACAAGATGCAGGTGCATGAGTTCGGGTCGTTCGAAGAGCACCCGGAGGTGTGGTACGGCTGCTCCCCTTTCTACAACATTGAAAATGCAACAACGCCGACCTTCATCGTGCACGGTGAAGGTAAAGACCCATCATCTGACGCATCTCGACTCTTTGCAGTGGAAATGAAGCGTTTGTACAAGACGGTGGAGTACAAGTCCTACCACAACGATGGCTACTATGTGGATGCACCGGCAAACGTGCGACAGCTGCTGTTGGATGTGGCGGACTTTTTGGACAGGTACCTGAAGGACTAGCTCTTCAACCATGATTCTGTTGTCACCTGAGGAATCGAGCATATCTGCCGTTGCTGAGAGTGTAGTCTTTTCCCGTGCTTTGTTATTGATTCTCTTCCGCCAGAAGGATCCGAAGTGGTGGTTTGAGTGGAACATTAACATTGCAACATTCATGGCCAAGATAGTTGCCTACGGTTTGTTACTACGTGACGAGTACCCATCTACGGATGATGAGCAAGGCGTGCATGTGGACACCCCATCCCTATACCATCACCTTCCGCTGACAAAATGGTCGCTATCAACGCCCTGTTACACGCGCTCTTTGGGGGGGCATAGGGGTGTTTATTGCCTGGTTTACCATTCTGCTTTCTGATGGGTACCAGCGCGGGCTCTTTAGTTAACGTAGACGGAGTGTCGGGCTGGCCGCTGCAGATGGAAGTATATATTCTTCTTCTCGTGATGGATCAGTATCCACCGTTCATCCTTAGTGACTCCTCGCTAAGAATGAACGGTGGAGGTCCCAGTGTCTAGAGCTTAGCTCCTGGTAACGATGTTCAACAGCCTGCCCGGAACGTAGACGATCTTGGCGACGGCTTTACCTTCGATGTGCCGTTTTACGTTGTCCTGGGCCATGGCTAGCTCCTTGGCGTCGGCCTCGGAGATATCGAGGGGCACGGGCAGCTTGTCACGCACTTTGCCGTCAACCTGCACCACCAGGGTCACCATCTCCTCAACTGCCAGGGCATCGTCCCATGCTGGAAACGACTGCAAATGGATGCTCCCTTTCTCCCCAATGCGCTCCCAGAACTCTTCCGCCAGGTGAGGTGCGATGGGGGCCAGCATTACCACGAATGCCTTTCGAGCCTCCACCCACGACGCCTTGCTAGCGGAGCCCTCCTCCCAGATCCTTTGAAGGAGGTTGGTCAACTCCATCAAACCCGCAATGGCGGTATTGAACTTGAAGGTGTCCAGGTCCTGATAGACCTTCCGAACGGTTTGGTGGAGTTTTCGGCGTACTTCTCGGCTTCCATCGGAACCATCGCTGGCTTTCAGGCTTCCGGGGTTGCGTTCAAGAATCTCCCAGACGCGGTTATACCACCGTGTAATTCCGTTGATGCCACCATCAACCCATTCACCACCGCCCTCCCAGGGGCCAACGAACATGAGATAGGTACGGACTACGTCAGCACCTACGGATTGAACGTACTCGTCAGGCGCAACGACGTTACCGCGAGACTTACTCATTTTGGCCCCGTCCGCAATGATGTGACCCTGGTTGAACAGGCGAAGGAAGGGCTCATCAAACTCTAGTAGGCCAATGTCCCTCAGGGCCTTGGTGAAGAATCGGGCGTACATAAGGTGCATGACAGCGTGTTCTGCGCCTCCGGTGTACTGGTCAACGGGTGCCCACTTCTTCACTTGTTCAGGGTTAAAGGCATGCTCATCGTCGTGGGGACTCAGGTACCGCAGGAAGTACCAGGACGAATCGAAGAACGTGTCCATGGTATCGGTCTCGCGGTTTGCGTCGGTGTTGCCGCACTGGGGGCAGGTGGTGTTAACGAAGGCTTCGTTGCGAGCCAAGGGCGACTCGCCGGTGGGCTTGAAATCGGCGTCCTCCGGCAGCAGCACTGGAAGCTGATCCTCCGGGACTGGTACTTGGCCGCACGTGGGGCAGTGGACTATAGGGATGGGCGTTCCCCAGTAACGCTGACGAGAAACCAGCCAGTCACGCAATCGATAGGTCTTGGTGCGCCCGCCCGAGTTTCTGGCTTCCAGGTAGGCGGCAATGGCCTCAGCAGCCTGCTTGTTTGGCATGCCGTTGAAGTCGCCAGAGTTGACCATCATCCCTGGTTCTGCGTAGGCAGCTTCTAGGGCTTCTTCGCCCGTTGAGTCTTCAGCGGCAATGACTGTGCGGATCGGTAATCCGAATTTCGTCGCGAACTCAAAGTCGCGCTGATCGTGGGCAGGGACGCCCATGACCGCTCCGGTGGCGTACCAGGCAACGGCGTAATCTGCGGTGAGGAGTTGCACTTGCTGCCCGTTGGCCGGGTTGATGCAGTACGTGCCGAGGGGCACACCCGTCTTCTCCCTGTCCGTGGACATGCGTTCAATGTCAGACTTGGCCTTTGCTTCACCAACGTAGGCGTTAACGGCGTCATGTTGCTCTGGCGACGTCAGGGCAGCGACCAGTGGATGCTCCGGGGCCAACACTAGGAAGGTCACGCCAAAGATGGTGTCAACGCGAGTGGTGAAGACCTTTAGTTGATTCTCTTCCAAGCCGAGATGGCTAATATCGAATGCGACCTCTGCGCCCTCGCTACGGCCAATCCAGTTCCGCTGCATAATCATGATGTTCTCTGGCCAATCAATCAGCTTGGAACCGTCCAGGAGTTCATCGGCGTACTTCGTGATGCGCAGGAACCACTGGTTGAGTTCACGTCGAGTGATGATGGTGCTGCACCGCTCGCATGCCCCATCTACCACTTGCTCGTTGGCGAGCACCGTCTGGCACGATGGGCACCACACCGCTGGCGCGAAAGAACGGTAGGCCAAGCCAGCTTTGTATAGCTGAAGGAAGAGCCACTGGCTCCACTTGTAGTACTCAGGGAGGCAGCAGATTATCTCCCTATCCCAATCGTAGATGGTGCCCATAGACCGAAGTTGGACGCGCATCCGGTCAATATTTGCCATCGTCCATGGATGGGGGTGGACGCCCTGGCGGATTGCGGCGTTCTCTGCGGGCAGACCAAAAGCGTCAAACCCCATGGGGTGAAGCACGTTGTAACCCTGCATCTTACGGAAACGGGCATGGGCGTCTGATGGAGCCATGGCGTACCAGTGGCCAATGTGGACATCGCCAGAGGGATAGGGGTACATGGTCATCTCATACCACTTGGGCCGAGGGTCATCGTCAGCGACGTGGTGGAGCTTGTCCGCTGCCCACTTTCCCTGCCACTTCTTATCAATGGCCTGGGGATCCCATCGAAGCTTAGATTTACGTCCGTAATTCTGGGTCATGTTGTCTCCATTTAATTATCTTGTACGTCACCTTGAATATTTACCTGGTCAGAATTGGGCGTAATCCGTGTGGAAAGTTGAACGGCGACAGTTTCCAAACCCGGGTTCTCCATGATTGCATCGATGAGCTCCTGCGGCCCTCCGACGATTGTGAAGGCGTAATCTGGGTCTGTGAATACCGTCCATCGCTTGTCTTCAGGCCACCAGTAGGTTGGAGTGGTGTAGTAGGATCCTTCACTGGATAACGCATCCACTCCGTCAAGACCACCGTGGTAGAGCACTCCTATAAAATCGTTGGCAGTAGACCTAGAATTCGGGTCATAGAAAAAATAGCAGGGTTGGTCGTTGGAAAAGGATGTCAAAACCTGGGAAAGGCCTGGGCATTCTTCCTCATCCAGGGTGCCTTCACGAGGGGCGATGAGGTATCGAGGCCAACTTGATTTTGGAAAATTGAGCGCAAATGAGTCTTGGTTCATCTCTGGGTGGAACTCCAATGAATACTCTGTTGCCAAGTCTTGCCATTTCACCCGTTTAACTTCGTCAGAGCTATCTGAACTACCCTTTGAGCTCACTTCGCCCCAGGTTATCACCTTATCTGTAATCGAGAGGTCCTCATAGATGGCGTGGAATATCTTGCAATAGGCAGGGTAGTTGACCGGCAGATATTCAGAGACGTAGCTCCAAGGGCTCTCCGGATGGAGATCTTGGTCAACGTTTTCAGCTATCCATTTGAACT
Source organism: Dehalococcoidia bacterium (assembly GCA_963694315.1). Classification (GTDB taxonomy): domain Bacteria; phylum Chloroflexota; class Dehalococcoidia; order Lucifugimonadales; family UBA1127; genus UBA1127. Next base: position 6,331 of record CAVOCU010000060.1, on the reverse strand, counting down.
GGCTTAGGTCTGTTAGTTTTTGCATGTAACCTCCAACGGACACTTCACCCGAATAGAAGGGTTATAGGTTCCCCTGTCATTTAATTTTCTATGTTGCAGTTGAATTGGTACTCACCCAACCGTGTTTCACATTGCGTCGCTTCGGGGAACGAAAACGTCACTGTGTCGGCATCGTCCCCTGCGATAGAAACGGTTCGTTGCTGTTTGCTCCCGTTCCCGTTAATTCCGCGGACACGAGTATAGAGCCACTAGCCCCTTCATTTTGGACAGTACAGTCTATAAAAATTGTGTAGGTGCCATCATTTAAGGAATTCCGAGCCGTTACCTAGGTAATTTTGGTTCTGGGATCAGTTACTTCTGACTGTGATGAGTTGCAACTGATTCCAAGGACAGATAGCACTGATGCTACCCCCCCAAACAGCAACCTTGATGAATACAATATCGACATTGATGCCCCCGCTCAATCTGCCCCTAATTCCCAACAAAAAACCCGCCCCATGTAGGGACGGGTTGCTCGACATAACCCGAGGTACCACCCTGTTTTTCCGAACGTATCGGGACAACTTGAATGGCTGTAACGGTGCCACCGGTGGTTCTTACTTGGTTTCAGAACCACTGCTCAGGGACGAGTTCACGGTGCCTAGGCTGTCGACCTTCCACTATCTGCCGACTCGCTGGTGCAAGGGTCCTCCGCTACTACTCCCCATCGTTGCATTTAGCTATGGGACGTTGAGTGGAGCGTAGCATTCAGCTAGAGAACCTGTCAACAATCCCGATGCATAGGGATGCTCTGTCTGCCTAACTTCGAGCTTTAGGAAGAAAGAGCACCTAGCACATTGCAAAACCCTCGCGCGTGAGACGCGTTATGTGGTTGCAGGAGGTCAGCTAGAGTGCTAAAATTCAAGTAGTAGACCATACCCTACGTTGCGCTTGAAAGTGGGCTCGCCCCACTTTTTTGCTTGAAAGAAGGGTGTGTTACGGAGGTCCGGGGTATGAAGAGTGACTTTCTTATTGCTGTTACTCAGTTAGCGGCAGAGCGTGGGCTACCTAGGGACACGGTCCTTGGCGTAGTTGAAGCTGCGTTGGTGTCCGCCTATCGAAAAGAGGGCGTTGGCGCTGGCCATGACCTCTCGGTGAAGCTTGATCCGGGCGATGGCGAGGTTACGGTCTATATCGTGAAGACTGTTGTTAAAACGACCAAAGATGTAGAAGACGAGCGTAAAGAGATTGCCCTCAAAGACGCAAAGAAGTTCAAGGCGGATGCAGCCGTTGAGGACATCATTCAGATTGAGACAGATTTTGCTGCTGCGGGCAGGATTGCTGCGCAGACGGCGAAGCAGGTAGTCCTTCAACGGCTTCGAGAGGCGGAGCGGGAACTTGTGCTTTCTGAATACACCAGCAGGGTTGGCGAAATCCTTGCTGGGCGTATTGAGCGGGTTGAGCCTGGACAGGTTGTCGTAAGCCTTGGCCGTGCTGACGCACTGATGCCTCGTGAGGAAGAGGTTCCCAGCGAGCGATACCGCCCCAATACGACGTTACAGTTCTACCTTTCTGAAGTTGTTGAGAGCGCTCGTGGCCCGGAATTGATTCTTTCCAGAGCCCATAAAAATCTTGTTCGCAGGCTTTTTGAGCGTGAAGTCCCAGAGGTCTTCAAGGGCGTTGTGGAGATCAAAGCCATCGCCAGGGAAGCTGGTTCCCGTACAAAGGTAGCGGTGCAGGCTCGCCAAGAGGGCGTTGACCCTGTTGGTTCCTGTGTGGGGCTGCGAGGCTTCCGCATTCAAAATATTGTAAATGAGCTTCAGGGCGAGAAAATTGACGTGCTGCCCTGGAGCGAGGACGCGGCTGATTTCCTTGCCAATGCCTTAAGCCCGGCGCAGGTGACCAGGGTGGATTTGGACCAGGAAGAACATTCCGCTTTGATTGTAGTGCCTGACCGTCATCTTTCTCTGGCCATTGGCCGGGAGGGTCAGAATGCCCGGCTGGCAGCTAAGCTGACCGGCTGGCGTATTGATATCCGTAGTGAGTCCGAGTCTGACTTGGAGTCACCAGACGCTGTAGCCGATGGTGCTGTTGCAGTAGCCGAAGCTGAGGCTGTGGTTGAAGCTGCGGCTGCTGCAGCAACACCATCGGTTGCAACGTCTGGTGTGCTGGATGAGGCTGTAGCAAGCGCGGAGCCCGTTACAGCTGAATCATCTACAGAGGCAGATGCACCTTCTTCCACTCAGAATGCAGAGCTGGAGGAGTTGTTGCGTGAGGAGGCCGAAGAGGCAGCAGCAGTTGTAGAAGTAGTTCCTGAGCCAGCAGGTATTTCTGTTGATGATGACTCCATTTGGGTAATTCCAACTACAGTGCGTGAATCATCTGGATTGCGGTTTGCAGAAGATATTATGCCGTCTGAGCGTGGGCGAAACCGGACAGAACGGCCTGATCCAGCAGCAGCAGCAGCCGCCGCAGCCGCAGCCGCAGCCGCCAGCGCAACTACAACCGCTAACCTGAACCGACCGAAGGCTAAGAAGGGTAAGCGGGCCAGGGGGTAACCCCTAGGCTGGTACTGGAGATGCCGGTAAAGCACATTCCCGTCCGAACCTGTTGTGGGTGCGGGCTCAAAAGCGATAAAAGGGGAATGGTGCGCATTGTTCGCTCTCCAGAAGGAAGCGTTTCGGTGGACACTACGGGAAAGGCCTCAGGGCGGGGCGCGTATCTCTGTGAAGATTCTTCCTGCTGGGATTCCGGCATTAACCGGAGTCGGCTGGAGCGAACACTAAACACCAAGATCGGCTCAGAGCAGCGAACAGCATTGCTTGCATACGCCGAAGAACAAAAGCCCAATTGGATTGCTTGAGAGGACTGATATGGCACGACGAACATTCCGACCAAACCGGCCACCACGGCGAAGAGGACCCCGTAAAGAGGGGCAGGGGGGAGCAGCTGTTGAAGCTGCGTTGGATCCGTCTGTAGTCCTTGAACTGCCGCCGGCCATAATGGTGAGCCAGCTTGCTGCGGTTATGCACACCAACTCGATTGACATCATCAAGCAATTGATGCGCAACGGCATTATGGCAACGGTGAATGAGGTCATAGACTTTGAGATGGCTGCAACGGTTGCAACCACATTGGGACACCGAGTCCGTAGGCTTGAGGACGCTGCCTCAGAGGAGGAAGTAGACTCTCTCAAGCCAGTGGAGGACGCAGAGGAAGACCTTGAGCCAAGGGCACCAGTGGTCACAATCCTGGGTCACGTTGACCATGGTAAGACGACACTATTAGACGCTATCCGTAACACCAATGTGGTAGATAAGGAAGTTGGCGGTATCACTCAGCACATCGGCGCGTACCAGGTTATGCACGGTGAGGTCAATCTGACATTCCTGGATACTCCCGGGCATGAGGCGTTCACCGCTATGCGAGCCAGGGGTGCTCAAGCAACGGACATAGCAATTCTGGTGGTGGCGGCAGATGACGGTGTGATGCCACAGACGACAGAGGCAGTGAACCACGCGAAAGCCGCTGGCGTTCCGATTGTTGTGGCAATTAACAAGATGGACAGGCCAGACGCCGACCCTGACAGAGTAAAACGCCAACTCTCAGAGATGGGCTTGCTACCAGAGGACTGGGGTGGGGACACCATTATGGTGCCAGTCTCAGCTAAATCACGAGATGGCATTGACGAGCTTCTTGAGAACCTGATGGTTGTTACAGAGGTTCAGGAATTGAAAGCCAATCCCACTCGACCCGCCAGTGGCGTAGTGGTAGAAGCACAATTGGATAAGAGCAAGGGCCCTCTTGCTACGGTGTTGGTGCAGCAGGGGACGTTGCGAGTGGGCGACAACATTGTTGTTGGTGACACTTGGGGCCGTATCAAGGCAATGATCCTGCACACGGGACGTCGCACTAAAGAGGCTGGCCCATCCACTCCTGTTGAGATATTGGGTCTTACACAGTTGCCAATGGCGGGTGACCCATTCCTAGCAACAGAAGATGAGCGGTCTGCCAAGGCGCTCATGGAAACACGGCTGCGTCGTAAGGAGTCTCAGCAAACTGGATCGCTCTCAATGGAAGAGGTTTCCATACGAATCCAGTCCGGCGAGACTAAAGAATTGCCAATTATTCTGAAATGCGACGTACAGGGAAGCATTGAAGCTGTACGATCAACTATTTCTAAATCATCATCCGAGATTGCCCAGGTCCGCATCCTCCACGCTGCTGCGGGTACTGTGACTGAGAGCGATATCCTGTTGGCCAGCGCATCCAACGCCATTGTCATGGGCTTTAACACAAGGATTGAGCCTGGTGCCAGGATGCTGGCAGAGCAGCGCCGTGTCCAAATAAGGCTGTATGACATCATTTACCAGCTTGCAGAGGACGTAGAGAAGGCCGTGAAGGGTCTCCTGACGCCAGAAGACCGAGAGGTATTGGATGGGCATGTGGAGGTTAGGGCAGTATTCAGCGTTGGACGCCGGGTTAAGATTGCCGGCTGCCAGGTGCTTGATGGAAGGGTTGCCAGGAACTCTCAAGTCCGGATTACTCGCGGTAAGGAATTGATTTACACGGGTGGCGTATCCACTTTGAAACGATTTAAGGATGACGCACGAGAGGTCACAGCGGGATTTGAGTGCGGACTTACTGTTGAAGGGTTCACTGATTTCGAGGAAGGGGACACCCTGGAAGCGTTCCACATTGAGCGAGGCTAAAAGCTCTCGACAGTGTCTAAGAATTCCGATTTCCAGGAACCTTGAACTATGAATCGTCGGATGGGCCGCGTAAACGGACTTCTCAGAGAAGAACTAAGCCAACTGATATTGCGTGAACTAAAGGATCCCCGTGTGGCATCCTTTGTGACTATTACTGAAGTTGACACAGCCCCAGATTTGGATCAGGCCCGTGTATACGTTAGCGTCATGGCTACTCCTGAAGAGCAGGTTGACGTTATGAAGGGCCTCAAGTCTGCTGAGGGCTTTCTCCGTGCTAGCCTGCGAAGCCGGATTCAGATGCGCAAAATCCCCACACTGACCTTTGAATTAGATATGACTATGGAACGCGGTGCCGACCTGCTAAAGCTCATCGATCAGGTGATTGAAAGCGACGGCACTCATCAAGAACGGAGCGTGTGACCATCAACGGTGTATTGAACCTCTGTAAACCCGTAGGCGAAACCTCCATGGATATGGTTCGCATGGTGAAGAGATTAACCAAGGAAAAGAAGGTTGGGCACGGTGGCACGCTGGACCCCGTGGCTTCTGGTGTATTGCCAATTTGTTTTGGGCAAGCTACCCGGCTGATGGACCCCTTGGTTGATGGCACCAAGCTGTATCGGACAAAGGTACGCCTAGGCGAGGCTACAGACACATATGATTCTGATGGAACTATTGTTGCTACGGCGGATGCGTCTGGCGTGACCCGGGAAGACATTGAAGCTGCTCTAGTGGGCTTCCGTGGATTGATATCTCAGGTTCCCCCTATGTACAGCGCCTTGAAACATGGTGGTGAGCGGCTGTATGACCTAGCACGTGCAGGGTTTGAAGTAGAACGCGAACCAAGAGCCGTTCAGGTGTCTCGATTGGAGATACTGGAGTGGGAGTCACCAGACGTTGTTCTGGACATAGAGTGCGGAAGAGGCGTGTACGTGCGCTCCATAGGCCATGATTTGGGGCAAGTGTTGGGTTGTGGTGCCCACGTGGTGGAGTTGGAACGACGTAAAGCAGGCCCGTTCCTGGTGGAAAATGGCGTAACGCCAGAAGCGTTTACAGAGGCTGTAGAGGCGGGGACGTGGCGTGATTTGATTCATACACCAGACACCGTTGTACAAAACCTTCCGGCCGCCACGGTCACCGGGGCGTTGGAGTCCTTTGTTAAGAATGGCCGACCCGTAACCCTTGGGCCAAGGGAAGCTACCGCGCAGGTGCAGCATGGCGACCTTTGGCGCGTGTATGCCCACGATGGACAGTTCCTTGCACTGGCTCGATTTGACAAGCCTTTGGGCCAATGGAAACCAGAGAAGGTCTTTGACCCGGAGCCACCAGCGAAGCTGAGAGACCCGGCACTCTCATAGGTTACAACGCCAAATGTATCTCTCGCCCTTGGTTTTGTCAGGCGCAAGATTGACGTATGAGGACAATGTGGAAGTGAATTCCAAGGTCTGTGTGGTCATCCCCACCTATAACGAGGCGGAAAACCTTCCAGAAATATTTACCAAGCTATTAGCGTTGGAATTCCCTGAGTTGAGCATTCTGGTTGTAGACGATTGCTCTCCAGATGGCACGGGAGCTATTGCTGATGCAATGGCGCAAGCCCACCCCGGGCGCATCCATGTCCTTCATCGGGCTGTCAAACG
>CAVOCU010000059.1:0-10869 GCA_963694315.1 Dehalococcoidia bacterium | reverse complement strand
GTCAAACGCCCAGTTGAAGATGGCTCACCTGACCTTGGGGGGGGGCGACAGGAGCTCATTGAGTACCTCGAACCCAAGGGGCAGCAACCCGAGATTCCTACCTGTAATGTAGGAGTGGCGCATATGACGTTCAATACGGATAATATCCAGGAAACCTATGAGGCGTTAGAGGTCCAGAGGGTTGTCTTCAAAGGCGAGCCGATGCGGGCTACTCCGGACAGGCCATTGGCTTGCTACTTTGTGAATCCTGCCGGTATTACGCTAGAGCTGAACGAGATGTCCCCGGTGACGCGGTAATATTTCTAGCCAAGGGCAGATGCATTACTAGCTGTAGAATGGATATATGCCAAGTCTTTATGTAGTCGGTACACCCATTGGTAACATGGAGGATATCTCTGCCCGCGCTTTGCGGGTACTCCGTGGAGTTGCTGTCATAGCTACCGAAGATACAAGAACTACAAGAAAACTACTTACTCACTACGATATACATACTCGTCTTGTCAGCTTCCAGGAACACAACGCTGCAGTTAGGATTCCTACGTTACTGAGCACATTGGAAGAGAACGACGTGGCATTGGTGACGGAAGCGGGTACACCCGGTGTCAGTGACCCAGGAGCCAGTCTAGTAGCCGCGGCTGGTCAGCAAGGTATCCCCGTAGTCAGCGTCCCTGGGCCATCATCGGTGACCGCGGCTGTGTCTATTTCCGGCTTTCCTGGCGAGCGGTTCCTGTTCGTTGGGTTCCTTCCTCGGCGTCGGGGTGAACGTAAACGGCTGTTTCAGTCACTAACCAATGAGCAGCAGACCATTGTTGCGCTGGAATCACCCCATCGGATACAGGCGACCCTGGCCGATATGCTGGATGTCTGGGGTACGCGTCGCATTGCGGTTTGCCGTGAACTGACCAAGCTCCATGAAGAGGTGTTTCGCGGAACATTACAAGCTGCGGTGGATTACTTTCAAGAACCTCGTGGCGAGTTTACTCTGGTCATCCAGGGGGCGGAGTCTAAAGCTCCAGTGGATTCAGCGGAAGTCCGTTCCACCGCCCATGAAGAACTTCTCCAGCTAAAAGCGCAAGGGACCGGGGCCAAGGACGCTGTTGCCCTTGTCGTTCAGTCAACAGGCCTGCCTCGCAAAGTCGTTTACGCCCTGTGGCTGGAACTCCAAGCCTGAACACTGAGCATCGGACACTATACGCTATGCGAATCCATTTCATTGCCTCTTTGGGGCTGACGTTTCCGAATAAATTCTGTAACATGCGCGTGTTGCGCACCAGCGAGGGGCGCGCTTTCCAAAAGAAAGACCGGTAATAAGACTAAAACGACCAGGTGAAGGAGATAGCCCATGATTCGTAGCACAGATAGGATTCTTACCATGCACGCAGGCACCCTGCCTACGCCCGCCGACCTTCGGGAACGGGTGATGGCAAAGAGCCGTGGAGAGGCCATCGATGAGGCCGCGTTCACCAAAGACCTTCAGCGAGTGATTGGAGAGAACGTCAAAAAGCAGATTGAGACGGGTATTGACAGCGTCAACGACGGTGAGTTGAGCAAGTCCAGCTTCAGCAACTACATGAAAGAGCGCCTTGGCGGTCTGGAAACCCGTGACGCCGATCCAACCGCCCCCAGGATGGGTGCTATTGGCGGCCGTGACCTGACTGCGTTTGCTGAGTATTTTGAGATAGGCGCCAACCGTTCTGCCGCTGCAACGGGACAAAACAGGGTTGGGCAGACCGTGTGCTCAGGGCCTATCACTTATATTGGCCACACGGATCTACAAGCTGATATAGATAACTTCCGGGTTGGGCTGCAAGGCTCCAAGCCAAATGAGACGTTCCTCCCAGCAATCACCCCCGGCACGGTGGAGCACTGGTTGAAGAACGAGTATTACGCAAGCGCTGAAGAGTTTCTCTTTGCGGTAGCGGATGCTCTAGCTATTGAGTACAAAGCTATTGTGGATGCAGGCTTTCTGCTCCAAATTGATGACCCTGACCTGCCAGACGCATGGCAGATTCATCCTGACATGACTGTGCCTCAGTACAGGAAGTTTGCTCAACTGAGAGTGGATGCGCTGAACCACGCGCTCAAGGACATCCCTGAAGAGAGCATTCGGTTCCACACCTGCTGGGGTAGCTACCACGGCCCCCACAAGTTCGATATCCCTCTAGCTGACATTGTGGACATCATCTTGAATGTGAAGGCCGTGGGATATTCCATTGAGGCTTCCAACCCACGTCACGATCATGAGTGGACAGTATGGAAGGACGCCAAACTGCCGGATGGTAAGGTACTGATTCCCGGCGTCATAGGTCATTCCAACGACTTTATTGAGCATCCGGAGTTGGTAGCCCAACGCCTGGTTCGCTACGCCAACATCGTAGGCAAAGAGAACGTCATGGCTGGGACAGACTGCGGCATCGGTTCCCGTGTTGGGCATGCTCAGATTTGCTGGGCCAAGTTCCAAGCGATGTCTGAAGGCGCGGCGATTGCCTCTAAGCAGCTCTGGGGCTAGCGCGGAGACGGAATTTCCTTATTGGTGTAAAATCGTTTTAAACCGTAATTACGGAGGAAACAATGCTTACTAAAGAAGAAAATGAACTGTTAAGCCAAGTCGGCCCTGGCACGCCTATGGGCGAGATGATGCGTCAGTACTGGATGCCGGTCATTTATGACTGGGAGCTGGAGACTGATGGTCAACCACAACGGGTACGGGTGCTCGGCGAAGACTTGCTGGCCTGGCGGAACACAGACGGTGTCCCGGCCTTCACCCAGAACCTCTGCCCTCATCGTGGAGCTAGCCTCTACTTCGGACGTAATGAAGAGGACGGCCTGCGCTGTGCCTATCACGGTTGGAAGTTTGATGTTAACGGCAATTGCGTGGACATGCCGAACGAGCCGTCTACCAGCAACTTCAAGAGCAAACTGAAGATTACTTCCTACAAGGGCGCTGACTTTGGTGGAATTGTTTGGGCGTACATGGGCGCAAATCAAGAGACTGCACCACTGGTTCCCCAGTTTGAGTGGGGCCTTATTCCAGAGGAGCAACGCGGTCACACCCACAAGTTCATTCAAGAGTGCAACTGGATGCAGCTGTTGGAAGGTGAGTTGGACTCCACTCACGTGTACTTCCTCCATAGCCGTGTAAACAAAGAGGACTCCCCCAAGTACGGCCTCTACCATCCCGGCCAGACCGCCAAGTTCCATGTGATCAACAAAGACTATGGAATGATGTATGGCGCGCAGCGTGATGAAAAGGGAAGTGAATACTGGAGAGTTGCTCACTTCCTGTATCCCATCTATGGAATGTTCCCCGCTGTGAACAACGGGATTGTCCCGCTTTCCATCTACATGCCGGTTGATGATAACCACACCCTGCACTTTGGCCTCCGATGGCACCCCAACAAGCCGTTGGAAGGGTCACGTCGACCGAAGTTTGAGCTTCCCGAAGAGCCAGGAGTGCTTGGTGGCCCAGGGCCGATGAAGCCTGAGCAGAAGGGGAAATTCTTCGCCAACTGGTGGCCAGAGGTCAATCATGAGACGGACTTCCACATGGATCTGAGTGCCAAGAAAACCAAGAGCTTCACTGGTATCCCCAGCGTTCGACAGCAGGACGCAGCACTTGAGTGGAGCATGGGCCCCGTCATGGATCGTACCAAAGAGCATCTGGGAACGGCTGACGCGGCTATCATCAAGACCCGTAGGAAGCTGATTGCGGCCGCTCGAGAGTTTGCTGATGCCGGAACGCCACCCCCTGGGTCACAGAACCCGGAGTGGTACACCGTTCGTTCATGTGAGACGGTTCTCCCCGCCGGAGCGAACTGGCAGGAGGACCTTGGTCCATGGCTGAACGCGAAAACGCCGGAATACCCTGACCCGTTGGCCACTGGCCGAACTGCGGCCTAGTTCAGCGTCAAAAAAGAAACGACAACAGGGGACTGGGCGATAGACAAAAGGAGAACCAATGCTCACTAGTGAAGAGAATGATCTGCTGAGTCGAGTCGGCCCAGGTACCCTTATGGGTGAACTGATGCGCCAGTACTGGCTCCCTGTGAACTATACCCATGAAGCTGAGCCAAACGGCCAGCCTCTTAGAGTGCGAATCCTTGGCGAGGATTTGCTTGCATGGCGGAACACGGACGGTGCCCCTGCCTTCACTCAGAACCTCTGCCCCCACCGCGGCGCCAGCCTCTACTTCGGTCGTAACGAGGAGGATGGACTGCGTTGCGCGTATCATGGCTGGAAGTTTGATGTTGATGGTAACTGCGTGGACATGCCCAACGAGCCGTCCACCAGCAACTTCAAGAGCAAGCTGAAAATCACGTCGTATAAGGGCGCGGATTTTGGTGGTATGACCTGGGTGTACATGGGCCCACACCAGGAGAACCCTCCCGGTGTGCCGCAGTTTGAGTGGGGCCTAGTGCCCGCTGAGCAGCGACGTCACTATCGGCGATTTATCTATGAGTGCAACTGGATGCAAGGGTTGGAAGGTGAACTGGACTCAACTCACCTCTTCTTCCTGCACAGCCGCCTGAACAAGGACGATGACCCCAAGTATGGCGTCTACCACCCTGAGCAGGCTGCGAACTTCCATCTTCAGAAGACGGACTACGGTCTGCTCTACGGTGCTGAACGACCAGAGGCCGATGGTAGCGGTTACTTCCGTACCTCCCACTTCCTCTTTCCGTTCTACGGAATGTTCCCAGGCAGCAATAACGGTGTGCCCCTCTCCATATACGTCCCCATAGATGATGAGTACACCATGCACTTTGGCCTCCAATGGCATCCTACCAATCCAGTGAAGGGCTCAAGCTGGCCTATCCCTGACTTGGCGGATGAACCGGGTGTATTGGTAGATGGAGCAGGGCCGTTGAAGCCGGAGCAGAAGGGAAAATACTTCGCCAACTGGTGGTCAGAAATTAATCCTCAGACTGATTTCTATATGAACCTTGAGGCGAAGAAGACCAGGAACTTCACAGGTATCCCCACTGTTCGGCAGCAGGATGCCGCTTTGGAATGGAGCATGGGCCCCATCATGGATCGTACCAAGGAGCATTTGGGGACAGCGGATGCGGTCATCATTCGGGCTAGGAGGCAGTTGCTTGCCGCGGCACGGGATTTGCAAGAAAACGGGACTCCTCCGCCTGGAGTAGAGCACCCTGAGTTGTATACAGTCAGATCCTGTACATCGTTTGTGGCGGCGGGAGAAGACTGGCAGGAAGCCCTTGGGGATTGGCATTACGCCAGGTCAACAACCTACCCCGTAGGCCCTGAACCCCAGGGAACGACACGAGGTTCCCGCTAGAAGTAAGCTAGATTGTAATGGTAGTAATAAATAAGACCCCAGCACAAATAAGTGCTGGGGTCTTATTTATTTGATTCCATCAAATCTGTGCTGCGACACAGAGATTCGCTTAAGGCCACTGGGGAGAGATGTGTGGTGGGATTGTCTCTTTTAGGATTTCAATGAACTTCTGCGCTGGAACAGACAATGTAGTGTCACGGACAGTAATAATGCCAACGCGCTGAATATCCAGGAGGTGACCCAGACCAACAATGGCAAAATTCTCCTCGTCATCCGGTTCCAGCACAATACGTGGCATCACACTGATGCCCATACCCTTTGACACGTATCGCTTAATCGCATCAAAGCTGTCCAACCGCATCACTACGTTGTAATCCAGACCAATCTGGTTGAACTTGTCCTCGATAAACGAGGGGTTGTCTCTGGTTCCGGCTCCAACGATGAGGGGCCATTGGGTAATTTGTTCTAGCGACTCTATAGGCTGGTCAAGGATTGGGTGTCCATGGGAGGCCAGAAGGACTCGATCATTGGTGAAGAGGGTTTCTACATTGAACTCCCCAAACCGTTCGTTGATAGGCACGAACGCCAGGTCAGCCTCTCTCTCTCGTACCATGCGCAGCACCTCGGGCAGGCGTCCGCCCCGCACGAACAAGCGAGTGCCTGGAAAGGCATCGCGGTACGAGACAATCCCATCCACTAACATGTTCCTGGACATCTCAGGTGTAGCAGCCACAGTCAGTTTGCCCTGTTTAGCAAAGGCTGCGGTCTCTGTTGGTAATGAATCAATTTGCCTTAGCAGCGGCTTTGCCAACTCTGCCAGATGAATCCCCACTGGTGTTAACTGCACGGGCCGCTTGCTTCTATCCAAGAGCGTGACACCGGCCTCCCGTTCAAGCGCCTGAATGTGGAGGGTAACTGCAGGTTGCCGCAGCAATAGCTGATCCGCCGCTTTGGTGATGCTACCGTATTGGGCTACTGCACAGAAGCTGCGAAGTTCACGTAAATCCATCCCACAACCCCTTTCTCATTCGCTTAAACAATATAAAAATTCTTTTATTGAGGTTAATATGAATATTATTATTAATCAACATATTCAGTCAAGCATTTCAACAATGTAACAGCCTTTGAAGTATTCCCTGAATGATAGAGAGGCTAACGGGAACGGATCAATATCCCACTACTTTGTCCCTATCATACAGGGATTCTTTCCAGGTAATATGCACGTGTTAATTCCAAGCATCCAAGAGGAGGAGTACTTATGGCGTTGGAATACAGAGCAGACCATCTAGGGAGTTTTCTTCGGCCCTCATCGGTGAAAGATGCCAGGGCATCGGTTCAGGCGAGGAGGATGAGCACGCAGGAGCTAGAAGGGATTGAAGACACGGCAATTCTGGAGGCGTTAGAACGACAGAAGAGCATTGGATTCAATATTTTTTCTGATGGTGAGTTCCGCCGGAGCGGCTTTCAAAACGATTTTATGGATTCTGTAGAAGGCTTTGTTGCTACAGACCGGCCTGTTGTTCGTATATGGAAAGGCCCTGGCGGTGACCCTAAAGCTCAGGGAACCGACAACGTGGTCGGCGCAACGTTGAAGCAGACGCGTAGGCTGACGGGCACGCAGACCGCGTTCCTGAAGGCTCACGCATCAGGTCCCATCAAGATGACGGTGCCCAGCCCCAACCAGTTTCCGGCCCTGGTGTTCCAACCGGGCGTTACAGATAAGTTCTACGCCACGCGTACTGACCTCCTCCATGAGATCACATCAATCCTCAAAGGTGAGGTTGCAGCACTCATCCAGGAGGGTGTGGAGTACATTCAGGTAGACGCGCCGCGCTACAGTTACTTTGTGGATCCAAAGTGGCGACAGGTTCTTCAGGACAACGGACAGGACCCGGAGGACGCGTTGGATCAGTTTATTGCTGCTGATAATGCCGTTCTGGAAGGCGCACAACGGGGTGGAGCAGTTGCTGCCATCCACCTATGCCGTGGCAACAACCAGAGCAAGTGGTATGCAGAAGGCGGGTACGAGCCGCTGGCGGAAAAGGTGTTCAACCAATTGAATGTTGACCGGTTCCTACTGGAATACGATACGGACCGCTCCGGCAACTTTGAGCCCTTACGGTTCGTCCCCAAGGGCAAAGTAGTGGTGCTGGGACTGGTAAGCACCAAGGATGCCACAATGGAGTCCCAGGACGATCTGCTCAGGCGTATTGATGAGGCCGCCAAGTACATGCCTATGGAAAACCTGACGTTGAGCCCCCAATGCGGGTTTGCTTCAATGGCGGCTGGGAACATCATGACGGAAGACCAACAGTGGCGGAAAATGGAGTTAGTGCTGGAGACAGCGCAAAAAGCGTGGACCTAGTCGGGCTAAGGCTTTGCGTGAACCCTAGCTTCTCATGAACAGGCATGATACAAATACCTTCGCTTTTAGCGAAGACGTTAGATAGTCTTGGCTAGCTGGAAATTAGGGAGAACATGAAGAACAAAGTCCTTGCGACCTTCGATGAAGCAGTTGCTGATATACCGGACGGCGCCAGCATTATGGTTGGAGGGTTCGGGCCTCCAGGACTGCCCCAGAACCTGCTGGGAGCCTTGATTCGGCAGGGGGCAAAAGACCTCACCATCATCACAAACCGTGGCGACCAGACTTCTGCAAAGGCCAATACCGGCCACCTGGTGGAGTTAAGGCGTGTGAAGAAGGTCTACTGTGCCTTCTCTGCTGCGCCCCACCCGTCCCAGGCATCGGTGTTTGAGGAGCTAACGGAGTCAGGGGAGATGGAAGCTGAGCTTATGCCTCAGGGCACCTTGGTGGAGCGAATGCGTGCTGCAGCCTCTGGTATTGGTGCATTCTATACGCAAGCCAGCGTTGGCACAGAGCTGGCAGAGAACAAAGAAGCCAGGGTCATTGACGGCAAGACCTACGTCTTGGAGTACCCGTTACATGCTGATTACGCCTTTATTCGAGCGTACACGTCAGATACGTTTGGCAACCTCCAATATGATTTAACCCAGCGCAATTTCAATCCAATAATGGCTATGGCAGCCAAAACCACCCTAGTGGAAATTGAGAGAGAAATCATAGACGTTGGAGGCATGGATCCCAACAACGTGCACACTCCAGGAATCTTTGTTGACCGAGTAATTAAAATTCCGCCTGCGCCTGAAGGACTATGGACGCTCCCTTCAGACCGTGGCAGATAAAGGATGGAGAACGATGACCACCGCAGAGAAGAAACCCCTTGATCGCCAGACGATGTGTAGTCGGTTGGCTATGGAGTTCGAGGACGGCTGGATTGCAAACCTAGGCGCAGGTATGCCCACCCTTTGCTCCAACTATGATTTCAAAGACAAGGACATCATTTACCAATCAGAGAACGGTCTTATAGGGTATGGCGCTCTGGCCAAAGAGGGTGAGGAACTCCCAAACCTGGTGAACGCAGGCGTTCAGTACGTCACCCTCAGGCCGGGATCGGCCATTGTGCACCATGCAGACTCCTTCACGGTTATCCGAGGCGGTTACGTGAACGTGACCGTGCTAGGTTCGTATGAAGTGGCAGAGAACGGCGATTTTGCCAACTGGAAGACGGCTGGACGTAAAGGCGGCGGCATTGGTGGCGCAATGGATCTTGCGGTAGGCGCACAGCGCGTCTGGATTGCTATGGAACACACAACCCGAGACGGCAAACCACGGTTGCTTAAGCGGTGTTTCCTGCCGGTAACGGCAGTTGGTGTGGTGCAGAGAGTGGTGACAGACCTGGGATTGTTTGATGTGACCCCGGAAGGCTTTGTCATGCGGGAGATTGCGCCCGGATACACACCGGAAGAGGTTCAGGCGGTGACAGAAGCCAAGTTGATTATCTCCCCTGACCTCAAACCGCTTAAGGTTACGTAAATCACTGGGCTTTTCGATGAGTTGAAAGACATAAAGGAGCCTCATGCCGAATTTATCCAAGAGCGTAGCTATCGTTGGTGCCGCTGAGGCTGACGAGATTGGCATCGTTGAGAACAAGTCGGCGTTGCAACTCCACGCGGAAGCGGCGCACAACGCCCTGGAAGACGCTGGCCTCACCAAAGACGATGTGGACGGCCTGTTCACTGCGGGATTCTCTACCACAACCACTGGTGAGTACCTGGGAATCCAACCAAACTACACGGATACTACGGCGGTAGGCGGAGCATCCTTTGTAATCCACGTAGCCCATGCCGTAGCTGCAATCAATGCAGGTTACTGCGAGGTTGCGTTGATTACACACGGCCAGTCCGGTCGGAGCATGAGGATTCGCGGACAGGGCGGCGGCGGAGGGTTCGCAGAGCCCAACCAGCCACCGCAACAGTATGAAGCGCCATACGGCATCCTTGGGCCGCCGGTGAACTATGCCCTGGCTGCCACGAGGTACATGCACCAGTACGGCGAGGATCGCACTCGCCAGGCATTGGCAGAGATTGCCGTATCTACACGCAAGTGGGCGCAGCTCAACCCTAAAGCGATGATGCGTGAGCCTATGACCTTTGAGGAATACCACGATTCTCGATGGATTGCCTGGCCTTTTCACCTACTGGACTGCTGCCTGGTGACAGATGCAGGCGCGGCGGTGGTCATTACCACTGCTGAGAGGGCAAAAAGCCTGAAGAAGAAGCCTGTGTGGGTTCTGGGCGGGGCGGAGAGCCATGACCACAACATGATTAGTCAGATGCCGGATCTGACCTCCACGGTGTCGCGTGTGACCGGGCCAAGCGCTCTTGAGCGTGCAGGCGTCACCTACGACGACATTGACCTGACGATGGTCTACGACTCCTTCACGTACACAGCGCTGGTGACGTTGGAGGGGTTGGGCTTCTGCAAGCCAGGGGAAGGCCCCGACTTCGTGGCAGGGCAGCGCACGGCACCGGGTGGCGATTTCCCGTTGAACACCAGCGGTGGCGGCCTCAGCTACACGCATCCCGGCATGTACGGCATCTTCCTAGTAGTAGAAGCTGTGCGACAACTGCGTAAAGAGGCTGGCGAGAGGCAGGTTGCAGATTGTAATCTTGCGCTGGTTAACGGTACCGGTGGGCTGCTCTCATCCACCGGTACCGTTGTGTTGGCGGCGGACTAGACTTGGAGGAACTCTCCCAGGTGCATGTCCTCAATCGCTGTAGCAACCCGCTCCATCAACGTCGTTTGCAGCCGTTTGCCGTTGACACCAAGGAGCTCCGTCTCAGGACGAGCGGCGAAGGCCAAGGTAATGCGAGTAGGGGCGAAGGCACACAATCGGTAGTCCTGCTTGCACTGTTCCAGGTTGTAATCTGTAACCCCAAGCGCTACAAGCCGCTCATAATACGTTTCCACTAGCGATGCTTCCCACTCCCTGCGGTGCTCGGGCGGGAGGCTCAGTACTGTGAAGAACGCGATGTCCACAAGCCCCTTGGCTTTCGCCACCCGTTGCCAGTCCACCACGGTGACCGTCTGGGAAGGCGGATCCCCCCCGATGAGCACGTTTACCAGACGGTAGTCACTATGTGTCAGCGTGTTTGGCGCAGCGGAAATCATGTCGATGACCGATGAGAAATTTTTACAGTACGCCTCG
>CAVOCU010000058.1:0-10969 GCA_963694315.1 Dehalococcoidia bacterium | reverse complement strand
AAGCCTTCGCAATACGGTGTGGAGCACGCCGCCCTGCTTGTAGTAGTCCACCTCTACCTGATTATCAATCCGCAGCGTGGACTCAAAGGCCAGGCGTGTGCCGTCCTCTTTGACAGCCTGCACCTGAACGTTCTGGCCGGGTGATATTCCCTCTGAGATGCCAATGATCTCAAAGGTCTCCTTACCAGTAAGCCCCAGGCTTGCCGCATTCTCTCCTGGCTTGAACTGCAAGGGCATGACGCCCATACCTACCAGGTTGTTGCGGTGGATGCGCTCATAGCTCTCTGCTACCACAGCCTGCACACCCAGCAGGTTGGGGCCCTTGGCCGCCCAGTCACGGGAACTACCTGAGCCGTATTCCTTCCCCGCTAGGATGATGGTAGGCACGCCCTCTGCAATGTACTTTTGGGCCGCATCGTAAATGCTGGTGACCTCATCGCCCGGCTGGTGCAGAGACCAGTCACCTTCCTTATCAGGGGTCAGGCCGTTGCGCAGCCGAATGTTGCCGAAGGTGCCGCGCGCCATCACTTCATGGTTACCACGCCTGGAACCAAAGATGTTGAACTCAGACTTTGAAACTCCCTTGCTGAGAAGATACTGTCCCGCGGGCCTGTCCTCAGGGATGGCACCGGCAGGGGAGATATGGTCGGTAGTAACGGAATTCCCCAACACCGCCAGCACCTTCGCTGACTTGATGTCCTCTGGTTCATCAACATCCATCTTCAGGTTCAGGAAGTATGGAGCCTCCTGAATGTAGGTGGAATCAGGGTTCCACTCATACAAAGCTCCTGACGGTGCAGGCACGGCCTTCCACGCGTCAGACCCCTCTGTGATTGTGTCGTAGCGATTCCTGAACATCTCCGGGGTCAAGGAACTCCCTATGGCATCTGCAATCTCCGATTGGGAGGGCCAGACGTCCTTAAGGAAAACCGGCTTGCCATTCTTCCCTGTTCCCAGGGGATCAACTGACAAGTCAACGTCAACTGTACCAGTAATGGCATAAGCCACCACCAGCATGGGAGATGCAAGGTAGTTGGCCTTCACAATAGGATGGATGCGCCCCTCAAAGTTCCTATTACCGCTTAGGACAGACACAGCAACCAGATCGTTCTCCGTGGTCGCGTTGGATACAGGTTCGGGCACCGGGCCGCTGTTGCCGATACAGCTAGTGCAGCCGTAGCCGACAGTGTTGAAGCCCAGCGATTCCAGGGAAGGAGTTAGACCGGCAGCATCCAGGTAGTCAGTAACCACCTGAGAGCCAGGGGCCAAGCTGGTCTTCACCCACGGCTTCCGCGTCAGCCCCAGCTCAACAGCCTTCTTGGCAAGCAGTCCCGCTCCCATAATCACGGACGGGTTCGATGTGTTGGTGCAGCTTGTGATAGCCGCAATGACCACCACGCCGTGGCCTACCTTCTCTGCACTACCATCAATGGTGAAATCCGCTGTAAGGGGAATATTGTCGCCAACGCCAGTGGTCTGGTCCGGGAAGGAACTGCGGAAGCTGCGCTTCATATCAACCAGGGATACGCGTTCATTTGGCAGCCTTGGGCCGGAAAGGCAGGACTCCACATCGCCCAGGTCCAGGTGCATTACGTCCGTGTACTCAGGGTCAGGCGATGCGTCAGTACGGAAGAGGCCCTGAGCCTTGGCGTAAGCTTCTACCAACGCAATCTGCTTCGCATCTCGGCCAGTGCCACGCAGGTACTCCAACGTTATGTCATCAATGGGGAAGTAGCCGCAGGTCGCGCCATACTCCGGGCCCATGTTTGCCACGGTAGCTCGGTCCGCCAATGGAATGTTGGACAGCCCCGGGCCAAAGTACTCAACAAACTTCTCAACCACGCCTCGCGCTCGGAGCATCTGGGTCAGCGTGAGCACCATGTCGGTTGTCGTCACACCCTCTTTTAGCGTCCCAGTCAGCTTGACGCCAATGACCTCTGGAACCTGCATGTAGTACGGCTGACCCAGCAACACCGCCTCTGCCTCAATACCGCCAACGCCCCAACCAAGGACGCCAAGCCCGTTAATCATGGTGGTATGGGAGTCTGTACCAATGACGGTGTCGGGGAAGATTACCATCCCGTCTTCAGTCTCCCGGGTAGTCACAACGTCTGCCAGATATTCCAAGTTCACCTGGTGAACAATGCCCGCGCCCGGAGGCACCAGCCGGAAGTTCTTGAAAGCGCCTTGGGCCCAACGCAGGAGGCTGTACCGTTCCTGGTTTCGCTCAAACTCTCGCGCAACGTTCTGCTCAAGGGCAGTGGAGGTACCAAAGTAATCGACCTGCACAGAGTGGTCAATCACCAGGTCAACGGGCACCAGGGGGTTAATCTTCTGCGGGTCTCCACCCATTCTGGCCATAGCGGAACGCATGGCCGCAAGGTCAACAACGGCAGGGATGCCGGTCAAGTCTTGCATCAGCACCCTGCCTAGCATGAAGGGAAAGGTACGCTCTGGTGGTGCTTTGGGTGTCCAGCTGGCAACGGCGACGACGTCTGCCTCTTCTACCAGATAGCCATCCACACTGCGAAGTGCGTTCTCTAGCAACACTCGAATGGAAAAGGGGAGCTTATCAAGTTTGACGAGTCCCTCTTTTTCCAAGTACGGCAAACTATAGTAGACACGGTCACCATCAGGCGTGTTCAGGATGGAACGCGAGCCAACGTGATACGACGAATTAGTCATGACAAGTATTCTCCTTGGTGGTAGTGGGAAATCCATCTGAGACTATACCACAAGGGACTGAACCATAGACCCACTCTCCCTCCGGGTGCCAGAAGGCCGCAAACCACGCATGTTGATACCAGGTATGCCATGCTAAGATTCACCATATTCGTCCGAAGGGGTGTTCATTCGTGAAGGTTCAAAACCGGTTGACGTTGATCACGCTAGCCGTAGCGTTAACCGTGGCGTTCCTCCTGCCAGGGTGCGGCAACGACAAGCCAGAGTTGACCGTGTTCGCTGCTGCCAGCCTTGCCGATGTGCTCCAACCCCTGGGCGAGCGATTTGAAACTGAGCAGGGTATCGATGTGAAGTTCAGCTTTGGCGGGTCATGGACATTGGCTCAGCAAATATCCCGTGGGGCACCTGCGGACGTGTTCCTAGCAGCCGGCCCCGGCCCTATGGATACGCTAGACGATGATGGCCTCTTGAGCCCTGGTTCTCGAAGCGACCTCCTTGGCAACATACTGGTTATGGTAGCCAGGGACCCGCGTGACACAGCGATACTCACTCCGACAGACCTCCTCAGTGACGATGTCAGTCGCATCGCCATTGGAGACCCATCCCTGGCACCAGCAGGGAGCTACGCCCGCGAGGCACTGCAAGGCATGGGCCTCTGGGAGCAATTGGAGAGCAAGCTCGTTTACGGATTGAACGTCAGGACGGCATTGCAGTACGTCAGCACCGACAACGCAGATGTGGCCATTGTGTATGCGACAGATGCTGCCAGCGACAATACTCTCCGCGTGTTGTGGGCGTTCCCACCCGAATCCCATTCGCTTATTCGTTATCCTGTAGCCGCGCTGAACACCGCCGATAACCCATCAGGCGCAGAGGCATTCCTGCCGTTCCTTCACTCTGAAGCGGCCAGCTTGGGGTTCAGAGAACAGGGTTTCACGCCCATAGACTCCCAGTAGCCACCCCCGTCCTACGCCTTGGCATATTCGAGCGTACCAGCTACCATTTGCATTAACCCAACCTAAGAGGTAGCACCAAGTTGCCAACGTTTGAAGAGTTCAGTGTCCTGTTTCTATCGCTGCGTGTGGCGGCGGTTGGCACGGCTATTGGCCTACCGCTTGGGCTTCTCATTGCCTGGACACTGGCCAAAACATCAGTACCAGGGAAGGTACTCCTAGACACCCTGGTATCGTTTCCGCTGGTGCTTCCCCCGGTAGTAACCGGCTACGCGCTGCTGCTGCTGCTGGGTCGCAATGGCCCTCTAGGCGGACTGCAAAACGACCTTGGAATTGAAATTCTGTTCACCTGGTTTGCTGCGGCCCTTGCGGCGGGGCTGGTCTCTCTGCCGCTGATGGTGCGGTCTATGGAAGTAGCCATGGCGGGCGTTGACCCTCGACTTGAGCTTGCAGCGCGGAGCCTCGGCGCAAGCCGGTGGAAGGTGTTCACCACCGTCACGGTCCCTCTGGCGTTTCGAGGCATCCTGGCAGGAGTGGTTCTGGCCTTCGCGCGAGGCATGGGCGAGTTTGGCGCGACGATTATTGTGGCGGGGAACATCCCGGGCCATACCCAGACGCTGCCCTTGGCCATATTCACGAACTTACAAGTGGGGAACGACGATGCGGCGGTACGGTTCATCGTCTTCTCGTTGGCGGTGGCCCTGGCGGCGTTGCTGGCCCACCGATGGATGCTGAAACGGGCGGTGATCTAGCTATGGGTGAAGCGTTCCTCAACCTACAGTTCCGTAAGAGTTATCCTGACTTCACGTTGGAGCTAGACGTAGCACTGTCTGCGGGAATCACTGCCATCTTCGGGCCCTCCGGCAGCGGCAAGAGCACCACTCTCAACTGCATTGCAGGTATCACAAAGCCGGACTCCGGGAGCGTGGAGCTTTGGAGTAGGCCGTTGTTCTCGTCGCACAACCGGTTCCGAAGCATCAACCGGCCACCAGAGAAACGCAGGGTAGGGTATGTTTTCCAGGACGGATTACTCTTTCCTCATCTGCGGGTGAGAGAGAACATCCTGTACGGGTATAACCAGACGCCAAAGAACCGCCGGCACCTACACCCCAACCATCTTGTAGAGATGTTGGAGCTTGAGCCGTTGCTCCAAAGAATGCCTAACACCCTTTCTGGCGGAGAGCGTCAACGGGTGGCCCTGGCACGCGCCATGGCGGCATCACCGGAAGTATTGTTGCTGGATGAGCCGCTGGCGTCTCTGGACATGCCCTTCAGGGGTAGGATTCTCCGACATCTAAAATCCATTCACAAAGAAACCGGCATCCCCATGGTCTACGTCTCCCACACCCTTTCCGAGGTGCTGGTTCTCGCCGAGCAAGCCCTGGTGCTATCCCAGGGGAAGCAAGTGGCATTGGATACGCCTCACAAGGTATTGCACCAAAGTCCGGTTCTCCACCTGGTGGATCCAACCCACCTGGAGACCCTGCTGGAAGGGAAAGTGGTGGCCCACCACCCTGTAAGCGGCACCACAGAGGCGAAATTTGACGGTTTCACGCTGTGGCTTCCAATGGTTGACCGCAGTGAGGGTGATAACATCACGGTGTCTGTAGCCGCATCCGATGTGATGGTGGCGGATGAGGCTCCTACGGGACTGAGTGCACGCAACGTGCTCAAGGCAACGGTATCCGCACTGGACCGAGTTGGAGAAGTGATGCTTGTCACCGCTGAGGCTGGCTCGCCAATTTTGGTTGAGGTAACACCGGAGGCCGCATCATCACTGGAGCTTCAGCCGGGGTCAGAAGTGTACCTAGTGTTAAAAGCTAGCAGCATCATTGTGTTAGGGTAGGCATATGAGTACAGCACATACAGAGTCACCACAGATATCCACAAGGCCTGCACAAGAGGCTGACATTGCGCCCCTGGTGGGATCCCTTACCCCAGGAGTGAGCGCTGAGCAAATGCGGGATCGATGGGAAGAACACACATCAGGAATCAGGCGGATACTCGTAGCGGAAATTGACGGAAACCTGGTCGGCACCATCAGCATTGGGGAGACACGACACTACAAAACGGATTCGCTGCGGGCCTTGAGCTTGGACGTGGGGGTTGCTTACCGTAGACAAGGTGTTGGCGCAGCACTTATTGCCTATGCCGAATCAGAAGCTATCCGACTCAAGTTCAAATCTATTCACCATGAAGTAGGAACCACTAACGATGATGCGGTACGGTTGTATGAGGCCCAGGGCTACAAACACATCAATAAGACCGTGCAGAACCAGTGGTGGGTGTTCCAGGGGGACGGCAGTCGCAACATGGAAGAAGAGACCTCATGGGTCATGACGAAACCTCTTGAGTTACTAGACGCTTAATTCCCAGTCCTTCTCCCCGCTACGCCCTCAGTGAACAGGTAAAGCGTAAGGCCAAAGGCCAAGAGCAGGACACCGGCAACGTCCATGATGTACGCAAGCTGGGGCGCATCGTCAGACTTCACCCCAATAATGATGCCGCAACCCAGCAACGCGGCACCTACCGCCAGCAGGCCATAGGGAGCCCACTTGAGCAAGTGAAGCACCCGACTAGCCAAGCCCCGCTAGGACATCCTCAAGCTCCCCGGAAATACAGGTGAAGATGGGCGTGTCGCGCTCAGTGAAGGGCCTTGCTTCAGATTCCCGTAGTTCCATCAGCAGCTCCAAGAACTCATCAATGCTAGAGACATCGAAAGCCACAACGTGCTCCTGATCGTCAATGCCAAACGAGTAGCTGGTGTTGTTCCGCACTCCTGGGTACTTATGCCCCACCTCAAAGTGCTTATTCATCATCCGCTGCCGCTCTTCCAATGGAAGCTGGTACCAATCCGCAGTCTTCACAAAGGGATACACCACCAAGTAGGGGTGGTCAGGGCTCTGGGGGCGAATCACCTTCTGCCTACCCTCCTGGTCGGCGTGGATATGATCGTCAACGTAGGGAGACGGGCGTGAGAGAGACAAATACGAGTAAGCAGTTTTGAGGTACTTGCCAAGGCCGGTGGAGTTCACCGCAGCGGAAAATTCCTGCATCTCTTCCAACGTCCAACCCAGCAGCCAGAGGAGGAAATCCACTTCCGCACGCAGGCCTACCAGTGAATACGGGCGCACTTCTATCCTACCTGAGAACTTGGCAACCGCGGCGTCAAATTCTTCGCGATGGGCTTGACGCTCAGCATCAGGCAGGCGACGCCAAAGCGGGTCTACCTGATAGAAGTTGTACTTGACCACCTGTCGAACCGTCTCCGCCTTTGATTCAGGCTTTGTCTTTGGCATAGCTGCCTCCCGGCCATATGATGTGCAGGCACATTTAAGATGTTGCCAATACATTATAGCTTTTCACGATCACCTGATGCATGGGCCTCCATCCCCAACTTAACTAGCTACCGCCAGGTCCCACCCGTGGATGAGTGAGTCCATGAAAAGCTGCTTGGTATAATCATTGCCGGAGTAATCACCAAAGGAGAGGTGACACACAGCCTCCATTGCTCCTGGAGCTTGTGCAGCCTCTGAAACGTCGACTTTCGGAAGCTTCCGTTACGTTGGGCTGATTAGTTTTCTCCAGCACACGAATGGCCTCTTTATTCAATGCAGAAGTGGTAAACAGCTACAGAAACATAGCACAAAGTATGTCATTGGTGTAGATGAAAAATTGGAGAACAGAGGGTTGTTAGCGGTTAAATCGCTTGCGGAATTTATCCCACATAGAAGGCCCGCTCGGGCTCTCATCATATTCCACAAGCTTGCCCCGCCAATGGGGTTTAGAGGCGGCTTTGTCTGCGCGTGCAAAGAAGAGAGCGTACCCGGCAATGGCCAATATCAACCCTGCCCAGAAGAACACCATCTGCCAGGTGCCGTTAGAGACGAGGGCAAAGGTGAGAAGCAGCAGCACGCTGAAGACGATTAACCTACCAGACGTAATGGAGCTCTTCCACCCTGAAGAGGGGACACGGGGGGACCTAGAGGGTTCTTTGGGTGCCTTTTCAGTGTCGCTTGGCGGAGGAAGATTCTCCGTCTGTTCCAGGATTTTTTCAATTTCCAGCTGAAATCGCTCGGGCATCGTCCACCCCCGGACTTTCCGTCTACTATGCGTTCCCGCATCCCTGGTAACAGCTAAAAATAAGCAATCGCCACAATTACAGAAGACTATTGAAGCTCTCGCTTCGGTACGTCATAGTCGCCACCCGCCACGGACAACAACTACTCTTAAAGAGGATGCTACCGACTCTACGCAGGGGTTGTCAAGATTGTGCAGAATCTATCAAATACCAGCAATGCATTGGGAGCGGTCTTGCGGTACCATAACATTCGAAACATCTAATACCCAAACGGGGCACAACTATGGAAGCCACAGAACAAAGCGCGTTTCTCCGTCGTGTCTACCCTCTTGACCCTCGAGAGGTGACTGAAGAGGAGTTGGCCGTCATATTCGCCATGACCTCACGCAGGCCAGAGGCGTTTGATGCCATCAAGGAGATGGTGACGGCAGAGAAGGCCGCAGACTTCCACGAGCGTTGGGTACTGGGTTACGGCCACGCCTCTGTGGCAGAGCATGCCATCATTCACATGGCAGTAGAAAACGTATCGCGGTTGGCCTGCGATACGTTAGAGGACAACCGCCTTGGTTCCTACACAGAGAAGTCATCACGCTATCAACTGTTGGAGCGTAACGCCTTCTACACCCCTCAGGAACTGGACGACGCGCCTGACGCCAAAGCCGTGTACGTTGCGGCATGTCAGACGATGTTTGATGTCTATCAACGGCTAGTAGAAGGCACCATGGCCTACCTGGCCACAATCCACCTACAAGGTGAGTCCGAACGTGACGGTTCCTACAAACTGCGCCTACGCCGAGAAGCAACGGACTCATGTCGGTTCGTGCTCCCTGCATCTGCCCTGACCAACGTTGGTGTGACCATGAACACAAGAACGCTGGAACATGCGGTGCGCAAACTCCTTTCATCTGCCCTCCAGGAAGAACGGGAGTTGGGCGAGGAGATGAAGGAGCAAGCCAAGACTGTTACCCCAACCCTTGTCCGCCATGCGGAACCCAACGATTACATAGCATTAAGCAGGTCGGCACTGGAAGAGCAGACGGCATCCCTGCTACCAGAGTCGCCAACGGCAGACCCGGGTCCCCGTTCCGTGAGCACACGGCTGGTGGACTACGATGTTGATGCCCAGACTCGGCTAGTGGCAGCGCTCCTGTATCGCAACGCCCATGAGCCATATGACGATGTTTGGAAGCACGCACAAACCCTCTCCGATGAACAGCAAGAAGGGGTCATCACGGCGGCCCTGGGAGCCCTAGGGCCCCATGATTCCACAGTGCGAGAGTTGGAGCAGGTGGAATACACCTTTGAGTATCTGATGGACTACGGCGCATATCGGGAGTTCAAGCGACACCGGATGCAGTCATACCTCCCACAGCCCTTGACGGTAATTGAGGGATACGTGGAGCCGGAACTCATCGTTGCAAGCGGATTATCAGATACCTACCGCGAGGCTATGGACGCCTCTGCCGGCGCATACACACAACTTGCAGCCATATCGCCGCGCGTGGCCGAGTACGCGGTGACGCACGCTCACCTACGTCGCGTGGTGACGCGCATGAACCTACGAGAGTGCTATCACTTCTTCAAGCTCCGCGTTCAGCCAGAAGCCCACTTCACAATCAGAGACGCATCCCAGCAGGCCATGGACGTCGTTCGGGGCGTCCACCCCCTGCTTATGAAGTTCATCAACCTCCGGCAGAGCTAAGTCAATTTCGGGGGTTATATGCGCTTTCCTCCCCTCCATGAAGCCAAATTCCTCACACGACTCAACCGTTTCGCCGCGTTGGTGCTACTGGACGGCAAAGAGGTCATGGTGCATGTAGCCAATTCCGGTCGAATGCGGGAGCTGCTTGAGCCGGGGAACACCTGCTACCTGACCCACCAACCGGGCGATCACCGCAAAACAGCCTATGACCTCACCCTGTTAGCCATAGACCGTAATACCGGGAACGTTGTTGCAGAACAACAGGCTGGATACGCAGGTCACTCCCCATCAACCAGTGCCACACCGTCTCAACAGAAGGGTCCAGGGCAAACCTTGGTTTCTGCCGACTCCCGGGTGCCCAACACGCTGGTCTGGGAATCATGGTGTACCGACGCGCTACCGCACTTCTCCGGGTACACCAATGGCAGGCGTGAAGTCTCGTTCCATGACAGCAGGTTGGACATGATGCTGGAAGGGCCAGCGGGCCAATGCTACATCGAAATGAAATCGGTCACGCTGGTGGTAGACGGCATAGCGCGCTTCCCGGACGCACCCACAGAGCGAGGGCGAAAGCATGTTGGAACCCTGATGAAGGCAGTGGAAGAAGGGCATCGTGCTGCGGCCGTCTTCGTGATTCAGCGCGACGACGCCACAGGCCTTAGCCCCTATGACGCCAACGACCCTGCGTTTGGAGCTGCGCTACGGGAGGCGGTATCGGCAGGGGTGGAAGCATACGCATTCACCTGCGCGTTGACCCGGCAGGAGATTAGCATTGTCGGCGAAGTGCCTGTGCTCCTGTAGCATCCGTAGGGCATAATGAACCCATGACAGAGGACACGGCATCTCCCCTTATGTTGCCAACCAGCTCCGCAATCTCCACTAGGCTTCATGAACTAGCGCGTACGCAACGGATGGTCTTTTTCGCAGGACTACCGGGCGTTGGCAAGAGTCTCTTGATTCGAGAGCTAGCCCATATAGCCCACGGTCTTGGTAGGCGCGTGCACCTGCTGCAGTGGGACGTAGCGCGTCAGAGCTTTGTCTCTAGCGCCGTCTTAGCCAAATATCCAGACGCCGCTGGTGTCACCCATGCAGTCATCCGCAAAGCGATGGGGCTATGGTCGAGGAACGCCGTTGTTGCCTGGGACGCGTCCAACCCCGATGCCACCGACTTGCTCATTGGCGAAACGCCCCTCATCGGCAATCGCTTCATCGAGCTTGCGACGCCCATGAACGACGATGCCGAGGCCCTCTTATCTGCAAAGACCACCTGCTTTCTCGTTCCTCTGCCCTCTAGAGAAGTGCGTACTGCCATCGAGAAGGCTAGAGAAGCAACTACTGCTAACCCAAAGCATGACCGTGAACGCGGCGACGCTCGACCAAACGTGATGCGCGCAATCTGGGAAGAGTTGAATCGCGCAGCGGCCCTTTTGGGAATGAGTAACTCAAACGACGCCAACTACAATCTCGACACATATAAGGGCGTTTATCTGAACGTGTTGAAACATCGACGATGCGAAGTCCTCCCGGTGGACATCGTCCTACCGCTGAGCA
>CAVOCU010000057.1:0-11639 GCA_963694315.1 Dehalococcoidia bacterium | reverse complement strand
GGGCAGAAGTTGTCTACGAGGCCAACGTCGCCGTTGGTGTCTCTGTACGCTACCAACTCCTCATTGAGGATCTTCACGCGCACCGGAGCGCTGTCGGGTTCCGCAATTTCGGTTGAAACCAGCGCTGGAATCCAGAACCGCCGTAGGTACTCCCCCATAGGAGTGCCGGGGCCGGTCCTACAGATGAGTTCGTTATCATTTGGGGTCAGCATATGTCCTCCCCTTGTGGTTTCCGTTTCACACGTACTGGTGTACATGGGTGCTACTGAAATAATCTGTCCAGGGAATCGAGGGGCAGCGGTTTAATCAGGGCTGACGGGTATTACCTGTCAGCCCTGATTAATGGTTACTTCTTTGCCACCTTAAGATTGTGGAAGTGGCTCCACAGGCCGGAGACGTTGCCGGGCCATACCCAACTCTCGACGTACTCCGGGTTCAGAACGATCTGGGGCGGGAGCCAGAAGAGGTTCATCGCTATGTGGATCGGATGGGCGATGTCGCCAATTTGGCGCAGTAGCTTATCTTGTTCTGTTGGGAGCATTGTCATCTGGAGTTTCTTAATTAGCGAATTGATCTCCAGCGGTTCAAAGCCGCCGCCACGAGGAGAGATATCGGCGTGGTGGACTCGAGTGCTCTGCACGTCGAAAGAAGCGCTAGACGTCAGGCTTATCCAGTTCACCAGCTTCAGTGCTCTTTGAATGGGTCGATGGGTCGCAGCTTCGGGGGACTGGAGTTTCACCTTTACGCCTACATCGGCCAACATGGCCCCTATAGACTCCATCGTATCTGCTGACGCGGCGAATGATGCAACATTGGCCACGTTAACGTTGATTTCCAGCGGACTGTTAGGGCCATACCCGGCCTCTGCCAGCAAATCCTTGGCGACCTGTGGGTCATAGCCGTATAACTCGTCGTAGTTTTGGCGCCATTCCGGGTTAAATGCCGGACTGGACTCTGGGATGGCTTGAATGATCATTTTCTGACCTGCCCCACGCAGGAATGCTTCATTCAGTGCGTCCTTGTCAATGGCTTTGTTGAAAGCTTTCCGTACCAGAGCGTTATGCCAAGGCGAGTCGCAGTGGACATACCCGCAGGGGGTGTTCTGCTGTTCGTAGCTGCTTGAGGTCCCTGAGTCTACGTAACCACCATTGAACGCCGCGAAGATCCTAGCGCCCTGCTGGGTGCCTTCTGAAACGAGCATTCCGTCTTTTTCGGCAAGTTCGGTACTGTCAGCACCTAACTGCGTCACGTGGATCTCGTCTGTTATTAGTGCTGCAAGCCGGGTGGATTGCTCGTTCATCCACCGGATCGTCAACTTTGAGAATTCCGGATTGTAGCGCCAATGCTCGTAGTCCACTCGCTCGAATTGGATGTCCGTTTGCTGATCACGGCTGACGTATTGCCATGCAGCAGTGCCCGCAGAGGGGGCTGTGTTCATCTGGGGCGGTCCCGATGCCGCATAGTCAGCCGCGCTCATAACCTCCATGCCGCCGACCTGCTCAGAGAGCCTCCTGAACTGCTCTGCTAATGGGGCTGGGAGCTTCCAGATGAATTCGAGGTCGCTCACTGGTTCAATGACCACCGTTTTATAGTTGCGCTGGTGGGTATGTTCCCCGTCCTCTGCGCCTAATTCGCCAACAGTGAGGTCTATGTCTCTCCAACTGAGGATGCTGCCATCATGGAAACGAATGTCGGGTCGGAGCTTGACCCGGATGTCAATGCCATTGGGTTCAATTGCCCACTCGGTCGCCAGTTGAGGCACTAAAGCACCTGTTGCGGGATCCGTGCCAATCAGGTACTCGTACATGGCTGCCAACTGAATCTGCGACTGTGGTCCCAGCCCCCTGCCAATATTATTAGATACCAATGAGGGCAATAAAGCTCCAATAATGAGCTCGTCCGTTACCGGCTTCTTTGCTACCGGTGCTGCCTTTGTAGGAGCGGGAGCCGCTTTGGGAGCCGTTTTTGATGCTGCCGTAGGAGCTTGGGTGGCCACCACCGGCGCTCCAACGTTAGTGTTGGCGTCATCATCGTTGCCGTCGCTGGAACAGGCTGGTAGCAAGACCAACGCTAAAATCAAAGCCATAGGCAATGCCATGAATCTCATTCGAAATCGACTGCGCATAAATCCCCTCCTGCTTCATATCCTTGCGAGAAAATACCACATCTTTTACGTTAGGGCAAAGGTGGGCAGTGCTAGATTACGTCTTGACACCCGCCTTCCTACCAGCTTCAAGGTAGGCTTCTCCCAGGGTCATAAAGACCGCTGATTGATCGCCTTTGAAGTGGATTTGGTATTGAAGTGGCTGGTTGGCCTCATATAGTTCGTAAATCTCTGCATTACCGTTTGGGCCAGCTATTAATTCTACCTTAGTTGCTTCTGGCATGTTGTCCTCTCCTAGGCCACTGCTGGATTGGTACCCTTCTCAAGTGCCAAATTTTATACTGCAAACGGTAAAAACTCTAGGGAGGCCCGTGTTTATGGGCCTCCCTAGACAATTCTTTGCGCTAGCCTGCCGGCTGCTGCTCTTCTGCCAGTGCAGCCCACTGCAGGTCTTGTGTGGCTTGAATACCGTTGACACCGTTGGGCACCAAGGTCGAAACCGAACGGACCTTATAGAGCTCAGGGTTGTCCACCGCTGGCGGCGTTGTGCCGTCTTCACGTAGTGCGATTGCTGCTTTGGCCAGCAGTCGTCGCATACGGATGATACCCGCGTCGGTCACACCCAGGTGCTCCTGGTCTCGCTTGTAAATCACGCCCATGCTCTCTGTCATGCCGTTGTCCTGACCACGGCCGGGTATGCCACTGAAGCCCAGACCGCCTACGCGTGCCTTTTGAGCATCACGGTCAACCAGGTAATCATTGCGCCGGGTTCCTGCGATATTGAATCGGTCAAACCAGCCAGTGCCGTTGCGTGAGGTATCCACATGGAAGGATGTGATCATTCCATCAATAATTGGTGGGCCACCGAATCCTGGAGGACGGGGCAGCGCGGGGTTCCTAGTGCTGATGTGCCACCGCATGCAGTTCTCGTCGTCCATGGGTACCACTGCTACGAAGCCGCTCTCTCTGAAACTGGCGGGAATCATTGCGTAGAAGGGGAAGAGGAAATGGGCTATGCGCCAGTAGGTGGTATCTTCCTCTGCCGGGCGGTTGTTGCCGGAGGTGCAGCCGAACTCCGTGTCAGTAACGGAGTCTCGGGCCCACCGAGTCTTCAGTGCATATCGCTCAAAGGTGATGTCAGGATCCGGAATGTCCTCCGGGTTGCGTGCGCCGTTGTGAAGGAAACTGACATGGGACGTGTCGTAGTCACCTTCCAAGGACTGCATCCAGTTACATTCTGAGTAGTAGCCACTGACGGTGTACTGGCCTTCCGGCATCATGTTGGCTACCAATGAGGGCAGGGGGGGTGCTTCTTCTCGGGTTCCCATGTACACCCAGATCAAACCACCGCGTTCTTCTGTCTTGTATGAAGTGGCTCGGACCTTGTCGATGAAGCGACTTTCCGGAGGCTCTGAAGGCATGTCTATGCATGTGCCGTCGGTATCAAACTTCCAGCCGTGGTAGACGCAGCGAAGGCCATGTTCCTCGTTACGCGCGTAGAACAAGGAGGCGCCGCGATGCGGGCAGGAGTTGCCGATGACGCCGACTTTCCCCTTGGTGTCACGAAAGGCAATCAGATCCTCACCCAGAAGCTTTAGTCGTACTTGCTCGCCGTCAGGGTTCTGGAGTTCAGCGGACATCATTGCTGGCATCCAGTACTCTCTCATCAGGTCTCCCATGATGGTGCCGGGCCCGGTCTGGGTTAATAGCTCGTTTTGTTCCTTACTCAGCATTCTCTAATCCCTCCTTGTTTCTTCCCTGAGTTGTGGTGCCTGCCTGCGTCACGTGCCATGTCCCAGGAAGCTACGCGTGTCGTCATCGCCTCTAATAAACCGACGGCGTTATGCCGCGCCTACCATTACCTGTTCCGTCGTTTCCTCAAAAGTCACCTTGCGATCCATCACATCTGCTACTGAGCGGACGCGGTAGGCGGAACCCTTCTGCGGGACAAAGGGCTCCTTGCCCTCTAACAGGTCCCTGCACCCCTGAAGGTACATGCGGCGCATGGCAATGACCGCCGAGTCCGATGTCCCCAGATGTTCCTTGGTCCTGTCACAGATAGCGCCCATGCTCTCCTGAATGCCGGAATCCTGCACGGAGATGGCCTCTATCCCGGTGTAGGTCTTGAGCCGTTGCACTTCACGGTCTATGCCGTAATCGTTGTCCTTGTTCATGGCAGCGCGCATGGTGCGGGGTTCCAACTCCAGGTAGCTTGCACCGTGGCCCTCGCCCTCATTGAGGGGTCTGCTGGTGTTCCAGCTGTAGGTGAACATCCAGCAATTCTCATCGTCTGCCGGCACCCATCCGTGGCCGCTGTAGGTGCGCTCATCCGGGTTCCCTGAGCCGCCGGGAATCACGGTGAAGAAGGGGAGCATGAAAGGTGTGAGTCGCCAGTAGAACGTGTCGTTCTCCGCCTCACGGTTGGCTCCGTACACAAACCCATAGTCTGTGTGCTTCACAATGAAATGGGGAGCGGTGTCTGTGTTGGTGAGGGAGTGACCAGCCCTGGCGGGATCGTCCCGGACTGCCGGAGTCAGGCCAAAGTGTAGGAAGGAGATGTGGCTGGAATCAATGCCGCCCTCAATGCCCTGCACAAAGTTGTTCTCTTGTAACCGTCGGGATACCTTGCGGTGGCTCTCAGGAACCATTGCCCAACCAACTTCCGGGAGTTCCGGCATGGACGCTGCGGGCCCCATGTATGCCCAGATGTAGCCGCCCCAATCTTGGGCCGGATACACCTTAATTTTGACCTTGTCTTTGAAGTTGCTCTCTGCCGGCTCTGATGGCATGTCTACACAATCACCATTGGTGTCAAACTTCCAGCCGTGGTAGACGCAGCGCAAGCCGCATTCCTCGTTCCGACCGAAGAACATGCTGGCACGTCGATGGGGGCAGAAGTTATCGATGATGCCAACATCGCCGTTGGTATCTCGGAAGGCTATGAGTTCTTCGTTAAGAATCTTGACGCGCACTGGAGCGCTGTCAGGCTCGGCAATTTCCTCGGACAACAGAGCTGGCATCCAGAACCGTCGCAGATACTCCCCCATTGGAGTGCCGGGGCCGGTTCTAGTAATCATTTCGTTATCTTTTGCGCTCAGCATGTACGTCCCTTTCCGTATGTGTGAAGTTGTGACTTAGCCCTGGGCTGTGAGGTCACCTAACCAGAGTGGTGAGTGCTCATCGCCATCAAAGAGCAATCCCTTCATGGCTTCCTGCCACCGGACTTCAACGGGCAGTACTCGCTGTAGGGACCTGACGCTGTGGTAAGAGGGGCTGACACCCTTTGGGCTTCCGCCGTCTTCCACGGTTCTGACTGCTTCTAGCAGCATGCGACGGGTGGCGATGATGGCACTATCGGTTGTGGCTAGATGTTCCCGAGTTCGATCCACCACTTGCCCCATGGACTCTTGAATACCACGGTCTTGGAGGTTGGCGCCAACCCGAGGGTCAGCTGGGATACCTGTGAAGGTCTGAGTGCGCTGCACCTCTCGGTCAATGCCGTAATCGTTGTCGGCGTTCCAGGTACAGCGGAACCCGTTGTTGATGTCTATGACTTCATAGGCGGAATCGCCGTTCTTGTACTTCTGGTCTTCCGTCAGGGGAGCGTCTCCAAGTCCATAGATGAAGTTCCACACCATGTGATTTTCATCGTCAATCGGCACCCACATATGGCCGCCAATGCTTGGGGCTTCCCCACCCCTACCACCGTCAGGGCGGAGTTGGGTGAAGGGCATGATGTACTGGTAAGCGCGGACAAAGTTGCCTTCTTCCGCCGATAGATGCCTGACGGAACCGTAAACGTACCCGTAGTCTGTCGGCTCTACCTCAATGTTGGGAGCGGCAGACCTGGTTGTATAGTCGGCTTTGTCTGAAAGGTTGTTGTTATGAAGCCAGGAGGCGTGAACAGAGTCAACGCCGCCTTCCAGCCCCTGGAGCCAGTTGCACTCCTGGAGAACCTTGTTGATTGCCCGGTGGGTGACAGGGGCCCTTGCCCACTCAAACAGTGGCGGCGGAGCCTGGGTTTCCGGAGCCCCCATGTACGTCCAGATGACTCCGCCTAGTTCCATGCACGGGTAAGCATCAATCTTCACTTTGTCTTTGAAGTTGCTCTCCGCAGGCTCACTGGGCATATCCACGCAGTTGCCGTTGGTATCAAACTTCCAGCCGTGATAGACGCAGCGAAGACCGCACTCCTCGTTACGACCGAAGAACATGCTGGCCCTGCGATGGGGGCAGTAGTTGTCTATGAGGCCAATCACTCCGTTGGTGTCCTTGAAGGCTATGAGTTCCTCTCCCAGCAGCTTGACGCGCACCGGAGTGCAGTCGGGCTCGGGCAACTCCCAAGACAGCAGTGCCGGCATCCAGTACCGTCGCATTGTTTCTCCCATAGGAGTTCCGGGGCCAGTCTGGGCTAGTAGCTTGTTATCAATAGCATTGAGCAAACTATCCTCCGTGGTTTTATGGACTGATTATGCTACGGGCAGACGCTGATCCTCCGGGTTCATCTCCGGCAACATGACATCCCGCCAGGCTAGCGTGCCATCGAATACCTTTTCGATAGCACGGGCGTTATAGTACGACGTGGTGTGGGCGCCTCTGGGAGAACCGCCCTCTGCTACATCTCTTACGGCCTCAATAAGCAGCTTACGTGTGGCGATGATGGCTGTGTCCGCGGGCCCAAGGTGCTCTCGCGTTCGGTCTACCACTGACCCCATGCTCTCCTGAACGCCACGGTCTTGGGCGTTGATGCCATCTATGCCTGTGAACGTGTCAGTTCGCTGAATATCACGGTCTATCAGCCAGTTGTTGCGGATGTTGCCCTTTGCCCTGTACTGATTGTCTGGGTCTACATTGGGCCAGCCGTTGGCGGTGCCCTCCATGGTTCGTTCTTTCTCTGAGAGACCTTTTTCGCCGTAGCTGTATGTCCAGTTCCAAACCATGCAGTTGTCATCGTCAATGGGAACCCAGTGGTGGCCTGCAACGATTGTGCGATCAGGCGCTCCCGCTCGGCCAATTTGGCTGGGTCGAAGCTGGGTGAAGGGCATAGCGAAGTGGTAGCCCCGTACGTACTGTTCCTTTTCGCCCAGCGGACGGACGCCGCTATAACGATACCCATAGTCTGTAACATCGACTTCGATGATGGGTGCTCCACCTTGGACAAAGGGGGTTGAAAGCTGAATCCCAGCGCTGGACGCCCCTTCGCGGATTTGACGGTGAAGGATGGGAGCGTGAGAGGAATCAATGCCACCTTCCAATGCCTGGAGCCAGTTGGACTCCTGCCAGACCTTGGTGACGCCGCGGTGTGTTTCTGGCACCTGGGTATATTCAAAGCTGGGAGTGGGTGGGGTTTTGTCTGCCGGGCCCATGTAGACCCAGATAACGTCACCTGCTTCAAACGTTTGGTACGCCTTAACCTTGATTTTGTCTTCAAACCCAATAGGTTCATTCATCTGGTCAACACAGTTGCCGTTCACATCAAACTTCCAGCCGTGGTAGACGCAGCGAAGCCCGGACTCCTCGTTTCGCCCCAAGAAGAGGGACGCGAGTCTGTGGGGGCAATTCTCATCAAGGATTCCGATATCGCCGTTGGTGTCTCGGAACCCTACGAGATTCTCACCGAGTACTCGTAGTCGCACGGGAGCGCAGTCCGGCTCCGGGAGCTCGCGCGCGAGCAACGCGGGCAACCAATACCTACGCAGGGTTTCACCCATTGGTGTTCCAGCACCTACCTTGGTTACTAGCGCGTTATCTTCAGCAGTTAACATAGCTCTCTCCCTTCATGTTGCATCCCCTGGAATTTCGTAAGCAATAGCAAAAACCCCGATTATGTATTGACCGGTAATCTTCCATAGCGCAAATGTGCACTGAGACGGTACAATTGTCAATACATAAATAGTGAACATTTCATTGCCATAATGGAACGATGGGAGGGGGTGAGGACATGCCTGAATTACCAGAGTGGAGAGTGTTTTGCGCTACTGCAAAATTTCATAGCATTTCCAAGGCGGCGGAGTTCCTTGGCATTGGGTCACCTACAGCAACAAAGCAGATAGCAAAACTTGAGGAACGGTTAGGTGTTCAACTGCTGGATAGAAGCACTCGGCCAGTTCAACTTACCCCAATAGGAGAGCGATACGCTGCACTGGCATTGCCGCTGGTTGAGGGGTTTGACAGCATGGCCAGCTCCGTGTCGGCTGAAGGAACAACCGATCCCGTGAGTGTCACCGCACCCTCTGGATTTATCAGCTATAAGCTACCGGGTGCCGTAAAGATATTCCAGGACACCTTCCCTCATAACCAGGTAAGAATCTATTCGCGCACGAAGTCCGAAGGCATCCGGCTGCTATCTGACGGCAATGTAGATATTGCACTGGTTGACCCTCAGGTACCACCGCACATTGATTTTCAACCGCTGCTGACCTTTGAACGCGTGCTTATTACATCCTTGGGCCATCTCCTGGCGCAGCAGGATGAAGCCACGATTGATGAGGTTGCCCGTTACCCTCTGACGCTTCTCCGTGGAGGCACAACCACCCGAACCATGCTGGAAGCAGAGATGAAACGCCAGGAAATCCCCTATGAGGTCGGCATAGAATTGGATCACATAGAAGCTGTTAAACGCTATGTGTCTTTAGGGTTGGGAATATCTGTGGTTCCAGAATTCATTGTTGAGCCTAAGGATAGAGAATACCTGGCTGTTGTTCGTGTGCAGGGTTCCTATGCTACGGAGATAATTGGCGCGGCAACCTTACGGGAGAAACCGCTCACAGCATCTGCAAATAATTTCCTGACGGTGCTACGCCAGACGATGGACCAGGACGGAGCCTAGCGTCTCTCTTGCGACGTAACGATGGCTGGGCAGCCGGAACATCGGACGTAATCTAAGGCTTTGGCGTGGGCATTCTAGGCGGTTTGATTGCTAAGGCTGCAAGGGACGCCATAATCCAGGTTCCTACCACAATCAGGAACGGTATGGTGTAGGAACCACTCCAATCGTGCATGAAACCTAGGAGCAGGGGCGCTACTGCTCTCGTGCCATTGGCAAAGGGTGTCATGAAGCCCCGGATAGCGCCTATATGACCTCGCCCAAAGAACTCTGCCGTGGCGAGAGATTGCAGCATGAAGAACCCCGCCAGGTTGAGCCCCTGGAACACCCCCCAGGCCACCATCATGTAAGGGTTGAAGATGAACAGCATGAAGATTACCCCAAGCGTTGCCAGACACCCTTGCAGCACCATCATTGTTCGGATGTTGTATTTCCCCGCTAGGTACCCCCATACAAACCGGCCACCAACATTGAAGAAACCGTAGACCGCCACCCCGCTGGCAGCCACTTCCAGACTGAAACCCTGCTCCTGAAGATAGGGTATCCAGTGGGCCTGGTACCCGGTTATGCCAACCACCGCCAGGGACATTGCCAAAGTTAGAATCCAGAAGGAACGGGAGCGGAGTGCTTCCCCTTTAGTGAAGCTGTATTCCTCCACCGGGCGAGGTCTCTGCGATGGGGTGACTGCGGACGGCTGGGATTCTGGTGTGTCTCCGTCTGGAAGCATATTCATGACTTCAGGGTTGGTACGTGCCAGAAGCGAGAAAGGGAGAACGATAATAAGGGTTGTGATTCCTAACCAGAGCCAGGCGTCACGCCACCCCATGCTGCCAATAAGGAAGGTGAGGAACAGTGGAAAAATCAGGGGGCCACTGGCGGCTCCTGCGTTGCTCCATGAGAGGGCTTTGGCCCGCTTGCGCACAAACCACTTGATTGCCAGGGTCTGCCACATGCCGCTGCCCTGGGCCGCCACGCCCAGAGACCCCAGGACTCCGTAGACCATGTAGTACTGGAAAGGGGTTTCCACCCACCGTAGGAGAATGAATGAAAGGGCAAGGAAAATGCTG
Organism: Dehalococcoidia bacterium; assembly: GCA_963694315.1. Lineage (GTDB taxonomy): Bacteria > Chloroflexota > Dehalococcoidia > Lucifugimonadales > UBA1127 > UBA1127. The sequence goes on along the minus strand of CAVOCU010000057.1, from coordinate 1,642 downwards.
CCCAAGGGTAGAATCACTCGGGGGGCCCAAGGGTGGTCAGCCAAGGGGCCAATGATTGGGCCTAAGAGTCCACCCAAGAGGACCCGTACTGACAATGCTCCAAAGATGATGGTCTGGCTCCAACCCAAATCAGATTGCATTGCCCCCAGGAAAGTGCTTGTAGCAAATCCTGCACTGCCTAGGTTGAAAGCGCCACTGATTGCCCCGGCACCCACAATAATCCACCCATAGAAAAAGGGAGGCTTGATTCGTCGTGTGCCTTTGGTTCGCATGAGCGCCATTATAAACACGTAAACGATTTTTACGCTTGGTTGTGGGGAGCAGTATTTCTACTCGCCAAGCTCCACGTCTCTGGCCTCACCAAAATCCATCAGTGCCCGCTCGTGTTGGCCTAGAAGGTCGTACACTTCAGCCCGATTTTCGTACGCCTCCACATTCTTCGGGTCGAGGCGGATAGCCTCGTCCGCGTCCTGTATCGCCGGGTCGTATTTCCCTAGGTTTCTGAACGCAAAACTTCGGTGGTTGTAGGCATCGGCGTCCTCAGGGTTCAGGCGAATGGCCTCGTTGAAGTCCTTCACTGCCTGCTCATATTGTTCTAGCTCGTTATGCGCAACACCCCTGTTGGTGTAGGAAAAAGAGGATTGGGGGTCGAGTCTGATGCACTCATCGTGATCTTGTATTGCCTGTTTGAACAAGCCTTGGTATTGGTACGCAAGTCCCCGTTGGTTGTAGGCATCAGCATCCTCCGGAGCAAGGCGGATAGCCTCATTGAAGTCCTGTAAGGCCAGCGTATCGTCAAGGGTGTCTATATAGGCAAGGCCCCTGTATTTGTAGGCATCGGCGTCCTTTGGGTCAAGGCGTACTGCCTCGCTGAAATCCTGTATAGCCAGCTCAAACTCAAGGGAATCGCTATACGCAACGCCCCTTTCCCTGTAGGCCACTGCATCCTGTGGATTGGGTCTGATGGCCTCAATGTATTCTTCTATCGTCTTTTGGGCATCATCTTGGTTCATGTATTTATCTCCCTGGACATACCTAAGGCTTTCGAGTTCCACCCTGCCCAATGCTACAGACACTCTCTGCCGATGCGGCCTTGGAGTATCTCATCCAGAGTCGCTATTTAAGGAGGAAGCATGTTTGTCTATGTCGTAGATCATACTTAAAAACTAATTTAAGTCTCGGGAAAATTCCTCAGGAATGTGCTGTGTCAATTGTCATTTCAATGGAGACACCCCGATTTCAAGAATTGGAAATGATTGCGTCCGTGGCATCGCGACGCTTTTCAGTCGCCGTAAGCCAATCCGCTCCCTCGGGCAAGACTGCTCCTACCGGTCGGTTGGCAAATATCTCTGGGTTGTCCACACCTACGGCTTCGCCTGTCTCGGCAAACGTCCGGGCTGCATCCAACAATGACCTTCGCATTCGAATGATCATTGCATCAGCAGTTCCTAGATGCTCCTTGGACCGGTCGTAGATTGCTTCCATGCTCTGCTGGATTGCGCCGTCCTGTAGGGGGTTGGAGGTCACACCAAAGAACAGCTTGTCACGTTGGAGCTCATAGTCCCAGTGGAAGAAGTTGTCCCAATTGGCTTCCAGCTTCCAGCCACCCACCGGGTCCAGCGTGTTATCGGGCAGGAACCCA
>CAVOCU010000056.1:0-11748 GCA_963694315.1 Dehalococcoidia bacterium | reverse complement strand
CCAAGGTGCAACACACCGGTCACGTTGGGTGGAGGCTGGATAATCACAAAGGGTTTCTTGGTGGGATCAATCTTGGGAGTGAAGTACCCAGCGTCCATCCATCGCTGGTAGAGCCGTTGCTCCACCGACGCTGGATCATATGCCGAGGAGGTTTCTTTATTGCCTTCGGAGGTCATAGTACCGCCTGTCAGGTTTGGTCTTGTCTGGAACTGCGCCTTCACATTGTACAGCAGGGCTTAGCCTTGCACCCACCACGATAGACCCGACAGCCCTAGACTCACATTCCTGCGGTTACCTACCAGGGCTAGGCCCTAGACTCACATTCCTGCGGTTACCTACCAGGGCTAGGCCCTGGACCCACACTCCTGTGGTTACCTAATGGGAAATCATAACCCCGGCCCCCAAGCCTCTTGTTATTGACATAACTAATAACAGATTGTAGGTAAACGCTTCAGGACATGGGGGAAGCATGACTGGGTGGACTCTTGGTCAGAGAAAAGGGCCTAATGCACTGCTTTGGGCCGCTGAGGGGCAGCGTGTATTTGAGAATGAAGCGAAATCAATGGCCGATGGGTTATTTCAACATTTCGACGATACGGTCAAGGATGCGCTGGCCCACGTCATACTTGGAAAGTAGTGGAAGTTCATCCACGGATCCAGCCTGATCAATGAATGTCACCTGGTTGGTATCAGTCCCGAATCCACTGCCTTCTTTTGTGACGTCATTCGCAACAATGAGGGATAGATTTTTCGCCGTGACTTTGGCACGGGCGTTGGCAATCAGGTTTTCTGTCTCAGCCGCAAAACCCACACGGAGGACACCCGTGGGTATCTCCAAAAAGAAGTCCGGGTTCTTCACTAAATCCAGGGTAAGGGCCTGGTCTGAACCACCCTTTTTTATCTTCTGGCTAGCTATTTGAGCAAACCGGTAATCACTGACTGCTGCAGCCATCACCAGAGCATTGGCTCCGGCGCAGGCATCCAACACCGCGGTACGCATCTCAGCCACGGTTGTGACATTGATGCTTGTGACGCCAATTGGATGTGTGAGACTTGTTGGTGTAGTGATTAATGTCACATCAGCACCGCGGTCTCTGGCGGCCTCTGCTATGGCATAACCCATCTTGCCAGATGAGTGATTTGTGACGACACGTACGGGGTCAATGGGCTCTTGGGTGCCGCCTGCTGTTACAACTATCTTGCGTCCTTTGAGGTCGCCGCTTTGGCCTAGTACCCACCGAATGTGGCCTACCAGTGCCTCTGGTTCAAGCATTCGTCCGTGTCCCACAATCCCGGAAGCTAACCTGCCTGATGCGGGGCCTGCGATGTGCGCCCCGCGGGCTTTCAAGATTGCAATATGCTCTTGGACGGTGGGGTGCTCCCACATGTGTGCATCCATGGCCGGTGCAACCAGGAGTGGTGCTGCGGTTGCCAGTGCCGTTGTGGTCAGTGCGTCATCTGCCAGCCCTAGAGCGAGCTTGGCCAGAGTGTGAGCAGTAGCGGGGGCAACCACCAGGATATCTGCACGCTGCGCCAGAGCTACATGCTCAATAGCCTCTTCTGAGTCCAGGTCAAAGAGGGATGTCATGACGGGTCTATGCGTGAGGCTACGGAAGGTGAGTGGCGCCACAAACTGGGTGGCGTTCTCCGTGAGGATGGTATCCACTTGGGCGCCAGCCTGCGTGAGCTTACTGGCTAGGTCAGCCGCTTTGTATGCCGCTATGCTGCCGGTAACACCCAGCAGTATGGTCTTGCCTTGTAAGGGATTTGCCATGGTCCCTTCCTTTCTTGAGGTAAGGGCCGTGGGGCATGTTCCTAGTCGGAAGTGTCCCCAGTGCTGTTCATATCGTACACCATTCGGAGGCCAATGAGGGTTAGATCCGGGTTTACAGCGTGGAAAACATTGGTTTGCGTAGCTACGAGGTCGGCGAGTCCACCCGTTGCGATGGCCCGTGTATTTGCGCCAAGCTCTTCTCTAAACCTGGCGATCATGCCCTCTACCAACGCTACATGCCCGAAGACCAGTCCTGATTGGAGCGCGGCCACGGTATTACGCCCGATGGCCGACTTGGGTGCGACCAGCTCGACTCTACGGAGCTGTGAGGTCTGCTGAATCAGGGCCTCTGAGGCAATGTGAATGCCTGGGAACAGTGCGCCGCCCAGGTAGTCTCCTTCTTCCGTTACGGCATCGAAAACGGTGGCTGTGCCGAAATCGACAATCACTAGAGGCCCGCCGTAGAGACGGTAGGCAGCAGCAGCGTCTACGACGCGGTCTGCTCCAACATCGCGCGGGGGTTCATACAGGACGCGAACCCCTGTCTTGGTGCCCGCTCCCACCACCAAGGGATGCGTGTGGAAGGTGGTGTTGCAGGATTCCTCGAACACAGCGGTCAGGGGGGGCACAACGCTGCAGATGACGACTGCATCAATATCCGAGGGAGACACGCCTTTCATAGCCAAGAGGGATTGAAGGAAGACGCTGTACTGGTCTGGCTGCCACCGTGATTCTGTGGACAAACGCCAGGTAGCACGCAGCTCTTCGCCTTCAAAAGCCCCCATTGTGATGTTCGTGTTCCCAATATCAATAGTAAGCAACATAGGTGTCCAGTATATGCGGCCCCTTGAATGGGCACAACGAATGTATAGGGGCGCATAGCTGAGGGGAATCAAAGGGGGACGTAGCGGGCTAGGCGATTTCCTGAATGCCTCCGGTGAACCTGCCTTCACGAATCGCCTTAATGGCCCTTGGCAGCACCGGAAGGAGGTCACTGGCAACCAGCCCGGTGTTACCGATATCGTTAGTGACCATGTCGCCAGCGGCCCCATGCAGGTACGCTCCAAGGCTAGCGGCATCATAGGGCTGAACGCCTTGGGCGATGAGGCTGGCAATGATGCCTGCAAGGACATCGCCCGTGCCTGCGGTGGCGAGGCCCGGATTGGCGAAGGGAATAATCTTGACGTCCCCATCTGGCGATGCAACGACTGTGAACGCTCCTTTTAGAAGCACCGTGACGCCCCACTGGGCCGCCGCTTGCTGCGCCGTTGCTATGCGGTCAGCCTCCACCTCTTTGACTGACGTTCCGAGTAATCGAGACATCTCTCCCGGATGGGGGGTGACCACGGTGGGGGACTGAAGCCTGATCCACCATTCAGGTATCCCCGCCAGCGTGTTAAGGGCATCTGCATCGAGGATAGCAGGGACGCCAAGGGGTGTACTCGACAGGAGTAACTGCTCCAATACTGCATTCGTGCCTTCATGCTGACCCAACCCGCAACCCGTGAGCAATACATCGCAGGTGGGCAAGCCATCGCGTACTGCCAAGGCTGCATCGGCAGTGGGAGAACCATCGGAGGCTTCCGGGAGCAGGAGATAGGTGGATTCAGTGAGTTTGCTTGTCACCAGAGCCTGAAGCGATGGAGTTGCTGCCAGGGTTACGTACCCTGAGCCGGAGCGAGCCGCTCCCATACACGCGAGGTACGCAGCGCCGACATAATTAGGAGAGCCTACCAATGCCAGGACTCGACCGAAGGTGCCCTTGTGCGCTCCAAGCGGGCGTGTGGGCAGATGTTCCTGCGCCCAGCTTTGGGTAACGACCTCCTGCCGAATATCTGCCGATAGGTGTTCCGGGACGCCTATGTCTGCGACAGTGATTTGTCCAACGTGCGCCGCACCAGGGAACCGAAATAGGCCAACTTTGGGGTATCCCAAGGTCACGGTTGCATCTGCGGTAAGCGCGTCAGCGTCCGCTGCTCCGGTCTCTGCATCCACGCCGCTGGGGATGTCCATTGCGATGGTCGTAAGGTTGGGGCGTCGCTGTCGTTCGTCGTTAGTAGCTGCTAGTGCCTCACGGTAGATGCCTTCCAGGGGGCGGGAACGGCCTGTACCCAGAACGGCGTCTATGACCAGGGCTGCTTCTGATAATGCGCTTTGGATGTCGCTGAAGTGGGAGGCGTCGGCGGCCTCAACCACCGTAACGCCTGTGGCTATGGCGGGCTGAAGCTTGGGGTCGTCAGTGGGTCTGGGGGCTAGAAGGAGGGCAGTTGTGCGGGCACCCCAGCCTTGTAGGTGCCTGGCCGTGACAAGTCCATCGCTACCGTTGTTGCCAGACCCAACCAGAACCACAACCTGAGAACCGTATGCATTGTCACCAAGCCTGTTCCAGGCAACCCTGGAGGCCAGGAGTCCTGCCCGTTCCATGAGCGCATCTGTGGAGACACCCTCTTCTTCAGAGCGCCGCTCCAGTGCCCGCATTTCTTCAGGCGTTACCGTCTTCACTGGTCTCCCCTACCGCTACCACAACGGCGTAGTCTCTGGAGTGAGAGATGCTGATAGCTATTTCTCCCAACGTTAGGAACTCTGCGCGGGCTTTCGCGCGACCGTGTAATATCACCGTGGGGGCTTGGCCTCGCTCTCGGACTACCTCTATCTCACGCCATGAGACGCCTCGCACTCCTGTGCCAAGGGCCTTCATAACAGCCTCTTTAGCTGCAAACCTTCCAGCAAGCTGTGGCCATCGGCCTTTGGCGTAAACCAACTCCCCAGGCGTATAGATGCGCTGAAAGAACCGATCCCCCCAGCGTTCTACGGCTTCGCCTATGCGGGATATCTCAACGATGTCTACTCCAGTTCGTAGCATGGTCTGATGTCACATCCCTTATTGAATCGGCCTTGTGGCAGATTCGTATCTATGGTTGGCCGCATTATAGGTGTCAGTAAACGGGCTGTCTATGCAAATGCCGTAGGACGAGCACGGTGTTGTTGGAACTAATCCCGTCCCTGAGGAGTTGAAACATCGCAAGGTCAGTGAATCTAGGAGAAAGGGTGAGTGGGAGTGTTGAGGACGAAATTGGATTACCAAGGAAGCACTAAAATCGACGATTCTTCATACGAATACCATGTCACTCTAACATTTCTTAAACTTTTCTTAAAAAAATATTAAACTTTTCTTATACCTTTTCTTGACATGCAACCAAGCGCTATGTACACTGTGAGCACCGAGGAAGTTTCCGTATTTGGTGGGAGGGGTTTATGGCTCGCAAAACGCCGTTAATGCTTAGAGTGGAAGAACAGTACAAGAGGCCATTGGAGAAGTTGCTCCCAGAGATGGTCAATGAGAAGGGGCTTTCTGCTACGGCAAATGAGTTCAACGTGAGTAAGGCAACTTTAGGGTACTGGCTATTGAAGCTGGGGATTAACGTAAGACGCGTTGCCCTGGCACCTGGTGAGACCCTGGAGATCAAACACTTAACTAGATAATCACCGTCCGCGTGGCTAGGTCCTTTGCCCTTGCGTCTCAGAGGGGGAGACGCAAGGGCTTTTTCTTTGGCTTCAGAGATGAGTGACATAGACAGTTCCGGTTCTGCGTTCGGCCAGGGAACTGGTAATGATGCCTGGGGCGTTAGGCCTGGGGCGTTAGGTTTATTAATCCAGCCATATAGCCAGCCCCAAACCCGTTGTCTATGTTCACAACGCTGACCCCTGGGGAGCAGCTACTGAGCATGCCGAGTAGCGCTGCAATCCCGCCAAAACTTGCTCCGTAGCCAATGCTTGTAGGGACGGCAATGATTGGGGCTGAGACAAGGCCACTGACCAGGCTGGGAAGGGCGCCTTCCATGCCTGCCACAGCAATGATTACCTTAGCCTTCTGAAGTATTGGTAGCTGGGCAAGCACGCGATGCACCCCGGCCACTCCCACATCAGTCACACGCTCTACTTCACAACCCATGAGGTGAACCGTGAGGGCCGCTTCCTCGGCTACTGGCAGGTCGCTGGTTCCGGCTGTGACAATCAAGACACCGGGCGTGAAGGTTGGATTGTCCCTCCGATCAACAACGATGGCCTTGGCTGCCTCATGGAAGACAGCGTCCGGGAGCCCCGAGCGCACCAACTCAAACGCTTCTTGATTTGTACGTGTGACCAAAACCCTGTCAGTTTTAGCTGCAAGGCTTTTAGTAATGGCGGCTATCTGCTCCGGGGTTTTACCAAGGCCAAGGACAACCTCTGGGAACCCCCTTCTGAGTACGCGATGGTGGTCTAGTTTGGCAAACCCCAGATCCTCGTAGGGGAGATGGTTAAGTTCTGATAGCGCGGATTCAATCGACACATCGCCGACTTGAAGTCGCTCAAGCAGATTTTTGAGTTTCTCGAAATCTATGGGAAACCCCCTATAAAAACATTGGATTTAATGTGGCCCCTATCGTATCATAGGTGCCCCAGACTGGCGTGAAAGCTGTAGCGAAATCCGTTGCGGACTGCGTAGGGCCAGCATATACTGAGGCAAACTTTTCGGAGAGATGCATATGAACGTGTCCTGCCTTCAGGAGACCTTAAACAAGGGCCTGGGGATTGTTGGCAGAGCTGTGGCCACACGAACCACGCTGCCTATCACCCAGAACGTGTTGATATCCACGGACCAGGGCAGGCTGAAACTCACCGCCACCAATTTGGAAGTTGCCATCAGCACTTGGATTGGAGCTACGGTAGAGGAAGAAGGGGATATTACGATTCCCGCGCGGTTGCTCTCTGAATTTGTTGGCGCCTTGCAGAACGAGAAGGTGGACATGGTGACCACCTCTCAGCCGCATGCAATGACCCTCACCTCTGCCCGTTACGATGCGCGAATCATTGGCACAGATGCCGGTGAGTTCCCCCCGATTCCAACGGTGGACGATGGGGTCATTGCGAAGATTGACCCGGCCGTGCTTAAGAAGGCTATTGGGCAGGTAGTGTTTGCCGCAGCAACTGAAGAGTCTCGGCCTGTGCTGACCGGCGTGAAGCTTGAGCTTCTAGATGACGGGTTCACCCTTGCAGCCGCTGACGGCTTCCGTCTGGCAGTCCATAAGGGGAAACTGGTAGAAGCTGTGGCTGAGGCCACTGAGGTCATCATTCCTGCTAGGACGCTGAACGAGTTGAATCGCTTACTTGGCGATCAATCCGAGCCAGTGGAGCTGGTGCTATCTCCCACCAGGGGTCAGGCTCTCTTCCGCCTCAACAACATTGAAATGGTGTCTCAACTCATCCAAGGAGCGTTTCCTAACTACGCCCAGTTGATTCCGCCAAGCTTCACTACGAAAGCGGGGCTGCGCGTGGACGAGTGCCTGCGTGCTGCTCGAACAGCTGCCATCTTCGCTCGTGATAGCTCTGGGATTGTCCGACTACACATCCAAGAGGGCACTCCTGGATCGCTGAAAGTTTTGGCGCGAGCAGAAGAAATTGGCGAAAATAGCGCGGAGATGGACGCTGTAGTTGAAGGTGGCGAGGCGAAGATTGCCTTTAATGCCAAGTACCTTATGGACGTTTTGGGTGTGATAGAGACGGATGAGGTTGCACTGGAAGTGACTACTCCCTCAAGCCCCGGGGTTCTTCGTCCGACAGACACGGAAAACTACATTCACGTGATTATGCCCATGTTTGTTCAATGGTAAGGGCTTGGTAGCGGGACACTTGTTCGGTTGACTCGTTGCCGGCCCAAGTTCTACGTGAAGTCCACTCTCTTTTCTTTTCGTATAGTTTTTTGACCCTCGACTCTATTTCTCCAAAATTTCCCACAGTCATGAGTCTTGGAGGAGTGGTCGCTTAGCCTCTAAACGGATTTCCCCCAAACTTCCCACAGTCATAATTCACTTGCTGATTTTGCCTCAAATTTCCCTTTCTTGCGTGCACTGTATGCGGCCATCATGCGCAGGGTTTGCTACAATGTGTTGATATCTCTTGGGGAAAGGTAATGGCGCTACGTCGGCTTCAACGTCCCTAGTTCGTGGATGAGGGGTGGGCTGCCTGAGAACGATACACGCATCAAGGCGTCTCCAGTGTTATGGGTGATGATTGGCATGGTTGTCGCTGGTGGCGCCGTGTGGTCCGCTTACCTCGTCAGCCAACTTGAGTTGGACGTAGAATTTGTAGCTAGTACATCGCTATTAGCGGCCTTGGTCATGGTGGCTGGGCTCTTCCCTATCCCTGTAGCTCCCAGGGTTAAGGCGGGGATGACCACCGCTCCGTTGTTTGCGGCTGCTCTAGTGTTGCCTCCCGGAGGGGTTGTTATTGCGGCCGTAGTGGGCGGATTGACGTATCAGGCGGCGTTGCGGTTTCGCTTGTTCACCAGGTATGAAAGCAACCTGAATTCCAGCGGCGATACATGAACTGTCTGTCCGTTGATGCTCACAGTGTGGGTGGGGGTGCTCGTTGCCATACTGTCTCACCCTTGGCGGAATTCCCTTTAGGGGCAACCACTAGGTTTCTACTACGGACACTACTTGTCACGCTGACATGCTGTCAAGGGTTGTGGTATTTCTGTGGTGGTCAGGGGAGAGACATTGCCGTAAACCCAAAGAAAAACATGATGAAAATTGTTGTGCCTTCTGGGGGCATCGACGTGAGATGCGCTGCATGGCACGTCGATGCCTCGGCTCAAAATATCTTCTCCCTCAATGTGTCGAACACTATCGGTCGCCACGCCCACCCCAAATCCTCACATTCCTCTTGACAGAGGCGTCTCGTGACGCTATGGTGTATTTATGACACAAAACACACGACCTATATTTGAATTGATTCTAGGTGAGGTGTCCCTTCGGGCTCCTGAGACGTCTCTGTATTTAGCGCTGGCCGCGCAAGTCCTTGAGGTGAGGCGTCAGGAACTGCAGGATGGCGTGACCGTGACGTCCCCTTCTCCTGTCTCTGTTCCGGAGTCAGTGGGAACTCCCGCGCCAGCAGCGGCCAATCCACCTGCTCCAACACAGGAAGTCACAGAGTCTGTGACGCAACCAACAGCGATGGAAACCCCTGCGCCAGTGGCACCAGCCGTGGCACCTCCAACCCCTGCGCCAGTGACAGCTGTGGCGCCTCCCGCACCAGTGGTGGCTGCGACGCCTCCTGCTCGTAGGGCACGATGGTTCCATGCCCAGTTCCCGCAAATTACGTTTGAAGATGGCTCCACCCAAGTAATTCCATCGTTGGATGCTTTGAAGGAGCTGTTGCGGAACCGTGGTTTGCAGCCACACCCTCGCGGAGATGCTTCCATGCTGCTATGGCAGGTGCGTAACCGTTTGGGGTTGACCGTGGAGCAAGTGACTCGTTCCTGAAGATAGGCAAGGGGTACTTTCCCTGCCTACCTAGCCTCTACAGTTGCTCTTTGACGTTCTGGGCAAGGGCAACTGTCATCCCCGGTACCAGTGTCAACTCTTCCATGCTGGCATCTTGTATGCCTTGTACGCTCCCAAAGCGCTGAATCAACAACTTGCGCCGCTTTGGCCCAATCCCCTGCACTGTGTCCAGGCCGGACTGGGTCTGTCGCTTTGATCGAAGCTTCTGGTGGTAGGTAATAGCGAACCTGTGGGCTTCATCGCGCACTCGTTGAACCAGGAAGAGCCCCTGGGAGTTGCGGGGTAACAGCATGGGATCAGGGCTGTGGGGGACAAAGAGTTCTTCTTCCTGCTTGGCCAAAGACCCCAGAGGCACTTTGTCTGTGGAAATCCCCATTTCCAGGAACACACCTTGTACTGCAGAAAGATGACCTTTGCCTCCATCTATCAGAACCAGGTCCGGCACATTGACCCAAGCCCCTTCACCTGCCTCTGTGTCTGATGAATCGGCTTCAGTATCGTCTGGTTGTGCGGCCATTCGGGCGAAGCGCCTGAGCAGCATTTCGCGCATCATGGCGAAATCATTGGGGCCGTCCACGGTTTTTATCTTGAACCGGCGGTAGTGCTCCTTCCGTGGAGCGCCGTTTTGGAACACCACCATGCTGCCTACGGCGTCTGTCCCGCTGATGTTGGAGATGTCATAACATTCAATGCGGTTTGGCAGCCGTGGCAGGCTTAAGGCTTCCTGTATCTCTGCAAGGGCAGTATCTAAGGCCCCTTGGCCTGAGAGTCTCCGGATTCTTGCCATACTCAACCCTTGGGAGGCGTTCTCTGCTACCAGGGCCACCAGCTTCCGCTTCTCTCCTCTAATGGGCACGTGGAGCACTACGGGCCCGCCTCGACGTGACGTGAGCCATTCCGTCAGCAACGGGACTTCATCTGCTTCATGTTGGATGACTATGAGGGGCGGGACGTAAGATGCGCGGTCATAGAACTGCTGAATAAAGTTGGCCATGACCTTTCCTGCTTCTTCATCTTGAACTCCGTCCATGATGAAGTGGTCTCTTCCTACCAGCTTTCCCTTTCGGATAAAGAAGGCTTCTACCCACGCCTCGTTGCGCTCTTGAGCCATGGCTACTACGTCCATATCCTGGCTACGTAGTGAGACCATCTTCTGCTCTTCATTTACCCGCTCAATAGCCTGTATTTGATCTCTAATCCGCGCGGCTTGCTCAAATGCCAGGCCTTCAGCGGCTTCAGACATGCGGCGATTGAGTTGTCTGACAACATCCCCGGTCTTCCCCTCTAGGAACATCAAGACCTGCTCTATGACTTCTTTATAGTCCTTTTGGTCAGCGTATCCTACGCAGGGTGCTACACATCGATGGATGTAGTACTCCAGACAGGGGCGGGCGTCTGTGCCGGTAATGGTTTTAGTGCATGAGCGGTAGGGGAAGAGTTTTTTCAGTAGGCCAAGGGTTTTGCGGATGGACCCTGCGCTGGCGAAGGGTCCAAAGTATCGCGCGCCATCGTTCAGGACACGGCGAGTGAAGTAGACCTGGGGGAACTCCTCGGTTGGGTCAATCTTGATGTAGGGGTAGGTCTTGTCGTCTCGGAGTCGTGTGTTGAAGGGAGGTCGATGCCGTTTGATGAGAGTGTTTTCCAGGATAAGCGCTTCACTCTCGGAATCCGTCACCACGAACTCGAAGTCGACGGCTTGCTGCATCAATCTTCGAATTTTGGACACCATGCCGTGCGGCGTGCCGAAGTAGGATCGTAGACGATTACGGAGGTTGGCAGCTTTGCCTACGTACAGGAATTTACTGAATGTGTCCTTGAAAAGGTAGACGCCAGGGCGTCCTGGCACAGAGGGTAACCGCTCTCGCATCTCAGCGTTTTTTTCGTTTTGGTTATCGGTAGTTGTAGCCATCTTCATTCACGCTAGAAAATCGTAGGAATAGCTCTGAAGGCTGAGAACCTACTCAATGTGGTGAAACGCATAGCAGCCCAACACCATCTTGATTGCTCCGCACTGGAGAAGGAGCTGCAGTTAACGTTCTCCCTAGCGAAGCAGGGTTGTAATGACGATCAATGATACCAATACCACTCCAGCCAACACAGAGATACGAATTAGCTCCTTGTTCAGCAGTGGGTCCGCGCCCCGTAGCGTTGCACCTGATACGGTTGCGGTCACGGGCTGAAGAGGTGGCGTGGCAACTCTTGGAGCGGGTTGCTGTCCGGCGCTGGGTTGGGCTGATTCCGCTATTTTTCCGTCAGTACCAGCAACGGGAGCCTCCGGCGATGCCCCAACTGTAGCCGTCTCCTGAACGTGTTCACTCTGCTTTCCGCGAGTGCGGTGACCCCTGTGGGCCGTTGAACCTCGAGAACTCCGAGGCATTGCATTCCTCCACGGCTAATGTGTGTTTCAGTGGGGAGCCTAGCGGTTAGTATTCACTTTATGGGCCTATCTAGGGGGTTAGTACTGCTGCCTGGGATATGATGTTTGCTGAGGCCTCAATACCAATCGTACCAGGGTTGACCATCATATGATACAGGATTGGATCATCAGGATGGGCCTTGAAATGCCGTTTGAAGAAACTAATCCGCGCCCGCTCTTCATTTGCAAGATACTTTTCAGCTTCATCCTGGCTTATGCCATCCCTTTGCATT
>CAVOCU010000055.1:0-11802 GCA_963694315.1 Dehalococcoidia bacterium | reverse complement strand
TTGCGCTCTCCGGCATGCTTATCATTCCAGCGTCAGTGTTCCAAGGCCTTGGAACCGGGGCAATCCTTGTTGTTATAGCAGCAGTAGCAGCTTCACTGACGCTCTTGCCCGCCATCCTCACGACCCTTGGCCCCAAGGTGAACCTTTTACGACTGCCGTTCCTAGGAAGGAAGTCAGCAAACCACTCTGATGCCAATCAAAGGGGATTCTGGGAATTTGTGACACGCAACGTCATGCGGTTCCCCATCATTAGCCTGGTAGTCGTCGCAGGGCTGATGCTTGCTGCATCCGCCTCCTACCTTGACCTGGAAACAGGATTCAACGGCGTTGACACTCTTCCAGACACCCAGACCAAGGCAGCCTTCTTTATCCTGGAAGAAGAGTTCTCCTTCGGAGTAGTCAGTCCTGCCGAGATTGTAATTGATGGGCCTATCAACAGCCCTGGCGTTCAAGCTGCAATTGCAGACCTTACGGCGGCAATTATAGCTGACCCTGATTTCCAAAACCCTCCTAGAGCCCTAGAAGTCAACGCAACAGGAGATTTAGCACTGCTAGCAGTGCCGGTCCCTGGTGAACCCGCCGGCCCAGCTGCCCTTGCCGCTATAGCCAAGCTCCGTAACCAGTACATCCCTGCTGCCTTCAGCGGTGTTGATGCCGATGTCTTGGTGGGCGGGATTAGTGCCTTTAACACAGATTTCTTCGCTATATCTGACACCTACAGACCCATCATGTTCGCGTTCGTGCTGAGCCTCAGCTTCCTTCTCTTGATGGTGGTCTTCCGCTCAATTGTCATTCCGTTGAAGGCTATTCTCATGAACCTGCTCTCTGTGGGTACTGCTTACGGTCTGTTGGTGCTGGTGTTCCAGAAGGGCGTTGGCGCAGACCTTCTGGGGTTCACGGAGACGCCTTTCATTGACGCATGGATTCCGCTGTTTCTCTTCTCTGTTCTCTTTGGGTTATCCATGGATTACCACGTGTTCTTGCTCAGCAGAATCAAGGAACGCTATGACCAAACCCATGACAATAATGAGGCTGTGGCCTACGGGTTACGATCTACGGCAGGGCTCATCACCGGCGCAGCCCTGATCATGGTGGCGGTGTTTGGTGGATTTGCAGCCGGTGATACCGTGGGTAACCAACAAGTAGGGTTTGGCCTGGCAATAGCCATATTCTTGGACGCCACTCTGGTACGGTCTGTCCTGGTTCCTGCCAGCATGCGACTTCTAGGAAAGTGGAACTGGTACCTGCCATCATGGCTCCACTGGCTCCCGGATTTTCAGGTGGAACCGATTGAACAACCGTCTTTGACAGATTCTAAGGAAGTCTAAGGAGTTCGCATGGCGCTAGCACGAGACTTGATGAGCTCACCCGTCACCACAATCTTGGAAACGGCAACCGTTGGGGATGCGGCTGACCTCATACTTGAGCGAGGCCTCAGCTGCGTCCCTGTGGTAGATGACAATAAGCATTTGGTTGACATGCTCACCCATACGGACTTCTCCATGCACCATAAATTCATACCTTTGGCACAGAACCTATACTCACTGTTGGGCGAATGGGGGAAGCCAGAAGCCGTTGAAAGTATTTACCATGAGATCAGGTCACGGAAGATAAAGAATGTCATGAGTCATCCTGTGTCCACGGTAGAAGAGAGCACCCCGGCCATTGAAGTTGTGGAAACAATGCTCCACAAACACACTAACCGTGTACCCGTTGTACGTGGAAAGAATGTGATAGGAATCATCACACGCCATGACCTATTGAAGCTCATCTCCATGGGCACCTAGCATCACAAGAAAGCAATCCTAAATCATCCCTGATTTAGGCCATTTGCCTCCTTGTCCTCTCCCTTGTGGGGTAGGCTATAATGACGCCACTAACACAAGAGGAAAGCCTTGTTCACCCATCTGCACGTTCACACGGAGTACAGTCTCCTGGACGGGTTGAGTCGGATCGGCCCCATGGTTCAGCGGTGTCAAGAGCTCGGGATGGATTCCCTGGGCATCACAGACCACGGAGTGATGTACGGGGCAGTAGATTTTTACTCAGCCTGCCGAGAGGCCGGCATCAACCCCATCCTTGGCTGTGAAGTCTACCTGGCACCAGGTAGTCATACGAGCCGCACCGCCGCCGATCGCTCTCCGTATCATTTGACGTTGCTTGCCCAGAATAATACCGGGTATCAAAACCTTATCCAGTTAGTTTCACGTTCACACCTGGACGGCTTTTACTACAAGCCGCGTGTGGACAAAGACCTCCTGGCAAAGTACTCCAGCGGGATCATTGCCCTTTCCGGCTGTCTTGCTGGAGAGTTCCCACAACTCACCCTCGCAGGGAAAACAGAAGAAGCCTTGGCCTCCGCAATGTGGTTCAAGGACACCTTCAAAGAAAATTTCTTCCTTGAACTCCAACGCCACGACGGTATCCCGGAGTTGGATACCGTGAACGTCGCCCTCATTGAACTCAATCGCACCCAGGGTATCCAGTTGGCGGCCACCAACGATTTTCACTACGTAAACCATGAAGATGCAGGGCTGCAGGACATCCGCATCTGCATCTCCACAAACACCAACGTCAACGACGGCAAGCGACTCAAGATGGCAGGGGAGTCCTACTACCTGAAGAGCCCTCAAGAGATGTCAGAGCTCTTCCCGGAATTCCCTGAAGCCATCTTGAACACGCAACGCATAGCGGATTCCTGCGATGTCCGCATGAATTTCGACCGCATCCGCCTACCGGAAGTGCAGACGCCGGCAGGAACTACGCCTCAGACGTATCTGGAGCAACTGTGCCGAGATGGACTGGCCCGGCGTCGGTCAGGGGCCCCGAAGCGCTACGATGAGCGGCTGGACTACGAGTTGCAGGTCATTGAGCACACCCAGTTCGCCAACTATTTCCTGGTGGTGTGGGACATCCTTGCTTACTCACGCAAAGAAGGCATCCTCTTCGGCGTTCGAGGCAGCGCAGCCGCCAGCCTGGTACTCTACTGCCTGGGCATAACAGATGTTGACCCTCTGGAATACGATTTGGTCTTTGAGCGTTTCCTGAACCTGGAACGCAAAGAGATGCCGGACATAGACATGGACTTCCAGGATGACCGACGAGACCAGGTCATCCGCTACGTTGTGGAGAAGTACGGCCGAGACCACGTGGCGCAGATTATCACCTTTGGCACAATGGGCCCAAGAGCCGCTATCCGAGACGTTGGACGCGCCCTGGCAATGCCCTACGCAGACGTGGACAGAGTTGCCAAATTAATCCATCCCCGGTCCAGTTCTCTGGCAGACGCGTTGGAGATGAGCCCGGAGATGGAAGGGCTCAGGGATTCCGATCCCGCGTTGAACAAGTTGATAACCACAGCCCAACGGATTGAAGGTACCGCCCACCACGTGAGCACCCACGCCGCGGGAGTGGTCATCTCTGCAGACCCACTAATAGAACACGTTCCCCTCCAACGCCCTGTGAAAGACGAAGAGAGTGGAACCCCAATGACCCAATACCCTATGGAGCCCATCGCCAAGCTGGGACTGCTGAAGATGGACTTCTTGGGACTTGCCAACCTGACTATCCTGGATCGCGCAATCAAACTGGTTGTGGCCAACGGTGGCCCCACACTCGTTCTTCCCGATATCCCGCTGGACGACCCAACCACCTTTGCTCTGCTTTGTTCCGGCGAGACCACAGACGTCTTCCAGCTTGAAGGCTCAGGTATGCGTCGATACATCCAGACGCTACAGCCGGACAACTTCCGCGACATTGCCGCGATGGTGGCTCTCTACCGACCCGGGCCGATGGAGCACATTGACCGGTACATTCGAGTACATCACGGCGATGAGGCCCCTTCGTACCCTCATCCGTCTCTTGAAGACATCCTGAAGGAGACCCATGGCGTCATCGTGTATCAGGATCAAGTGCTCCTGATCGTTCAGCGGATCGGTGGCTACACCCTGGGCGCTGCGGATACGTTCCGGAAGGCCATGGGCAAAAAAGTTGCGGCCATCATGGATAAAGAGAAAGTGGTTTTCCTCTCTGGCGCGGCAGAACGCGGATATACCCAACAAGAAGCCGAGCATGTCTTCGAGATGATTGAGCCCTTTGCCGGATACGCCTTCAACAAGGCCCATGCCGTCAGTTACGCCCTTATTGCCTACTGGACAGCGTTTTTCAAGGCGAACTACCCGGTAGAGTACATGACCGCCGTCCTCAACCAACGGTTGGGCAACACAGAAAAGATGTCAGGAACTATTGCAGAGTGCCACCGGATGCGCATAGAAGTGCGCCCTCCAGACGTGAACCATAGCGATGTGGAGTTCGTCATAGAAGGCGCTGCTGGCGAAGCACAGAGCATCAG
This sequence comes from Dehalococcoidia bacterium, assembly GCA_963694315.1. Lineage (GTDB taxonomy): Bacteria > Chloroflexota > Dehalococcoidia > Lucifugimonadales > UBA1127 > UBA1127. Next base: position 7,451 of record CAVOCU010000055.1, on the reverse strand, counting down.
GTTCGGTCTTGGGGCCGTCAAGAACGTTGGTGAGGCCGCAATAGGCTTGGTGGTGGACGCCAGAAAGGTTGGCGAACCCTTTACCAACCTGGAAGATTTCTGCCGAAGGATGGAACTGAAGGGCCTCAACAAGCGAATCTTGGAAAGCCTTATTAAAGTCGGCGCAATGGACACCCTCGATTCCAATAGAGGAACGCTGTTGGCAGGCATGGACCGTATCCTGGGGCTTGCAACCCAAGAGGCTCACCGCCGTGACAGTGGACAGACCACAATGTTTGACCTCTTTGGCGATTCCGTTGATATGCCTCTCCCTGCGCTGGAACTGGTTCGTATTGAGGATGTACCCAAGCAGGAGAAGGCGAACTGGGAACGAGAGTTGATGGGGGTAACGTTCTCTGAAACCCCGTTAGGCAGCATTCTGGCAGGCATTGACCCTGGAACCGCTATCATCTCCACCCTAGACTTGGACAACTCTATGTCAGGCCAACGAGTCACGTTGGTGGGGCAAATCGCATCGATGCGGGTGCCCACGACAAAGGCGGGAAAACCCTTTGGCGCTCCTTGACGGCATTATTGAAGTAGTGGCGTTCGGCAGCTCTTATGAAGACCATCAGGAACTCTGGAAAGAAGGAAATCTCCTACGGGTGATTGGTAAAATACGAGTGCGTGAAGACCAGCTCTCCATTAACTGTGATGAAGTTATCGCCTATGATATCCCCACCGATAGCGCCCCTGCTGTTGAGGAAGAAGCTCCTGCCTTTGTGGAGTCTGTGACCGTGGCGCAGCAGCCGGCTGCAGCAGCCCCACAACCCGTAGCCAGCGGGAATGGGTACAGTAACGGCAATGGCAACGGGCATGCAACTGCCGCAAGGAACACTCAGCGGTGGCTCCAGATGACGTTGCAGGAAACCGAAGACCCACAAGAAGACGAGTACAAACTCCGAGAGGCTATGAAACTCCTGTTGGAGTACCCTGGCCATGACCCCGTGTTGCTTGAAGTCCGCACCAACGGCAAGACCGTCAGGTTGGACGCCACCATCACGGCCAACTGTTGCCCTGACCTCTACGGGAAGTTGGAAGCACTGCTGGGAGCAGGTACCGTCCAGGAGCACGGGTCAGCAGTCGCCTAGCAAACCAGCTTAGCCGGTTTGCCCACGCGGTGTCTGAGAATCAGTGTGGTGCGATGCTAAACGTAGTGCGGTGGAGTGAGGGGCATGCCAGAACTACTAACCTCGGAAGAAGTCCAGAAGAACCTCACCCAACTGCCCGGTTGGGCCCAATCCGGCGATGTAATAACCAAGACGTACAGCTTCAAGGCCTATTTAGATGGAGTTGGCTTCGTCAACCGTGTTGCCAACGCTGCGGAGGCCGCCGACCACCATCCCGACATGGCCTTTGGTTACAAGCAGGTCGTTGTCACCTTGACCACCCACTCCGCAAAGGGCATCACCAAGAAGGATTTTGATCTGGCAGCGGATATAGAGGCGCTGGTCTAGAGTCCTTAGTCTTACCCCTCTATTGGCTTGAACTCCAGCTTCATCACCGTCTGCGTCTCAGGCGTTACCCTTGTCCAGTGGGCAATGCGATGCCCCACAACCCACGCGATACCACCCACTGCGACCACTAACGGCACTCGCTCCCGCCACGGTTGGGGCACGTAGGCGTCCACATAAAAGTCTTGAAGCTTCTTAGTACCCTTTTCAACCCCTAGCGGCTGGAAACGGTCGCCGGGGCTCCAGCCTCGTACCGATAAGGTTCCCCCTAACGCGTCCGCATCAAAATAGGCTGTGTACACGCCAGCATCCATATCCTCCGGCATGGGCATTACTTCAGCACAGACCCGCCATCCACCAAGTATCGTCTCGCCAGGAACGGTCATTTGCTGAGGCCCCGCCAATAGCGGCAACACGCAATCGTCCACACCCGGAGCAAACAGGGCAACGGTATTGTGTCGAGCCTCCATCCTACCCCCACCGGGCAGGGGAAGTTCCTTCCCCGCAGGCCCCTCCGCCAAATCAAGCATGCTCTCCAAGTGGACGTGCTCAAGCCCGGCCATTGAGCCAAGGGCAGCGGCGTATGCACGCCTTAGCGCGTGACGCTGTAACGACAGGTGCAACGCCTGGAAAAGGTCTCTGTTCAAGCTGACAATACCAATTGATTCTTCTGCCAGATCCGGCCACACCACATCCAATCGCGCTTCCACATAGTCCAAGTCAATGCTCACCGCTTCTGTCAGCCGCCCCAAGCCCTCAACCAACCTTGGGTTCAGGGTTTCCAGCAACGGTATCGCCTCAAGACGGATGAGGTTGCGGGGAATCGTGGTGTCCAGGTTGGTCTGATCCAGGATTGGTGTAAGTCCTAGCTCACGGCAGAATGCGGCGGTCTCATACCTGCGGACGCCCAGTAACGGTCGGAACACCTTCACTGGCAAGCCGTCGTTGATTGGGAGTTCGCCAAGCACAGACATAGCACGTAACCCGGTCAACCCAGACCCTCTCGCTAGGTGCAGCAACACCGTTTCTGCTTGATCATCCAGGGTATGGCCAACTGCTATAGCGTCTGCATGCTGGTCGGCGGCAACCTTAGCTAGCGCGCCATATCGAGCATCGCGGGCTGCCTCCTCCGGTGAGCCTTTGCCCACCTCAACAACCACAACTGTGCATTCCAGCCCTAACGACTCGGCAGAACGTCGCACGAACTCAGCATCATCATGGGAGTTTGGGCGTAAGCCGTGATCGACATGCGCAACATGCAGCTGGAGGTTCATAGGTTCTTGGAGGGGTTTTAGACTATGGAGGAGCGCTAGAGAGTCAGGCCCACCAGAGACTGCCACCACGAGCCGTTCACCCAGCAGACCTGATTGTTCAATGGCGCCGACTACACATTCTTGAAGCCGACCCACTATTGGGCCTCCGGTGATTGCGGCTCCTCAGGGTCTACAGGCGCAGTATAGAAGATACGCACCTTTTCAACGCGTAACCCATCCATCTCTGTGATGGTGAAGGTCACGTTGCCATAATCGTACTGCTGGCCTTCAACGGGAATGCTGCCAATCCCTTCCAGAAGGAATCCAGCTATGGTCTCGTAATCCCCGTCAGGCAATGTAAGTCCCATACGCTCATTGATTTCATGGAGTCTCATAGCGCCATCCACCACATACGTGGTCTCGTCCAGGGCCTCGAATTCCTCTTCCTCTTCCTCAATTCCCTCCTGAAATTCCAATGGGCCCATAACCTCTTCACCCAGTTGCACAATGTTAATCACGCCACTGATGACCCCAAACTCGTCCACAGCCACCGCTGCTGTGGTATCTGCCTCCTGAAGCTCCTCCAGAAGCTCTGCTGCCAACTTGGTTTCAGGAACAAACATAGTTCGTTGAGCAAGAACAGTAACGTCGCCACCAAAGCCAATCCGTTGAAGCGCTAGGCCTCGCAGCACATCAGCCCTGTCAAGCATCCCAATGACGTTGTCGTGAGTCTCAGCAAACACCGGGTAATGACTTCTTGGATGGCGACCGCAGAGTGAGAGGAACTGGCCCAACTCCATCCCCTTCTCCACCCAAATCAACTCTGAGCGCGGGGTCATTACCTCTCGAACTTGATGGTCGGCAAAGCGCATGATTCGTTCAATCAGCCTGGCTTCCAGCGATGCCACCGCCCCTGACTCACGGCCAACAGAGATCATAGCTTTGACCTCTTCTTCCGTCACCAAATCCATGCCTCTGGAGCCACCAAAAGGTCTCAGTACAATATCAATTATCCAGTTCAGTCCCCATACAAATGGGAGTAATGCCCGCCCGAGAAACACTATTGGCCGCGCCACAATGAAGGAGGCGCTCTCAGCATGACGAACACCCAGAGCCTTTGGGATAGCCTCGCCGAAAACAAGCAACAGCAGCGTCACTACGCCAGTCGCGGCCAAGACCGCAACGCCTGGGGAGTCTAGAAGTTCTGCAGCAATAGCCGTTCCCAACGCCGCCGCTGCGGTGTTCGACAGGTTATTGGCAAGCAGGATAGTAGGAAGAAACCGTTTTGGGTTCTCTACAAGCCTGGCCACTAGTTCTGCTCCGGGCACGTTGCTACGCACCAAGAATTGAACACGCGCACGCTGGACAGAGAGGAGAATGGCCTCTGAAGCGGAAAAGAGGGCGGAAAAAACCAGCGAAACTATGAGAAGGCTGCTATATAGCGCCACGGGTCCTTGTGGCATGGAAGGAAATTCCTCCGGACCAGGGCTTACCCACGTACTGGGTTAGGCCGTGTCTGGTCATCTACTACAAATAGAACGAATTACTGTGTCCCTTTGGCCGATGATACTAGCATTGCACTGCCTTGATGTCAAAGCAACAACGCGCCCATACGCTACACTCACCCTGGATTCAACACATCGCTTACCCGTTCCCGAATCAGGCGTGAGACTTCACGACGAGGCAGGGTAGCATCTACAACCATCCACCTACCCGGTTCCTGGCCAGCAAGAGCGAGAAAACCCTGGCGAACCTTGCCATGAAAGGATTGCTTTGATGCCCCATCGTCCTGCTGCCCACTCTGGCCCGGGAGTTCCGATTCAAAGCGGTCAGCGGCCCGGGGCTCCCGGCGCTGCACTGACGCCTCCACCGGCATATCCAGCAACACCGTCAAGTCTGGTACCAGCCCGTTTGTTGCAATGTGGTTCAGCCTACGTAGGTCTGCTAGATCAAGTCCACGTCCATAGCCCTGGTAGGCCAAGGTGGAATCGGAAAAACGGTCTGACACTACAGCTTCGCCCCTCGCCAGGGCAGGGGTGATAATCTCCTCCACAAGCTGCGTACGAGCCGCAAGGAACAACATCGTCTCGGCAAGGGGGGAAATGGCCATGGGACCATACTTCACCAAACGTCGGACCCGCGAGCCCAACCGTGTGCTGCCAGGCTCTGCCACGCGCGTCACCTGATAGCCCTTACGCGTCAAGTACGCCGCTATTAGGCGAGTCTGCGTAGACTTCCCCGCGGCCTCTCCGCCTTCAAAAGTGATAAAGAATGGCTGGGACACAGGCTCCTTTCGGGCCTACCAGATGGGTCACCCCTGAAAGATGACGACTCGACGTTGCGGCTCCCGACCCATGCTGGCTGAGCCAAGGTTGTAGCGTTCTGCTAGCTGATGCTGCAATCTACGAATGTAAGACGATTGCGGAAGGAGTTCCACAGAAAGACCTCCATCCATGACCTGCATCACGGCATCCTCTGTTTCCTCCATGGCGTCACCAAGGCGCTGCCTGCCATCGGCACCCCATCCTGCGCTCAAGGATTTCAGGAACTGCTCCATCTGCACCTGAGTGTTTTTTCTCAGCACATAGATTGGCAGCCCCTTCTCCTGGGCGTAGTGCAAGGATTCACCGCGGTTGCGAAAATGGGTTTTTGTGGTCAGAACCATGTCTGCTTCCTGAACACTTGAAGCAATCTCCGCGCCAATGCCCAACGTCTGGGCAGTATCAAGAAACCGATCTCTGCTAACCCCAAAGGAAAACACCTTGGTGGGCTTTTGGGTAATCACCGGAGATGCTTCGCGTAGCGGCACAGTATCTCTGATTGGAGCATTGATAGTAGCACTTGGGTCTCTGGCTACACCTGACTGCATCGGCCTTGTCTGAGGCCCGTGCGATGATCCCCGTCCCCTTGAGCCACCTCGTCGATTGCCAAAGCCTCCACCGTCATTCCTCCAACCGCCGCCCTCCTGGGGAGGCGCAACCGTGGCCAACGTTGAGGGCTCACCTATCCCCACGTGCACTTTCCCATCGCTGTCCAGCCAACGCAATTCTGGCCTTACAGGAAAGCCTCGCAACAGGGTATCAACCGTGCTGGCAACCTCAGAGTGTACCGCAACTTTGTCCCATGACTGTATCTCCACCAAGGCGTCAAAAGACGGTGGAGCTTTCCGCTCAAGCACGCTCTTCTGGCTACCACGACGTCGAGCCTCTTCATCACCCAGCGTGACCGTCTGAACCCCACCCACCAAATCAGAAAGAGTTGGGTTCAGGAGGAGGTTTTCCAATGCGTTCCCATGAGCCGTAGCAACAAGCTGCACCCCCCTCTCAGCAATGGTTCGAGCGGCGGCGGCATCCTGTTCCGTCCCAACCTCATCTATCACAATGATCTGCGGCATGTGGTTTTCCACAGCCTCTATCATCACGGCATGCTGCAACGTTGGGGTTTTGACCTGCATACGGCGCGCATTCCCGATGGCCGGATGGGGGATATCTCCATCGCCTGCAATCTCATTGGATGTATCAACAACAACAACACGCTTATGCGCCTGGTCTGCCAACACCCGGGCAACTTCTCGCAACATGGTTGTCTTGCCAACGCCGGGTCTCCCCAGCATTAGGATGCTCTTGCCCGAGAGCACTAAATCCTCAATGATTCGTGTGGTGCCAAAGACCGCCCGACCCACCCTACACGTAAGGCCAACGATTTTGCCGCTCCGATTACGCATGCAGGAAGTCCTATGGAGTGTTCGCTCAATGCCTGCACGGTTATCATCACCAAAGGGGCTCAGACGAGATACAATTTCACTGATTTCCTCTTCAGTAACCTCGTGAGAGGGCATCACCTCTTCCCTCTCACGAAACCGCGCCTGGGGCGGTCGGCCAAGGTCCAAGATGATTTCAATTAGGTCTTCTGGGTCACCCAGCGCCACTAACCAGGTCTGAACCCGTTCAGACAGCACACTTAACAGCGAAGTCAAATCATCCATCACCACATTCCGGACAGCAGTGGCTTGGGAATCAACTATCTGGTTCTCGCTATCAAGCTCTTGGGCATCTGCTTGCTCAGGACTATGTGGGTGCAATGAAAACCTCCCAGCAAGGACTGTTATCAACGTAACCTACCCCTTGTATCTTTCAGGGGTATTGGGGCACTACTCTTTTTTTTGTGCCAACGCTTCATTGGCAATTGCTACAAAATACGCATGGAACCGGAAATCATTGGTCAATTCCGGGTGAAAAGCCGTGGCCAGTTTTGCCCCTTCGCGCGCGGCCACAGGCATACCATCAGCCAACCTTGCCAGTATCTCTACTTCCGGCCCCAACTCCAAAAAGCCTGGAGCTCTAATGAAAAACGTATGCAACGCCGGGTCACCTAACACAGGAATATCCAAGTCTGTCTCAAAGCTCTCCAACTGACGGCCATACGCGTTGCGCGTTACCGTGAAGTCCATAAGCCCCAAGGGCTCTGGTCGGTCTTCAGCTAGGGACTTAGCCATGAGAATCATGCCTGCACACGTGCCCCAGATAGGCATTCCCTCACGCACCCGACGCTGAAGCGGTTCCCTAAAGTCATGGAGGTCCATCAATCGCACCATAGTGGTGCTTTCTCCCCCAGGCAAAATCAATGCGTCGACGGTATCCAAATCTCTAGGAAGCCGCACTTCCACAGGTTGAACGCCCAAATGGCGCAACATCATAGAATGCTC
>CAVOCU010000054.1:0-11921 GCA_963694315.1 Dehalococcoidia bacterium | reverse complement strand
TCATCAACAATCTTGGCGGCTCTTTTAGCCTGAGAAACAATCTTGTCCACATCTTGGGAAATAGGATGCGGCAGGTCTTCCATATTCAACAGCTGTGCATAGCCAATAATGGCACTCAATGGATTGTTGAGTTCGTGGCAGACGCCAGCTGCCAGTTCGCCCAGCGCAGCAAGCTGGCTCGTCTGCTGCAATCGATTCTCTGCGCTCCTCCGCTCTGAAACATCGTGCAAGAGAACAATGCTCCCAACAATACATTACTGGTTGCCCTGAAAAGGAGAGACCACAACGTCATAGCAAACCGCATCACTACCAGATGCAAACACAACGTCTGGATATGTTGTGGATTCCTCCACCTGGCTGGGAATCATTGATGCCCCAACCGGCCATACTTCATTAAGTGGACGGCCAATAGCCTTTAAACCCGCTCTACCAACTATGTCCTTTGCTGCCTCATTCGGTGCCACCACCTGCTCTCAGCATCTTGAACAATGATGCCGCTGGTGATGTTCCCAAAAATCGCCTTCAACGCCACCGGCGTTATGTCCAGTAAGCGGACGTCATACACCGCCCACCAAAGCACTCCCACGCTGATAAGGAAAGCGAATGGCGTAGGATCCAAATAGGCTACCGGAGTCACGCCCGCAAAGAAGATCACGTTTGCCAACCATGGAGCCATTGCGGAGGCCATCATAGCTATAGATTGCCCCCAGAACAGTCGGTGTGAGTGAAAGAGGGCCTCTACAATAATGACCAGGCCCACTACCATCACCAGATGGGAATACAGAGTGTGCACCCAAAATACAGGGCCATAGCTGATATCAAGCGTGGTTAGACCATCTATGGCTATATAGTCAATGGTGGCCCAGATAAGGTGTGAGACCCATTAGTCCAAACGAGGCTAAGCGTGGTGAGGGGTATGACAGCCACCAGCAGGATGTTACGAGGGCTGAGCCAGTCTCCCCTGCCTGTATACTGTATGGCGGCGGCCAGCCAAGCCACAGGAGCGGTAACAATCCCGAAGTACCGGATCTTGGCAAGAACCATTCTGAATTCGCCCGGATCCGTGACTAGGGCGAGTCCATAGGCAATCTGCCCAATTGCAGCAGCTAAGGAAATGAAGATTAACGGAACTGCGCCAGGGTAGCTACGACGCTTCCATGCCAGGAGCGCAATGGTGATGGAGGCCATGCCGGACAGGCACAACAGTATCGTATAGGGACTCTCATACCAGGGAATAGTCTGTTCCATCGTCAATCGCCTTCACAGGACATTCAGGTGATGATGGCCCGCTGCAATGGCTGTAGTATAAATTTTATAGGTCGTTATGATAAGAAACGGCGTTATATACGCGATATGCATATGTATACAATGCCCCCTGGGTAACGAGTGCAAAAAGGGAGAACCAGTTGAAATTTGGACTATCAATAACGGGCATGCTCCAGCAACCTCCGGGCACAGACATGGTTGCAACGCTCGGTGAAGCTGTTGAGCTTGTGAAACTCGCAAATGAGCTAGGTTTTGCGTATATGTACGCTGGCCAGCACTACCTTAGTCACCCGTACCAGATGCTCCAACCCCTCCCCGTAATGGGCCGCTTGGCTGCTGAGGCACCCGGCATGGATCAGGTGTCCACGGCAGTTCTACCGCTCCACAACCCCGTAGACCTGGCGGAACAAGTAGCATCCCTTGATGTCATCACCAACGGCCATGCAATCCTGGCAGTCGCTCTGGGATATCGAGAGGAAGAGTACGAGTCCTTCGGAGTGAAGCGTGAGGATAGAGTCTCCCGTATGATCGAGTCGCTAGAGGTCATGCAGCTACTCTGGTCCGGTGAAAAAGTGTCCTATAAAGGAAATCACTTCCAGTTATCAGATGTCCACATTGGACTAAACCCCGTGCAGCGCCCAAGCCCCCCCGTTTGGATAGCCGCCAGTAGCGACCGCGCCGTAGAGCGGGCAGGACGCCTGGGCTACCCCTGGCTTATCAACCACGCGGACTACCCAACGGTGGAGCGCCAAGTAGCAATGTATCGCGCAGCGCTCCATGAAGCAGGACACTCAAGCGTCACCACGCTTCCAGCCCTCAGAGAGTTTTTTGTAGCTGAGACCAGAGAGGAAGCCATTCGTGCCTGCCAGCCATTCCTCTCCGGGAAATATGAGACCTATTCCCAATGGGGCCAGGACGAGGCCCTTAATGGAGAGCAATCCTTCACCAGCGACTTTGAGAAACTTGCTCGGGATCGGTTCATCATTGGCAGTGTAGAGGACGTAGTGACCGATTTGAAACGCTACGAGGCCCTGGGAGTCACCCACATGGGCCTGCGGATGCGATGGGCTGGCATGGGCGTAGAGCCAACTGCCAAGTGCATGCGGCTGGTAGCCGAGCAAGTGATGCCGCACTTCCAGTAACGTGATTAGCAACAAAACAGGAGGAACCGATGCTATTTGGAGTAACTATGTTCCTGGCAGACTATGCCATACGCCCGGACGAACTGGCCCGGCTATTAGAAGAACGAGGGTTTGAGTCTTTCTGGGCCCCTGAGCACACGCACATCCCGGCAAGCCGCAAGTCAACGTGGCCCGGCGGCCCTGAGTTGCCCAAAGAGTATTGGCACACCTACGACCCATTTGTAGCTCTGACAGCAATGGCAGCTGCTACCACCGCGTTGAAAATCGCTACCGGTATCTGCTTGATTGTGGAGCGCGACCCAATAACCACAGCAAAAGAGATTGCCAGCCTTGACCGGCTCTCCAACGGACGCTTCATCTTCGGCATTGGCGGGGGATGGAACGCAGAGGAAATGAAGAACCACGGAACCAACTTCAAAACCAGGTTCCCCAAGCTCCGAGAGCAGGTTTTAGCTATGAAGGAGCTTTGGACCAAGGATGAGGCGGAGTTCCACGGAGAGTTCGTAGACTTTGATAAGGTCTGGGCGTACCCAAAACCAACACAACGGCCCCACCCGCCTATCATCATGGGCGGCGATGGCCCTACCACCTTCGACCGCGTTATTGAGTTCTGCGATGGGTGGATGCCCATTAGCGGAAGGGCGTCACGAGGGCCGGCGCTGCCGGAAAAGATTGCCATTCTCAAGCAACGGACTGAGGAGGCCGGTCGTGACCCTGCGTCCATCTCCATCTCGGTCTTCGGGGGTAAACCTGACCTGGCTGAGATTGAACGCCTTTCTGAAGCAGGGGTGGACAGAATGGTCTTCTCAATCCCCGTTGGTGAAAGAGATGCAGTCCTTCCACTGCTGGATCAGTACGCTGAACTCATCAAGTAAAGCCATCCCACGGTGTAACCCAAACGGTGGAGAAAGTCCGCCATGTCATATGGGTCTCGCGCTAGGCGCTTGTAGCTCTTGACACTCACGTAGAAGCTACCGATGATGTCTTGAAAGTTTCGGTTCTATCCCACTCAATTTGGTAACCGTCAGGAAGATAGGTCCAGGGCATGCCCTGGGGAGGACAAAGAATGCTGACGCGAGAAGAAAACGAACTCTTGGCTCAGGTTGGGCCCGGGACACCCACGGGAGCCATGTTCCGGCGATACTGGATACCCGCCATGCTTTCCTGGGAGCTTCCTGACCCGGACTGCCCACCTATACGGTTACGGCTCCTAGGCGAGGACCTGGTAGCCTTCCGTGACACCAATGGGAACGTGGGCGTCCTCGATAACTACTGCCCCCATCGACGAGCCAGTATGTTCTTCGGTCGCAACGAGGAATGTGGTCTGCGGTGCGTCTATCACGGTTGGAAGTTTGACACTGAAGGCAACTGTGTAGACATGCCATCAGAGCCAACAGAAAGCAACTTCAAAGACAAAGTCCACATCACCGCATATTCAACGGCAGAATTCGGTGATGTTATTTGGCTCTACATGGGCCCCAAAGAAGCCACCCCGCCACTACCCAAGATGGAATGGACACAGGTTCCGTCCACACATCGGGGCGTGAACAAGATCCTACAGCCCTGTGGTTGGCTCCAAGGATTGGAAGGCGGTATAGACACCGTCCACAGCACCTTCCTCCACCGCAGGCTCGCTGGCTTCGGCATCTCTGCCCGTGACGAGGCAATCAAGGAATCAGCGGCGGCCACCCTTGAGGTGGAACCCACAGACTTCGGTTACACCTATGCAGGTATCCGGCCGATGCCTAACCAGGGCGGCAACTTCGTCCGTGGCTACCATTTCGTCATGCCCTTCTACCAGCTTCGTGCCGCCCAGCTAGGATCTGTTGTGACACAACGGGGAGAGGTGAAGCCCATCATCTCTGGGCACGCTTGGGTGCCAGTAGACGATGAGACCACCATGGTGTGGAACTTCACTTACAGCTTCAGTGAAGAACCGCTGACTGAACGAGAGCAGGAGCAGAGGGGCAGCGGCAATGAGATGTACAAGGACATCGATCCTACCAACGGATTCCGCTCCGTAGCAAACGCTGACAACGATTACTTCCTGGACCGTGAGATGCAGCGAACGAACAACTACACCGGCATCAATGGGATTAACACCCAGGATAGAGCCGTACAGGAGAGCATGGGGCCAATCTGTGATCGCACCCAGGAACACCTTGGTACCACCGACAGGGCCATCATCATGACACGTAAATTGATGATGGCAGCCTCAAGGACGGTAGAGGACGGCGGAGACCCGCCAGGGCTGGGCACCAACATTTATGACCTGCGAGCTATAGAGAAGATTCTGCCGACTGACGTTGATTGGCGAACGGCGCTCCATGATGAGTTCTACCAGAAAGCGAACTATTCCCCGGAGTACACACCCGCCTAGCATCGATGATTGCACCATAAGAAAAGAGCCCCTCCCAAAATTATGGAAGGGGCTCTTTTTTGTTCAACGTTTATGGGTTACGGGAGGATTGAGTCCTCATCCATGGTGTACAGCCAGTATGCGTGCCCCATGAACAGTGGTGCCTTCACCTCTACGATGTCCAGCGGCGTGAACACCTCGTTGAAGTCCCTATCCTCATATGCACTTGCCTGGCAGGCCTCGGTGCAGGGGTTGTCAAAGCCGTACCCAACTTCAATCGTCTCCCCCCGCTTAACGGTGGTCCACTTGGAGGTATCGGGGTTGAACGTGAACGCCTTCATCCAGTCAACGCCCTCCAGGTAATCGTCGGCAGCCAGTGCGTAGGGCATAGGCCGTGAACTGTTCAACACTGGCACCAAGGTCAGACCCTTCTCCGCGGGAACAGTTGACTGGTAGCCTGCTGGTACCGGCTGCGCCTGTTGCCAGTGTAACGTAGCTGCGCTGGTTGCCCGGACAAAATAGCCGGTGTCTGGACGAATGGTCTTCACATCCCCTTCAAACAGCCCCGTCTTGGCATCGCGGCGGGAAACGTACCACATGTTTGCCGCTGCGTCCCACTCCATCACCACATCAATCGGCTGGGTTGCCGGAATAACAATCTCTATGGCCGGGTCTGCCAGAACAAAGGGCGCAGAGATGAGTGTCCATCCGGGAGACAGCTTGAATTCAACGGAGGAATCAGCCAGCAGGCTAGAGGCTGTGACCATCAATATCGCCCCGAGCACCAATCCTAGTGTGACCATCCGTGTGATCATCTTCATCTCGTAACCTCCTGCTGTCCTTGACTGACCATTAATGCTTTGTTTATCACTACAGTCAGCTTATCGGCACAGCGGAGTCCAAACATCGTCAACCGGCATGATTCACGGTCACTGTGAGGCTGAACAAAATAATCAAAAGGGTTACTGCTTATCAATGAGAAGGAGTCACCCCTGCAAGCTACAGGGTTAGCGGTTTGTCCTTGCCTGTCAGAGGGGAGAGAACCAAGTCCTGCAACATCAGCCATACAAGGACTACGGGAAAGCCACTGCCGTAAGCGTTACTTGGGCTCCACATCGGAGGTGCCTGCTTTCAGGTTCATTTCCAGCACCTTTACCGCGTCGTTCTCCATCAATATCTTGTAGTTGTCCCTGGATACTTTAACTAGGTCTATATAAGTCATGTTTCCTCTTTTTTGTTGCGATTGCTTCGTCTGCAGAGCAGATGGCCGCTGACCGCACTAAAAATTTACCAGATTGCATCCACCGTAGATACACCGTTGGATACGTGCTACAGTAGTGCCGCAGTTGCAGAAGGTGGTAATTTAATTCATAAGAAGGGTGGTTCACATCAATGACAACCATTGGTATCGTCGGATGTGGCGCAGTTGGTCAATCATTGTTGAAGGCAGCGGAGTCGGGTGCGCTGACGCTCCCCATCGTAGCCATCACCAGCAGGACAGAAGAAACCGCCCGCGCATTCCTTGCCACCCTTGAGCAGCCCCCAGAGTACGTTTCCCGCGATGAGCTTATCGCACGCTCAGACCTGGTTGTAGAAGCCGCCGGCGGTAGCGTAGTCCCTGACCTTGCCCGTGCGACGTTCGAGGCTGGCAAAGACCTCATGGCTATCAGCATCGGTGCTCTCTTGGATCACCCGGAGACCCTTGAGTTGGCCAAAGAGCGAGGCTGTAAGCTCTATGCCCCCTCTGGGGCGATAGCAGGGCTGGACGGCATCAAGTCTGCATCAACCGGCAGAATTGACCACGTCACCATGACCACCCGCAAGCCACTGAAAGCGCTAGAAGGCTCGCCATACCTCGTGGAGAGGGGTGTATCGGTCCTCGGCTTCACTGAGGAGCAGGAGATATTCTCCGGCACAGCCAGAGAGGCATGCAGAGGGTTCCCGGCCAACGTCAACGTGTCTGCCGCCGTCAGCCTAGCTGGCATCGGCCCTGACCTAACGCGCATACGCATAATTGCAGTCCCCGGCCTTGAGCGGAACTGTCACGATATAGAAGTAGAAGGCGAGTTCGGCAGGCTGCACATAGAGATAGAGAACATCCCCACGGAGAACCCGCGCACCGGCAGGCTCACCGTGATGTCCCTCATCCGGACGTTACAGGGCATTGCAGACCCGTTGCAGATAGGAACCTAGGCTGAGTGTACCTGGGTCGGTGACACCGGCCCTATAGTCTGCTTCTTAATCTGCTCAATGGCCTCTGTCACCGGCATGTCCGCAGCCACCTTCATCCGCGCTGTGTGAACCTTGAAGCCCTCAGGGTTATGCGGCCCGGCGGGTTCCTGGCCCTCCATCAACTCTCGAGCAGCGTTCAGCAGCCTGCGCCTCACATGCATAATGGGCTCATCAGACGTGACCAGGTGTTCAAGCGATCGGTCAGCCCTGCTACCCCACTGATCCTCTACCAGCGCCAAGTCCTGAATTGGGAACGACTTGATTCCGGTATAGGAAAAATTCTTCTGTGCCACGCGGTCAATCAAATACTCATTGTCCTTGTTCTCCACCGCCATGAACGAGCCTGGTATCTGCTCCGGGTAGGTGAAGTTTCCGTACCGATCCTCTTCAACCTGCTTTTGCAAAAATGGCTCGTAGCTCCAGCGGAAGCGATACATGTAGCAGCTATCGTCATCTATGGGGATACGCATGTTGCTGGAGAAGACTCCCGCACCCGCAATACCCGCAGAGCTAAAACACGGCAGGTAGAACTGGCTGGCAGACACCGTCTGCGTACCGTCCCCCTCCGGCGTCACCGCTACCTGCAACATACCGTAGTCGGTCTCATCAAAGGAGACGTACTTCAGCCGCAGGAAGCTCTTGTTCCCTAGCATTGCTCCCAGAGCAGGAGCCGCGTTCTCAATGGCCCCTGGTACGTTGAGGTCTCGTGTTGTGTGGAGGAACGCCGCATGGCTAGGGTCATAGTCACCTTCAATGGCCTGGAAGAAATTGCAGCGCAGGTGGTACTTGCGCACGTACGTCCGGTCTGGGCCGAAGTCCAGCCAATCAAAGGCAGGCTTTGGCGGCTCCTGATCCTTCGGGCCCAAATACGCCCAAATCATCCCTGCCGCGTCAAAGGCCGGGTATGCCGTAAGGCTGATCTTGTCTTTGTACGTTTCCCCTTCAGGGGAGTTCGGTAAGTCTACGCACTTCCCGGTCACATCAAATTTCCAGCCATGATAGACACAACGAATCCCACACTCCTCGTTGCGACCGAAGAACAATGGCGCACCACGGTGGGGGCAGTAGGCATCCACCAACCCGGGTTTGCCATCACTATCGCGGAAGGCGATGAGGTCTTCACCCATCAGCTTCACTCGTACCGGAGGGCAGTCAGCGCCGGGAACCTCTTCTGAAAGACAAGCTGGAACCCAGAACCTACGGAACAGCTCCCCCATTGGGGTGCCTTTACCTGTCTGGGTCAACATATCGTTCTCTTCATGCGTCAGCATTAACAACCCTCCATCTAAAATGTCTGGAAACCACCAGCAGGCTACAATTCTCCTTGCATCGTGTCAACACGCCGCAACGGTTATTAACACCTACGCCCCCAGGCCAAACGCCTCTTCCGCCAAGTCCACGATGCCTCGACTAATCGACAGCGATGCCGTGGCCCCCGGCGATGGCGCGTTGCGCACGTGGATGGCGTTCTCCGTCTGGCTGATGCGAAAGTCATCTACAAGGAACCCGTTGCGCTCCACGGCTTGCGCCCGCACTCCCGAGCCCCCGCCCGTGAGGTGGCGCTTCTCAATCTCCGGAACCAGCCGTTGCAGCGATTTGGTGAAGGTACCCTTGCTGAAAGAGCGATAGTACTCCTGGTACGCGGTCTTCCAGTGCTTGGCTGCCATGATCCAGAAACCTTTGAAGGCCAGGGTGGCCATCGTTTCCTTCACATTGATCTTAAACTTGGTGTACCCCTCCTGGGCAAAGGCCAGCACCGCGTTCGGCCCCGCCTCTACATCACCGTGGATGCCACGAGTGAAGTGCACTCCCAGGAACGGGAAGCGCGGGTCCGGCACTGGATAGATAAGCCCCTTCACCAAAGCCTGTCCTTCTGGTGAAAGGGTGAAATATTCGCCTCGGAAGGGGATGATGCGGAGGTCATACGGCACACCCATCTTGTGGGCTATAGAGTGCGCGTACAGCCCGGCGCAGTTGACCATGTACTTGGCGCTGACATTGCCCTGGTTTGTCACCAGCGTGACCCGGCCGTCACTGCCCTTCTTGATGTCCTCTACCTTGGTGTCCGTCAGTATCTCGCCGCCGTTCTCCTGGAATTTACGCCCATACGCCTCAGTCACTTCGGTATAGTCAATGATGCCGGTGTTTGGAGAGTAGAGCGCTTTGATCCCCGCCGCGTGGGGTTCAATCTCCTTCAATCGTTCAGGCCCAATCATCTCCAAGCCCTGGACGCCGTTCGCCACCCCTCGCTCATACAGATCGTCGAGGCGGCCAAGCTCATCCTCTCGCGTAGCAACGATGACCTTGCCGCACAAATTGTACTTGATGTTGTTCTCGTCGCAGAACGCCAGCAGAGAGCTAACGCCCGTCACGCAGTTCTTCGCCTTCAACGAGCCAGGTTTGTAGTAGATGCCGGTGTGGATGACGCCGCTGTTGTGGCCCGTCTGATGGGCTGCTAGCCGATTCTCCTTCTCCACCACGCCAACCGTGAGCTTGGGGAAGCGATGCGTGAGTTCCATAGCCGTGGCGATGCCCAATATCCCGCCGCCAACAACTGCAATGTCATACGTGTGGTCTGCCATAGTAACCGCCTAATAGTGAGTTATCTCCCCTCTCTGAGGAAGGGCTTGGGTGGGGGTTCAGTCCCATAGAGTAACAGTCATAAGCTATGGGTCAAGGGCCTAGCCCTGCTCTTTGTACCACTGCAACGCGCCAGGATGAAAGGGAACGTCCACCGGAGTAGCTGGTGTCTCCTGCCACACCTGGTTGATGTCCGTATAGGAGTCCCCTAGCATTATCCTTGGCATGGATAGCCGCGCAGACCTTGTACACCGTCTTATCGTCCAACCCCGCCCGGGTGTAGATGAGCCAGCCGCTGAAGTCGATGGAGCCGTAGTCCTGCGTCAGGTGCGGGAACCTCTTGGCAGGTATCGTCACCTTCCGCCACCTGATGGCCTCCATCACTTCAAAAATCTCGTCCTCAAGTGTAATTGGCTGCATACCGTGTTTAAGGGCCTCATCAAACCACATCGTTGGAATGCCCTCGTCGCAGATGATGTCCAGTTCATCGACGTAAAACGCGTCCATCCTGCGTTGATCGTGGGGAGGTCCGTTGAGTTGGAAGCTCCCTCCCCATGACTCAATGTCCGCCAGGGTAAATCCGTGTACGGCGAGGATTTGGTTGAGCAGCACCAAGGTGGAGTGGGTAGGGTCCTCCCGGACGGGCATTCGCACCGGGATACGTCGTTTCTTGATTTCCGCAAGGAGCGTGATGCCAATTCTGGGGTGGGCCACTACGACAAATCTGTCCCAGGAAGGGTAGCTGGCCACAACGCGTAAGGGTAAAGGGGGGGGGTGAAGAGCCCGGTGCCCTTGTACGCTTGCGTGAGACACGCTGACGGGTTTACAAAGGCCATGTCCACGGTTGAAATTTCTCGTGGGCACCGCTGCCTACGGTTATGGTCATGACACGGTTGCCACCGTAGGTGATACTGGGGTCGCCTGCAAGCTGGTGGCCAATCTCCCAAAACGTCTTCACTCGGACGATGTTCGCCCGAAAGCTTGAGCCCAGGCCGGTTGGTGTGCCTTCCATGCATTCCCTCCGCTAATGATTCAGGGCATTCTATGAGGCACCTTATGTAACGTCAACCTATAACTGCGCAGAGTTACCCCTAAAGAATAAACTGGGTGGCACGAAATATCGTGCCACCCAGTTCTCAGTCTCTATTGAAACGTGTGGTCGAAGCTACTTCTTGACGGCCAGAATCTGCTCAAAGTTGGCGATCGGTCCAAGAGGTACTCCTGAGAACTCGTAGGATGCAATGACGTCAGGGTTGTAAATCAACTCCTGAGCTATCCAGTGCAGCGGGATTGCAATGTGGAGGTCGAATACCGTGTCTCCCGTCTGTCGTAAGCGCTTGAAGACCTCTTCGGAATCAACTATCTCTCGGTGATAGTCGATAGCGGCGTCCAGCTCCTTGAGCTCAAAGCCGCCCCTCGGCGCCGAGCCGGACCAGTGGTGAACACGGAATGCTTGGAGGTCCACAATGTTACTGGACATATACTCTAGCCGGTTGACCCAGCCAAAAGCCCTATCAGTTGGCCTAATTGCTGCAGAGTCGCGCTGGTCAAGCTCGGGTTTAACGCCGATTGCTGCAAAGTACCCTGCCGCAGTCTCCATCAAATCCTGCTCTTCAGGGAATCCACCAACCATCGCTTCCATGCTCAATACCAGTGGGTTAGATGGTCCGTAACCAGCCTCGCTCAGCAGGGCCTTTGCTGCTGCTGGGTCGTAGCCATATTCTGCCTGGAACCGGCTGTCCCAGTCTGGGTTCCAGTATGACCGGTCATTCAAGAAGTGAGGGTTGTGGTTTTCAATACCAGTGTCATTGAAATAGGCGGCATTGATCGCGTCGCGATCAATAGCCTTGCTCAAAGCCTTACGCACTTTAACATCAAGCAAAGCAGAGTCGCACCAGGCGTAACCGCAGGCGGTGCCCTGTTCCTTGTAGTTGGCGTAGCTCTTGTCAATAATCGGGCCCTGGAACAGGATGGCTCGTTCCCTAGTCAGTACGTTCGCTGTACCTACAACCATTCCCTTACTGGCAGCTTCTTGGATTTGATCAGAGGGAAGGTCGGTCAAATGAATTTCACCAGCGAGTAAACCAGCCATGCGAGTGGAGTTCTCATTTATCCAACGGAACTCAATCTCCTCCCAATCTGGAGTGTAGCGCCAGTGGTCATAAGGAACGCGCTCTACATTCCAAGACATACCATGGACTCCAGCCACGAACTGATAAGCGCCCGTGCCCACCGGCGGCTGCATAGCTGCATCGGGGTCTCCACCTAGCTTATCCAAAGAAACCGCACTGAATGGTTCACCTGACGTGACATTCCATGCGGAGGTATTGTTTAGAATTTCC
>CAVOCU010000053.1:0-12138 GCA_963694315.1 Dehalococcoidia bacterium | reverse complement strand
TGGGTTCAAGCTCACGGGGAACCATTTGGGCAGAGAGTGAGCTTGGGCAGGGTGCAACGTTCCATGTTGATCTTCCGGTGATAGAAATAGAGCAAGAAGAACCCGATCCAGGCGGAATGTTTCCCCGTATAACGGGTAAGCGGATTCTGGTAGTGGACGATGAACCGCTGATTACCGACCTCTTAGCGGAATCTTTGCGGCGATCAGGGCAGGTTGTGGACATTGCTCATTCTGGCGAGGAGGGTTGGCAGGCAATGCAAGCCAATACCTATGATGTTTTCTTGATGGATCTGAGAATGCCGGGTATGAATGGGAAGGAACTCTTTGATCAGCTTAAGGCGTGGAATTCAATGTTTGTGAAGCGAGTAATTTTCCTTACCGGGGATTCCCTCAATGACGAAACACAAAGCTTTCTGGCAAGCGCAGGGAATGCTTGTTTGAGTAAGCCATTCACCTTGGAACAGCTAGAACGGAATATCCAAACGCAACTCGTCTTACAGGGATAAAGGATCATGGAGAAGACATCTGTGCGTGTGGTCAAAGTGTTTTTGGTGGAGGATGAGCCGGAGGTTCGAGAGGTGCAGCGACGCCTAGTAGAGAAGGACCCTCGGCTGACGGTGATTGGAGAAGCGGCATCCGGTGAGGAAGCCTTGGAGGTCCTTGGCGGTATGATTCCAGACGTGGTTACTATGGATTTGCTTATACCGGGGATGGATGGACTTGAAGCGACAAGGCGCATAAAAAGCAAATTTCCAGATGTAAAAGTGGTGGTGGTCAGTGCCTACGGAGGTGACTATTTGAATCGAAGTGTTCAAGCTGGCGCCGATGGGTATGTCTTCAAGATTTTTGCCGCCACTACGTTGGTGGAACGACTGTTGCAGGTCACTGAAAGCCAGTGAGTCAGCGGGTTGCGATGCACAGTTTCTCTAGGTAACGGTTCTTCCCCCTAGGTATACCTCAGTTCATTATCCTTCAACCGTGCCCGCAGGGTGACGCAACCCTGTGTTATCCCCTACTTTCCATTGCTTTGGGGCCATTGCTATGAATCATGTGCCTACTTGCTTCAGCAGGTTCACTACTATGCCGGTTCATTGGTATACTTCCCCAATCATGTTTCAAGTAACGGAAGTTGCCCTAGAAGCGCTCTACAAGGGCCGTATTGACGCAGCTCACCCTGATGGTGAAGTTATGCGTTTAATCCCTGAAGGCGATGGGTTTAAGTTTAAGCTGGGGTCGCCTCGTCTGACAGATATGATTTTTCGGCATGCTGGAGCGGATGTCCTTTTGGTAGCTTCTGCCTTAAACCGCACTATGGGCCACATGAATTTGAATGCGGTGAATAGGAATGGAAAGAGGAGCTTTGTGTTGGAACGATCTGACACCTAGTTGGTGAGAGCGGTAGATACGGGGAGTGGTGGTGTGGTGGGCCGTCAGGGGCTCGAACCCTGGACACCCGGATTAAAAGTCCGGTGCTCTGCCAACTGAGCTAACGGCCCACGCTGAGTGATTGTAGCAACAAATACGAAAACTGTCAGGTAGTAATGTCGAAAACTAAATGAAAAACAAACGGTAATCAATCGATAAACAATAATTTATTGAAGCTAAACACCTAACGAAATAAAGCTAATCCAGAGCTGAGAATATGTAGATTGGATAGCGGCCAGTAGGAGAACCATGCTTTACCGATGATGGTTTCCTGAGGGATAGGGCCAAGTTCTCGAGAGTCATAGCTAACGGGTCGATTATCACCTAATACGAAGTAAAAGCCTTGCGGAACCTCCACTGGGGCTAGGTTACTGGTGTCGCGCTTAACAAGATACGGTTCAGGGAAAATTGTTCCATTCACCCAAACTGTCCCGAATTGTATTTCCACGGTGTCTCCGGGTACTCCAATGACCCGCTTTACAAAATCCCTTGTTCGATCGCTGGGTTCATGGAACACGATGACATCTCCCTGTTGAGGTGCATGAAAGGGGTAAACCCAGCTTTGGGTACCACTCGCCCCCGGTTCCTCTGATGCTGCTTCTGATTGAAAGGGGACTGACTCATATACCAACTTGTTTACCAGGAGGTACTGTCCGTTTGCTAGGGTTGGATCCATGCTGAAGCCGTCTACTCGAAAATTTTGGACACTGGCTTGAAGTACCAGAAACACCGCCAGGGCCAGAAGGATTGTTTCTAATGACTCAAAAAGAAACCCGCGCACTATTTCGCCTCGCTTACCGCTGGAACGCTTCTACGTCCCGTTAACTATAACGATTCGAACCGGTTATTGTGTAGTACCTCTTCCCCCATTATTGGGACGAGTATTTTGTCATAATGACCAATGCTGCTGATTATGGTATACTTCGCCTACATTGTTATGGCAGGGTGGCCATGGATGAAGAATTGCTTCTGCAGGCCAGCAAGCAAGGCGATGCAGAAGCCTACAACAGTCTGGTGCTCCAGTACCAGACACCGATCTACAACGTAGCTCTTCGTATGGTGGGGGAATCCGCCGTGGCGGAGGACATTACCCAAGAAACATTCGTTTCTGCGTACCGTGCCCTCCACACGTTTGCCTCTGGAAACTTCCGTGCATGGCTCTTCCGTATTGCCACCAACGCCTGCCGCGACCACCTACGTTCTGCTCATGTTCGACGCAACACCTCACTTGACGCGCTGGTGGAAAACCCCACGTTTAGTGTCTCCAGTACTGAAGAATCGCCTGAAGACTATACAGTCCGACGCGAGTTATCCGGGTTCATACAGGAATCTCTCACAAAACTGGCAGAGGACCAACGCGTGGTGCTAATTTTGGTGGATATCCAGGCTTTCAGTTATGAAGAGGCAGCACAAATTCTGAAAACTCCAGTTGGCACAGTAAAATCGAGACTCAGCCGCGCGCGGGAGGCCATGCGAGCGACGCTTTCAACTCAGCGGGAACTTTTGCCTGGGCAACTCCGTTCTGGATAGTGGAGGGTAGACGAATGAAACTCTTTACACGAGGCTCAGTGGACGAACACATTTCTCAGGAAATGATTTCCTCATATCTGGATGGTGCTTTGCGCACCAAAGAGATGGGGGAAGTTGATCTCCATATGGCGTCGTGTGATGTTTGCGTTCAAGAGGTGGACGACCTGCGTGCTGTCATTGGTATCCTCCGTTCCATGCCTACCGTTCCTGCCCCAAGAAGTTTCGCTATCCCGGTGCCAGCTGCTACAGCTTGGTCTCCGGAACCCTCTCGTTCATGGTGGTCACCTGCACCGATTATGGGGTTACGGGTAGCGTTTGCCGGAGCTGCAATGGCGTTGGCCGTTGTATTTTCTGGAGACCTCTCTGGCGGATTTGGCTCCTCACCTGAAGTTCCAATCCAGGTAGGTATGACGGAGTCCGCTCCTCTTATCACTACTGGAACTCCGGCTGGCCCAGAGAAGTCTTTGGCGGTGGGTGAAGATGGAGTTTTTGATGCTGGAACATCTGCTTCCGTGGAAATTACCGACGATATGATTGGCTCAACCAACGTGCAACCAAGCCTCATACAGGATGGTGGGTTTGCGTTGGGCCTATGGCCGCTGGAGCTTGGCCTCTTGGCGCTAACACTGGCGCTTGGTGGTTTCAACTTCTTCCTACATCGCCGTTCTTCTTCCCTGTAAGGTTCCTCCCGGGAACCTAATGCCTCCTGCTCACGTCCTTTTCCTTGAAGGGGACACCCCCAAGAAAAATAGCAGGAGACATCATCATGTATCGCTTCCATTTTCCTCGAGTATTCCTCGGACTATCCCTTATCGCCGTTCTGGCCTTAGCTGCTGCTTGTAGCAGCGACGACCCTGCAGCCCCTAGCTCAACAACCTTTCCAATTGATGCGCCAGTGGGCGTTGTGAGTGGCTTGACCGACTTTGCTGGTAGAACGGCTACAGGGATTGCTGGTGGGCAGCAGGCCGGTATTTGGGTCAATGGCGTTGGAACGATGGTTACTGAACCGGACATTGCCAACTTGAACCTGGGTGTAGAGGCAAGCGCTTCCACGGTTTCGGTGGCACGTGGTCAGGCGGCAGTGTCTATGACAGCAATTGTTGCGTTCCTTACCGCCAACGGCGTTGCTGAACGGGATATCCGTACCCAGTCCTTCAACATCTCTCCTCAGTACACGTACCAGGAGAAACTGAGTTCCAATGGCTTACGTACCAATGAGCAAGTGCTGACGGGCTACCAAGTGACCAATACTGTATCTGTGAAGATTCGTGAGCTTGACCAGATCGGGCTTCTTTTGGATGGCGTGGTTGAAGCAGGCGGAGATTTGGTTAGAGTGAACGGGATTAGCTTCTCTATTGACGACCCTTCGCCCCTAAAAATCCAAGCTCGGGAGTTGGCAGTTCAGGAGGCTCTGGAGAAGGCAAAGGAACTAGCAGATCTTGCTGGTGTGACCCTGGGACAACTGGTGTTTATTTCTGAGTCCAGCAGCACTCCTAGCTACAATACGGTAGAATCTAGAGGAGACCTTGCAATGGCTGCTTCATCCTTTGCACCTACTCCCATTAGTGCTGGAGAAGCACAGATTCGAGTGAGTGTTCAAGCGGCCTTTGCCATCCAGTAACTGGAATGGCATGGCTATAGACTCTTTGTAACGTCAGAAGGGCCCCCTTCAAACGAAGGAGGCCCTTCTCTATAGCTTTTTCCCGTAGCTTCAGGGCGTATCTTGTGGCGCAGGGTCAGGAGCCAAGTCTTCGGCATCTTCCCCCTCTAGGTCTGCAGTGACTCCCGGAAACAAGATGACTTTGGTGTCCTTCTTTGTTTTTGCTGCGCGGCCACCTTTTTCGTCCTTTTCCTCTTTGACTTCATATCCCTCAAGTTCTTCTACTTCTCTGGACAAAAACTGGTGGTAATAGATGGTGTACTCTCCCTTGTTGCGGAAACGCTTGTGCCGTCTGCTGAGGAGCCGGCCTACAGGGACTCCCTGCACTTTGGCGACAGCTCTTACCAACGCCCTCTCCAGGGTGTATGCCGAGGCTTCTGGGTCTGTGTGTGCGCCTCCGACGGGTTCAGGGACTATTTTGTCTATAATCTTCATCTCTAGGCCGTCCGTGGCGGTCAGACGTAAGGAGTGGGCAGCATCTTCTGCACGGCTATCGTCTCTATACAGCATTGAAGCGGCAGTCTCAGGAGACATTGACGCGTAGGTTGCGCCTTCTAGCATCAATATCTGATCAGCAATGCTCAGGGCCAAACCGCTTTCCCTGCCACCTTCGCTTAGAATAACGGCTACGGTAGGGATTGGAAGGTTAGCCATTTTTGCCATAGTTGTGGCAATGGCGTGGCCCAGCCCCCCCTCTTCAGCTTCTAGTGTCTGCGCTGGCCCAGCAGAGTCTATAAGCGTAATCAGGGGAACACCGAATTTAACTGCCATATGCATGGCTCTCTGAGCCTTACGGAACCCACCTGGGCCAATATAAGGCCCAGGTGGCTCTCCTGCGGGCCGTGGTGCCCGCTGCTGTGCGACTACCATGACGCTTGCCCCATACAAATCACCCACACCGCAGATGATATTGGGGTCGTCGGCCATCAGGCGGTCACCGTGAATCTCGACAAAGTCGCCGAATACCCTTGATATGTAGTCGCGGGCAGTAGGTCGTTCGGGATGTCGGGAGCGTTGAACCGCTTCCCATGGATCTATTGCGCCTTTAGGCTTTTGTTCACGCTCTCTTGGCCGCAGCAACCGGACTTTGGTCTTTGCCGGTACCAAGCGAAGCATAAGCGACGACAATGTGCCCCTGAGTTCTTCCCTGTCTACTACGGCGTCAAGCATGCCGTTTTTCAGGTGCGACTCTGCAGTGTGTGATTCTGTGGGCAATGGATGATCTGCCATCTCCTGAATGACGCGTAGAGGGGCAACCCCCATGAGGGCTCCTGGTTCTGCCAGCAGCACGTCAGCCAGGTTAGCAAAGCTTGCGTATGACTGCCCTGTAGTGGGGTTTGCGAAGACGGCAATGTATGGTAGACCTTTCCTGTGCAACGCGTTCACCGCTGTGGCGGTCTTAGCCATCTGCATCAGGGAGAGTGCTCCCTCTTGAAGCCTTGAACCCCCGCTGGTGATGATAGCTACCAATGGCAAATGCTTCTTGCCTGCTAATTCACAGGCCAGAGCAATTTTTTCTCCAACTACAATGCCCATGCTGCCGCCCAAGAAGCTGAAGTCCAGCGCCACTAGGACGGTTGATATTCCTTCTATTTTGCATTGGCCTACTACAACGGCTTCTGTAAGACCTGTGCTCTTTTGTGCATCGAAAATGCGGGTCCGATAGGTGATTTTGCCGCTAAAAGCCAATGGGTCTAGAGAGTTGATCGTACGGAATTTCTCTTTGAAGCTTTTGGGGTCAGCAAGAAGTTGTATACGCTCACGAGCTGAGATGCTGTAGTGGAAGCGGCACTCTGGACACACGCGAGCTTGCTTGTAGAGCTCTGACTCCAAAAGAGGAGCATCGCACATCAAGCAGTTTTCTTGGACAAGCGTGCCTTGGCCACCGAGGTTTCCTCTACGGCCGAATAACACACTGAGAACCTCTGTTAGTCCCCTTGCCACTGTTAGTCCCCTTGGCGTTGGCACCTTCATCTGATGCTAACGCAATCTTCTCACCCCTATAACGCTTCTAGATACGATGGGGTTAGCCTAGTATAATTACTTCTCGTGACTTTCCTGGGTCTCCGGGGCCCACAATGCCCCTGTCTTCTAGATGGTCCAGCAGGCTTGCGGCTTTTGCATACCCGATGCCGAGTTTGCGTTGCAGCAAGGATGCTGAGATACGGTTGTGCTTGATGGCCAGGCTCTGAGCATCCTGGAGCATTGTGTCTTCATCTTCCTCGGCCGGAGCTAGGTCAACCTTCACTGCAGGTGCAAACGTGCCCTTTTGCTTTTGCCAGAAGGCCACAATCGCGTCAACCTCTTCGTCGGAGATGTATGTGCCCTGAACGCGTTTGGGTTTAGCGGCATTGGTGGCCATGAAGAGCATATCGCCGCGGCCCAAAAGTTTTTCTGCACCAGCGCCGTCCAAAATGGTTCTAGAGTCCACTTGGGATGAAACTGCAAAGCTTGCTCTGCTTGGGAAGTTAGCTTTGATTAGTCCTGTTAAGACATCCACGGAAGGCCTCTGTGTAGCGACTACCAAATGAATGCCCGTTGCTCTGCCAAGCTGCGCTAAACGACAGAGTGCGTATTCAACATCTGTTGGGGAAGTCATCATCAAGTCTGCAAGCTCATCTATGACCAGCATCAAATAGGGTATACGGTCTTCTTGTTTTGACATTTTGGCGTTGTAGCCCTGGATATTCCGGGCACCCTGTGCTTCAAAACGCTTGTACCGAGACTGCATTTCCGCGATGAGCGCGTGGAGCGCGGGCACAGCTTGGTCAGCTTCCACCAGTACAGGGCCTGCTAGATGGGGTAGCCCGTTGTAGGCAGTAAGCTCAACTCGTTTGGGGTCTACCAGGTACATCTGAAGTTCAAGGGGTGTCAATTGCATCATCAATGAACAGATGATGGTGTTCATACAAACACTCTTGCCGCTGCCTGTAGCTCCTGCTATTAAGAGGTGGGGCATGTCAGCAAGGTCAGTGATGACCGGCTCGCCTCCACTACCCTGTCCAAGGGCAACGGGCAGCTTGGCCTTCTTTTGCAGTGACTGGAATGCACCGCTCTCCAGAATGGAGCGGAGTGTCACCACTTCTCTGCGAGAGTTAGGCACTTCAAGCCCAACAAAGGACTCGCCTGGAACCGGCGCTTCAAACCGCAAGCTAGGGGCAGCTAAGGCTAACGCAAGATCTTTTTCTCTTGCGAGGATGTGATCGACTTTAACCCGGGTCTTGTCCTCCACGCGGCTGCTTATCATCTTTCCGTCTTCGCCCCGGGCTTGAGACCCGTCAGGGTTCCGCTCTTTGACTTCACGGTAACGTCTGACCCATCCAGGGACTAATCCGTACTGAGTGACCACAGGGCCCGGCCTAATTTCCTTTACAGTGACTTCAATGTTGTATTCACTGAGGGTTTGTTCAATGAGTCTAGCGGTGGCTTGATGCTCTTCATCTGCGATTACGCGGTGTTCTCCCACGTTGAGCAAATCCAGGGGAGGAATTGCCCAACTGAATTTGGATGAGCTAATAGTCCCTCCGCTACGAACCTCCTCACTGCTGAGGTCTATAACCACAGGTAGTGGTTCGTCTCCAGGGAGGTCATCGCCAATGTCATCAAATCCTGCGGTGACTAGGGCATTGTCAGGTTCTTCATCCGTATCGTCTGAAAGTACGCTTTCTACGACTGCAGGTTCTGCTTCTTCAACTTCAGGGAACGGAACATCGTTCTCTACGTCAATCTCGTCTTCAATCCCTGGCAATGGCACATAGTTGCCATCGTCTTCGGGTTCTTCATCCCGCAGCCACGGGGGAAGGTTATCCAAGGCTGAGGTACCTATGGGAAGTTCAGATTCGTAATTGAGATTGGGGGGCGCTCCGACGGCTAGACCTTCTGAGCGGCCATGAAAAACCGCGTAGGCCAGTACGGGGTCGGTGGAGGTGTCCACATCTGGTTTGCTTCGATTGAACCGTTGCTGAACGAATCGAAACGCCCAGATTACCCCAGCGCTGGTCCAGGCTATGAGAATCAGGTGGATGGGATAGCGACGGTATTGGCCTATGGCCTTCTGCGCTAGACGCCATGTTTTGTGCGCCAAGGAGGACATATCCAATTTGAGGAGCTTAACGCTCGTGCCGAGCCGCTGAGACCACTCTGTGGAGCGCATTCCTACCCAAACGCCAAGCTGTTGGGCAACGGCGGCTCCTTGCCGAAGCAGGAGCAATGTTGTGCGGGGCGCGCTCACAATCAGCGCTAGGGCAAAGATGCCAGCTATCCGTATAATACCTCCGGTGGCTGTGGGACCGATAACTCGCTCCCCAAAGGTTCCACCAAAATGAGGTTCTGATAGCTGCAATGAACCTGCGACGACTGGAATCAGTATGAATCCGGCCAAGAACAGATTGGCTTTATTGGAGATAAGCGCCGGGCGATTCCAGATGGCCAGACCTGATAGTACCACCCAGGTGCCTATTGCTATCACGGTGTATTGGAATGACAACCAGAGGGACTCTCTGCCGGCCTGGATTGGGGCCCACCACGTAGCTACCGCCACAACTCCAGCTACGGAAACGAGGGTTGCTATGGCAAGGAGCAGTTGCAGGTTACGGCCGGATTGTGATTCACGCCTACCAATAAAGGGTATAGGGATTCCGAAGAGGGTGAATTGCCAGCCTTGATTGTCGTGCGTTTCCAATATAATGGTTACCTCAAGAGTGTGGGGGAAGAGTGAGAGGCTACATTATACTAAACGCGTGAGGCGCGCATGAGGTTCCCTGTTTTGGCTATACCTGGGAAACTACCACCAAAACTACGGGGCGACGGCCTGTCTTGTCTCGTAGGAACTTGCCAAGCACATCGGAAGCGCGCTGTTTCAGTGCGTTTTCTGGTTGGTCTTGATCCCATTGCTGTTGGCCTAGAACTTCCTTCAACCGTTGGCATGCTTGAGCCATAATCACGTCATGGTCCTCAGGGGCTTCAAATCCACTGGCGGTTACCGCCGGCATCCCTTTCAGGTCGCCGGTGGCGGTCTCTACGGTAACGGCAACAACAATGACGCCATCCCGCCCTAACGACTGGCGATCCTTGAATACGTTGTTGGAGGGGTCCCAGAGGCGACGCCCCAAAACGAAGATGTGGCCTGCTGGAAATCGATCCACTACCTTAGCGTCTTGATCGTTTAGCTCAAGCACATCGCCGTCTTCCATGACGAATATTCGTTCCTTTGGTACGCCCATACGTGCGGCAATCCCGGCATGGGCGACGAGATGCCGATATTCTCCGTGGATAGGAACAAAAAAACGAGGCTTAATCATTCGGAGCATGAGTTTGAGTTCTTCTTGACTGGCGTGTCCATGAACGTGGACTTGGGCGTTCTTAGCATGGAGTACGCGCGCTCCCTGCCTGAGGAGGTTATCAATCGTTTTGTTGATAAGACCCTCGTTGCCAGGAATCGGCGACGCAGAGAACACGATGGTGTCCCCTTCCGCCAGGGTGATATCGCGGTGGTCATGGTTGGCAACTCGTGTAAGGGCTGAGGTCGGCTCACCCTGGGCGCCGGTCATGATAACGACGGTTTTCTCCATTGGCAGCGCTGCTAGGCTCTCCCATGGGACGATTACGCCGTCTGGAATATCCAGGTATCCCATCTGCTGCGCCATGGCTACGTTGTTCACCATGCTTCGGCCAACCACGGCTACTTTGCGGCCGGCTTTATCGGCGGCATTTGCTATCTGTTGTATACGAGCGATGAGCGATGCAAAAGTGGCCACCATGACTCGGCCAGGGGCTTCCGCCATGATGCGCTGCAGGGGTTCGTCAATGACCGCTTCGGAGGGCGTGTACCCTTCCATCTCAGCATAGGTGGAATCGGCTAGCAGGAGGGTGACTCCCTCAATGCCTAGCTCGGCTAATCGTGCGAAATCGGTGGGTTTCTTATCCACCGGAGTGTGATCAAACTTGAAATCACCGGTATGCACCACAAGGCCAACGGGCGTATGGATGGCGATCCCCATTGCGTCTGGGATGCTATGGCAAACGCGGAAGAACTCTGCCTGGAATCCACCGAATGTGAAAACTTCACCAGGTTCAATCTGATGGAGGTCTGAGGCTGTAAGGAGTCGATGCTCCTTGAGTTTGACTTGGATGAGGCCATGCGCCAAGCGTGGCGCATAAACCGGTACGTTCAATCTGGGAAGGACGAAGGGGATTGCGCCAGTGTGATCCTCGTGACCGTGGGTGATGAGGATGGCGCGAACCTTGTCCCGGTTTTCCATCAAATAATCGGTGTTGGCAATGACCAGATCCACCCCAGGCATGTCCTCTTCCGGAAACATAACGCCCGCATCTACGATGATGATGTCATCACCGTATTCCAGTGCCATCATGTTTTTGCCGATTTCGCCTAACCCTCCTAGTGGAACGACACGGAGTTTTCCGGGCGTAACACTAGAGAATTGGCCCGTGTGGCGAAAAGGCTCAGGAACAGGGGCGTCCTGGGTGTTGTTATCTGTGGCTTGATCTGGAAAATCATCAGCCCGCTTTAGCCAGCGTCCTACTTGTTGCATCTAAGAAATCCGAGCCTCGATAGTATCAAGATTGCACATTATTGCATGACCAACTTGTGCCTATCTTACACTCGATAGGGGGTGGCTGACTACAGCATCTGCAGTTGCTCTGGTTCTAGGGTCTCTTCAACGATGCCCTCCGGGGTATCTTCTTGCTGAATACGTTGGAGAAGATCAGGAAGTTTCCGCATGTCCTCTTCCAATACGTGGCGCAAGTTGCCTTGATGCAAGGCTGCGGCAGGGTGGTACATAGGAAAGATGTATCGATGCCCCCAGAGTCGAGGTTGGCCGTGAACCTTGGAGATGGTCTCCTGGGGCAGAAACCGCACTAGAGAGAATCGGCCTAACGTGACGATGACCTTGGGGTCTAGCAGTTGAATCTGCTGGTCAAGGTACTTTCGACAGGCTTTGATTTCCTCTGGCAATGGGTCGCGGTTGTTTGGGGGACGGCATTTCACTACGTTGGCAATGTACACATCCGGTCTGGTCAGGCCAATCAGGCCGAGGAGGCCGTCCAGCAGCTTGCCAGAAGGCCCTACAAAGGGACGCCCTTGCTGGTCTTCATGGAGCCCCGGGCCTTCTCCAATGAACAATATCTCCGGGTTGTTTGACCCTTCCCCCGGAACGCTCTGGGTGCGGGTCTCACAGAGACTACAGTCAGTGCAAGTTGCTACTGCTTGGACCAATGCTTCCATAGTGTCCATTGGGGTGTCCATTGGGGTGTCCATTGGCCCTCCATACCTCCGTATTTGCAGCGGCATCTTAGCATGAAAATAAAAGAGGGAGTCAATGAAGTGTTGGGGCCAAATGGCCCTGTTTGGTGACAATAAAAGGTTGTACTGTCCAGGGAAATACGTTGTGCCAATGCAAAAATATTAGCGCGTCTGTGTTTTGAGTAATCGACAATGATTGACCCAGAATTCTACGAACTAATTATGAAATAAGTACGTACTTACTAAAAATATATATTGA
>CAVOCU010000052.1:0-12689 GCA_963694315.1 Dehalococcoidia bacterium | reverse complement strand
GGGTTCTGGGCCGTGCCAGGCGCGTACTTGGTGTGGTGGGTCAGGGTTCGACCGTCCTTCATCGTCACTTCAACGATGGCCTGTCGGGGCGCCTCTGCCATCACCAGGCTTGCGTCTGGTACCAGTTCCACCTTTGCCTTCATTGCAAGGACTGCCGGGTCTGACATTCTTTCGTAGTCGTGGGTAGACACGAAGGAGACGTCACCGTCTATCAGCATTAGGGCGATGCAGTGCCTGATATTCACGTCAGGCATCGCACGGTCGTTGACCACGCCTGCGCCGTCCGTCGGGAGCTTGGCTATTACCTTGACCACGTCTACGCCGGTTACGCCATCACGTGACATAATGGTGGAGAGAGCGTCCATTGCCGATTGTATGGGGTACCCAACAGAGTAGGGCTTTATCGCCGTGCCGGTGATGCTGTATTTAATGCCAAGTTCGTCCAATAATGCCTCCGGGTGTGGGTCAGTGGAAAACGCATCGAGCAGATTGTGCTCGCCCTCCAGGACGTCGGGGACACCGGTGAACCCGGCCTGCACCATGGTTGCTGCTGTAACGCCGTTCCGTGCGCCCATCCCTGCGAAATCGAAGGACTTCTCAATGTGCTCCTCGTCCCGCACCCATGCCCAGATGCCGGAAGCCTGCTGTGCTGCGTAGGACAGCACATAGCGCATCTGGGTGGAGTCCAGCTTGGCGATGGACGCGGCTGCCCCTGTTGCACCCCACGTTGACCCTAGACCTTCAGCGCTGCGATGGGTTTTGCGTACCAGGTCGGCGTTCATGGCATGGAGCATCCGGCACGCCAGGTCATAGCCTAAGGCCACCGCCCGAAGGAGGTCTGTGCCCGTTGCGCCGTCTCTCTCTGCCATTGCCCATGCCGCTGGTATCACGCTACAGCCCGGATGCGCCTTGGACGTGGGATCGAAATCGTCCGTCTCGTCAGAGTGCCCAAGCATGCCGTTGGCCATAGCTGCATTGGCTGCAGATGTGACATCGCCAGTGGTCATCAACATCGATTCAGGTGCGCCGCCCAGGGTGCGCACGAACTGCAACGCCATCTGACCGGGTTTCAACGTGCTGCCGGACACAATGGCGGCAAGGCTGTCTAGGATGCGGTGCTTGGCCTCCCGGTCCACATCAGACGGGAGTGGGCGGTTGCGAGCCTCTGCCATATAGGCCGCCAGGTTTCCGGTAAGGTTGAAGTCAGAACGTGCTGTAGTCATGGTGCTCCCTTCGGGTGTCAGCA
Source organism: Dehalococcoidia bacterium (assembly GCA_963694315.1). Lineage (GTDB taxonomy): Bacteria > Chloroflexota > Dehalococcoidia > Lucifugimonadales > UBA1127 > UBA1127. The sequence continues at coordinate 11,443 of CAVOCU010000052.1, read as the reverse complement.
TTAGATAGTATCTGGCCTAGTATACCGTTACGTGCAGACGTAGCAAGGGACACCTCTACCCCCTCAGGAGAGATGTCCCTGATAGCCACGCAATAGAGACAGAAAAAGGTCACCGCCAGCGTCGTGGTTGCAATATTAGAACATTCGTTCCATAATTGTCAAGCACTACGCTGTTTTGTTCGGCCCGGCTATTTCCTGGAAACCTCGCGGGTATCCCTATCTGGCAGAGGGCTGGAGATGCGTCCCAACTCAAGTATGGAGCAGTTTGATGATTGAAGTGTCCTGGCAGACGATTCTTGTTGCGATGGCTGTGGTAGCGGTTACAGCAATGCTGGTGTACTGGATAGGGTTCGTCAAAGGCGGGCGTCGTGCGACCCTGCGACACGAGGCTGCGTCTAGCGACCATCTTCGACGCAGCAGGCAGACCCTGGGGGGGCGCTTTGCGGAGCAGCTTGCGCCCTACTTTGATGAGTTCACCTATGACCCCACGGAGGCGCGGTTCCTTGGCAGTCCCATTGATTTCGTGGTCTTTCCTGGCATTGCTACGGGCGACCCGCAGGGGATTGTGTTTGTGGAGGTGAAGAGCGGCAAGGCGCAGCTAGACCATGGGCAACGTAGACTACGGGATTTGGTGGAGCGCGTGGGCAGCAAGGACATCCGGTTTGAGACGGTGCGGCTGCTCAAGGATGGGGTTTAAGGGGAGGCTTAGCCCCCTTTGCTGCGAGGGCCGGGCACTGTATAAGCGAGCTATTCATGCACGGATGAACGCCAGAGTGAGAGTAGGAAGCAAAGATTCAGCAGAAGAGACTAAGGCTTAGTAGCCCACGTCTTCCAGGAATATCGGGTCATTGCGCCACTCGTTCCACACCTGCACCCATACCTCAAGGAAGACCTCACGCCCAAATACCTCTTCCATTTGGAGCCGCGCCGCTGTGGACACTTCCTTCATGGCGCCTCCGCCTTTGCCAATGAGGATGCGCCGCTGTGATGGCTTGTTCACGTATACCACCACCTGGATGTAATCCTTTAGCCGGTCTACGCCGTCCGACTCCTGGAACTCTTCTACAATCACGGCAGTATCGTAGGGAATCTCTTGCCCAAAATAACGGAAGAGTTGTTCACGCACCAACTCAGATGCCAGGAACCGCTCGGATCGGTCAGTGACCTCATCCTCACCGTACTCGGCTTCACGTTGTGGCAGGTGTTTCACCATCAGTTCCACCAGCAGGTCAGTACCATCGGCTTGTAGTGCGCTGATGGGCATGATCTCCATAGCAGGATTCAACTGAAGGTATGACTCCATAAGGGGCAGGAGGGAAATCTTATCTATGGTATCGACTTTGTTGATGACCAGTATCGTCGGCGTTTCTTCCTGGACCAGCGTCGTCAGCAATCGTTTCTCTGTTGCACCGGGAGGTCTGGGCTCCACCACCAAGAGCGCCAGGTCTGCGGCGAGCAGAGCCTCTTGAACGTGGCTCAGCATCCGGCGGTCAAGGGCGTCACGGGTGCGGCGCATGTATCCGGGGGTATCCCAGAAAACAATCTGGTATCCCTCATGCGTCAGGATACCCAGGAGTTGCTGGCGCGTTGTCTGGGGTTTGGGAGAGGTGATAGCAAGCTTTTGGCCCAGCAGTGTGTTCAAGAGGGTGGACTTCCCTACGTTGGGCCGCCCCATGATGGAGACGAAGCCCATGCGGTGAGGAGGGCGCTTGGGTTCACGCTTCTTGGATGTAGAAGGGATTGCCTTCTTCCGGGTTGCTTTTACAGGCACTTTCTCTTCGGTCATATGCAATATAGGGCTGCTTAGGGCAGCCCTAACTAGGCCTTCTCTCGCTTGAAATACGCAACTGTTGCGCCGGAGGCAACGCCTTCATCGTCCGGGTCTAAGGCATCAACGTACTCGGTCTCCGTTACTGTCACCAGTTCCCAACCCTCTGCGCCCAGGGTGTTCAAGACATCTTCGTAGGCGGTTGTGCGATTCTGATTCTCTTCTTCGTCCTCAAACTCAATGACCCGATATTCCCATTTTGCCATTGGATACTCCTGCTTTTCATGTGGTTACACAACTTATGTATAACGGTGCGGGCGTTCCAGAGTGGACGCCCGGGATGATGTGAGTGATTGTTCTCTGGACTAGCGGCCCTGGGCTATTTGGTAGATCTTGCCTTCTGCCTTGATGTCCGGTGCGTAGATCAACTCTGTCTGTTGAAGTTCACGGATGTTGAACGCGCCAACCATGCCCATGCATGCCCTGAGCGCTCCTGTCAGGTTCATTGTACCGTCTGTTCGGGACGATGGCCCGAACAGGACTTCTTTCAACGTACCCTTGGTGCCCACGCTGATGCGGGTGCCGCGAGGGAGCGCCGGGTCTGGTGTTGCCATGCCCCAGTTGTGCCCTCTGCCTGGTGCCTCTGCCGCCTGGGCGAAGGGTGTTCCAATCATGACGCCGTCTGCTCCGGAAACAAGTGATTTGCAGAAATCGCCGCCAGTGCGGATACCGCCGTCCGTGATGACGGTCACGTATCTACCTGTGCGGTGGAAGTATTCTTCTCGAGCTGCAGCACAGTCCATCGTCGCCGTCACCTGCGGCACTCCAATGCCCACAACTTCGCGGCTGGTGCAGGCAGCGCCCGGGCCTATGCCAACCAGGATGCCATGAATGCCGTTCTCCATAAGTTCTAGAGCCACTTCGTAGCCCACGCAGTTACCCACTACCACAGGGACGTTAATCTCCTTAACAAGCTCTGAGAAGACAAGGCCGTGGTAACTCTTGGAAATGTGCTTGGCTGTAGTGACAGTAGATTGAACCACCAGCATGTCAGCCCCTGCTTCTACTGCAATGGAGGCAAAGCGCTTGGCTCTCATTGGTGTGACTGCTACGGCACAGGTCACGCCACCAGCCTTAATTTCTTGGATACGTTGGGCTACCAACTCCTCCAGAATAGGGGCGGTATAGAGTTTTTGTAGTAATACGGTAGCCTCTTCCAGCGGGGATTCAGCAACCTCTGCTAGCCGGTCTTCTGCGTCTGTGTATCGGGACCAGAGTCCCTCCAGGTTCAGGACAGCCATGCCGCCCATCTTCCCCAGGTTTATGGCGAAGCTAGGCGAGACCACTGCATCCATAGCAGACGCCAATACAGGGATATCAAATTTGAGATCCCCTATGGTCATGCTCATGTCAGCCTGTTCTGGATTGATCGTGACTTGCCCCGGGACAATGGCCACTTCGTCGAACCCATAGCTGCGACGTATCTCCTTGAACTGGGGCACCGCCATAAGCCACTTCCTTTCAGCTTTCAATTATTCTCGCGAGTGTATCAACTAGGTAAATTCATCGTCAATGAATTGGGGATGATGTTTTAACCGGTTTCGTACATCTCCTCTGTGACTCTGCTTGGGCTACTACTTGTCCAAAAAGGAAGGGGCACGTCGCGCAGACGTGCCCCTTCTCTTAGTTCATCTGTTCAGTATTTTGACAAGTGAGGTACATGGGTGGTTTATTCACTCACCACTGGGTTTCGGAGAACCCCAATACCTGGGATTTCTACCTCAACCACATCGCCAGGGTTTAGCTGGCTGGTCTGGCCTGGCGTACCGCTGTAGATGATATCGCCGGGATCCAGGGTGACGTACTTGCTGATCTCTGCAATCACGGTTGGGATGTCAAAAATCAGGTCTTTGGCGTGGGCTTGGTTTGCAGTCTTCTCTCCGTTTACCAGCACCTGGATGGTGAAGTCAAAGGGGTCAATGTCTGTACTGATGATGGGTCCCAACGGGCCGAAGGTATCTGCACCCTTGGCGCGCCACCACTGCATGTCCTTCTCAGGACCGTTCTGCCAGTCACGACCACTGACATCGTTGCCAATGGTGTAGCCCAAAACGTAGTCAAGGGCTTTCTCTTTGGAGACGTTCTTGGCTGTCTTGCCGATGATGACGACCAACTCGCCCTCTTCGTCCACGCGACCTGCGTCTTTGGGGAGAATGATGTTCTCGCCGTCAGCAATGATGCAGTTGTGTGGCTTGTAGAAGCCCTCTACGCGCTTGGGGGCTGGTCGCTCGCCCAAGTGGGTGCTGTAGTTCAGCGCAATGGCTATTACCTTACCGGGAACAACGGGGGCCAGGAGCTGGACATGATCCAGTGGGTGGGCGTGATCCGTAATTTTGTAGTCTTCAAATGGTGTTGTGGTGATCTGTTTCACCATGCCGTCTTCTACCACACCGTAGGCAACCTCGCCGTGGGCGTAGTACCGTGCGAACTGCATAGACCCCTCCTCTTGATTCTTGCTATTCAGACCAGTATAACGAATTGCGTCGCAATACCCAAGGGGTTTTCCTGAGCAGTTTTCGGCGCTCGCCGGGGGCTGTGAGTGCAGATCTAGCCCTGTTTTGTTGTGATGAAGTACGCGTTCTCTATGTCACCGTCTACGCGCTTGATTGCTTGAACCGTCAGTCCTGCGGCCTCCAACATCTCCTGGGCCAACTCCACACCCCAGATCGTCCCAAGGCCCTCACCACCCAGCGCAAGTGACACGGTCATGCAATGGAAGACGGAAAACGCAAAGAGCAACGGGCCTATGGGGTGGTCAAGATTTTTCTCCAGGTAAGAAGATGCGTCCTCGTCCACCATGAGGTAGGTTCCTCCGGGCTTGAGAGCATGTGCGATGCCTGCCAGCACCTTGCCGGGCTTGGCCTGGTCATGGATAGCATCAAATGACGTCATGAAGTCATATTGCTCTGTGGCGCCAAGGTTGGCGACGTCCTGGGCCTCAAAGATTGCGTTGCCCAATCCCCATGCTGCTGCCTCGGTCCTTGCCGTGCTAAGCCCCTCGTCGGAAAAGTCGTATCCAACAAACCGACTGTTTGGGAACGCGCGAGCCATCACATTAATTGCACGGCCCTGCCCGCATCCGATGTCGGCGACATCAATGCCATCCTCCAGTTTCTCAATGAGCCCGGGAACCAGAGGTAGAATGACATCCACCATGGAAGCGTCATGAACCATGGCGCTAATCTGGCCCATAATCTTCTGGAACGTGGGGTATTCCGAGTACGGAACGCCGCCACCGTTGTGGAATGACTCAACAATCTTGTCTTCTACCAGGCCAAAGAGAGGGAAGAACTGGGTGAATGTTGCCAGGTTGTCAGCCCCAGCCGCTTTGGTGACAAAGGCCGCGTGTTCTGGCGGGAGCGTGTAGGCTTTGCCCGCGGGGGCATAGCTAATAATCCTGGAAACCACCATCCCACCAAGCCACTCACGGACATAACGCTCATTCAGCTTTGCGGCGTCGGCAATCTGTTGACTGCTGGACGGCGGCATATCTCCCATTACATCGAACAGTCCCGTTCGATGTCCCAAGCTCACTAGCATCGCCGTGGAAGCGTCGTTCAGTATCCCAACCATCCTCTCGGCAAAGGCTTCTGCTTTTCCTTCATCCATCTCTGGAATGGTTGTCATGTCATCTCTCTCTTTGCTTGCTGCCCGGTTTCTCTCATTACTTCTCCCTTATTTGTGGCGAAGCATACTCCTACAGAGACTTAGATGCCGGTGATACGAATAGACGAGTGTGCCTTGTATGTTCGGTTGATGTTCAGGAGGAGGGCCGTCAGGTCTTCTACGTAGCGAGAATTGGCCAGTCCACCGCCGTTCACAGCGCGGACACCCAGGACTATCTCTGCTAGCGACATAATGCGAGTCTTCGCGGAGTCGTCGTCGCTGCACACAATGACATCGCAATCCAGACTACGATCGGGAACCATGAGGTCCGTTGCGCTGATGTTGTGGAACGCACTGACTACTTTGGAGTCGGGCAGAAGTTGTGCCGCCTCTTCCGCTGCGGAGCCTGCTTCCACCAGCGTTGTGCTTGCCCGGCCCTTCTTGAAGGCCAGCGGTACAACCACGTCCACGACGATTTTGCCCTTCAGCGATGCCGCTAGGGCCTTTAGAGTGTCCTTGTGGGCTGCGTATGGCACAACGATGAATGCTGCGTCACCAAGCTGGGCATCGCCAAGGGCCGCTGCTTCTTCGTTAGAGCCACCGCTAATGCTGTCTTTAGGAAGGCCTGCCGGTAGCAATTCCTGGACGTCTGCCGCCGCTGCAATGCCTCGCTCTGCGTCTCGTGAGCCAATGAAGACTCGCTCGCCCGCGATAGCGAACCGTAATGCCAATCCCTTGCCCTCCGGGCCTGTTCCTCCAATGAAGGAAATCATATGCACCTCGCCGATGGTTATTGTCGACCGTCAGGATAGTGCAGCAGCGCGGTTCATGGAAGGGGAAGGGACAGATACCAACCTTGACTGCGCCTTGACCACAACAGATACTGTCGCTGCATTTCATGGCATCAGAGCCATAGCCATCGTGATGGTTGCTATGGTTAGAAGAATTTCGGAAATGACCTAAAAAAGGAGGCGTTCAGTGAAACGGAGCACAGACAGGATTCTGACCACCCACGCGGGCAGGCTGCCCAACCCCACCAACATGGCGGATTTCCAGAAGGCCAAGGCCTCTGGCGACCAGGCCAAGATCGATGAGGCGGTCACGGCGGGAATCATCGAGTCGCTGGCCAAGCAGAAAGACCTCAAGAACGATATCCACAGCGACGGCGAGTTCTGGAAGGGCCGCGACCAGGCGTACTACGCAGGAAGGACCACGGGTGTTGAGGTCAAGCCTGCCACTCCTGATAAGCCCGCATCCATGCTGGCAAACATGCAGGAGCGACACAGCGGCGAGTTTGATGACTTCTACGCTGCGTTCGACCGGGTGGGGAACATTCCTCAGCCGGGACAGAACAACCCGCTCCCGTCCCAGCGTTGGACCATCACCGGCGCTATGGAGAACAAGGACAAGGCATCCAGCAAGCACGAAGTTGCCGTGGTCAAGGCTGCCCTTGAGAAGGCCGGCGTTGATAAGGAAGACTTCTTCTATCCGGTGCTAAGCCCGGGCTGGCTGGGTCACTCCTTGTGGAACGAGTACTACAAGACTGAGGAAGAGTACGTCTATGCGATGGCGGAGTTCTATCGTCAGGACTATGAGGCCGTTGCCGAGGCAGGCTTCACCCTTCAGATTGACGACCCTGACTTGGTGGACGCCTTTTGCATGTTCACCCCTCCCCTCACTATCCCTGAGTACAGGAAGTACGCAGACCTTCGCATCGAGGCGTTGAACTACGGTCTGCGCAACGTGCCGGAAAATCAGATCCGCTACCACACCTGCTGGGGAAGCTGGCACACCCCTCACGTAACCGACCTGCCCCTTGAGCACACAGTTGACATCATGCTCAAGGTGAAGGCTGGAGCGTACTCTGTGGAGGCTGCAGACGCGCAGCACATCCTGGACTACAAAGTCTGGGATAAGGTCAAGTTCCCGGACGGCAAGATCTACATCCCTGGTGTCGTCGCCCACAAGACCTCCACAGTAGAGACGCCTGAGGTTGTTGCTGACCGAATCATCACCTATGCCAACATCATGGGCAAAGAGAACGTCATCGCTGGAACGGACTGCGGCTACGGCGGCAGGTCATATCCGGACGTCGCCTGGGCTAAGATGAGGGCAATGGCGGCTGGCGCTGAGCTGGCAACCAAGCAGCTCTGGGGCAAATAGGCGGGGCTCGTCCTGTACCTATGCTCTCTAATGATTAAAACAGGGTAATGATCAGGCCGCTCATCTTGTGCGAATCCAAGGGTGAGCGGCCTGATGCGTTTGTCTCAGGAACACTGTAAACATAGGGCTGCAATTATGAGGAGGTACTATGACCACGACAAAACCCTTGGAAGTATCATTGGAGGCCCAGGGTACGCTCCCCAATTTCCGATACGAGACTATCTTGCCCCTTGTACAGGGCCGTGTGCCCATTGAGGGTGTGACCCTGAAGCCCAGCGGGTTCATGGAGAGCGCGGGGTACTTTGACAACCCCAAGTTCAAAGAAGGTGACTTCGGCCTGCTGGACGCCAACTGGGGCGATGTGGTTCCTGCGATGGACGCGGGTTGGGACATGGTCTGCCTACCGGTGTTCATTAAGCGGAAGCCCGTCTGGAACTACCTGTGGGTTAGAAATGACAGGGATATCAATGAGCCTAAAGACCTGGAAGGTAAAACCTTCTCCACCGGCGGGTACGGTAGCGCAATCACTATCTACACTCGAGGGTTCTTGCAGCACGACCACGGCGTGGATTTACATAAACTAAATTGGCTTCTTGGGGCACCGGCTCGGTTTGATATCCATGACAAGGATGTGCACGTAGAAGTTGCCACCGGGGAGCGCAAAGCCCCCATGCAGCGGCTGATGGACGGAGAGGTTGATGCCTGCACGGGTGACATAACGGATGCTGCCTTGTGGAGTGCCCTGGAGTCTAGCTCTCAGGTGAAGCGCTTGTTCCCGGACTATCAGGAGCGCAACCAGAAACTGTTCAAGGAAAAGGACATCTACACCCCAGTGCACATCATCCTCATGGGCGGGAAGCTGAACAGAGAGCACCCTGAGCTGGCAGCCACCCTGTACGATGCGTTCCAACGCTCCAAGGAGACAGCCGTTTTGGACGCCCTTGGCGATGGTGCGGGTCCGTCACTGATTCCCCATGTACGGGAGCGTTTCCGCGATCAACAGACTGAGTGGGGCGATTTGTGGAAGCATGGCATCAGCGCAAACAAGAACACGATAAACACCTTCCTGGACTACCTCCACGAGCACGGTCTGACCAAGAGTAGGTTGGGTGTTGAGCAGGTGTTTGCCGCCGGAACTCTGAATACATAGGCATTGCATCTAGGGAGCCTAGCTGGTATAAACTAGCGCATTACAAAGGCTAAATTCGGGAATTAGGGGAGGAGGACGTTATGGGACTGAGTCTTGATCACACCATTGTTCCGTCTAAGAGCAAAGAGTCTTCGGCCAAGTGGATGGCAGGAATTTTGGGACTTGAGTACACCGGCATGTGGGGGCACTTTGCTCCGGTCAAGGTCAATGACCTCTTGAGCTTTGACTTTGATGACCGTGAGGAGTTTGAGCCGCACCACTACGCTCTTCTCGCTTCTGACCAGGAGTTCGATGAGATATTGGGTCGCGTTAAGGGAGAGGGCATCGCTTATGGTAGCGGCCCGCGTTCCCGAACGGACATGGAGATTAACCACCTTCATACGGGAAGAGGCTTCTACTTTGAGGACAAGGACTGCCATGTTTGGGAAGTCATCACCCACACCTATGGTGAGGTTCCCGGACAAGCGCAACCCTAGCATCTGGCAGAACATACCAAGACCGCTAAAGAATCCGCCCCTAACGGGAAACGGATTCTTTGCTTTTCCAGACTTACAAATGCGCTCTGGATCTGGCATATTCGCATTGCTACGTATTCTTGGATAACCGTCAGAGATACGGGTCAAGGGCGATGTCCTTGTGTGGTATCCTGCCACGTATGGAAACAGGTACGCGAATGCTGGTGCGAAGATCCCTACTGGTGGTGTCTCCGCTGGACGATGGGGAGCTTCTGAACGCAGCCCGCAGCGCAGCCGATGCCATTGTGGTTGACCTAGCATCTCGTGTCCCTAAAGCCCGTCGCGATGACGCCCGACGGAGCGCCTCGGCTGCCCTTCAACAACTAGCAATCAGCGGCGCGCAGTTGCTGTTGTGGACGGACGTTGAAGGCGTGGCGTCAGATCTGGCAGCCTGCGGGCTAAGCTCGTTTGCGGGAGTGATTGTCGCCGTTGATGCACCAGAGGCAGTCCAAGGTATTGATGCAGCCCTTACGCTATGGGAATCAGCCAACAACGTCCCCAACGGCACATTGACCATAGAGGTTGTTCTGGCATCTGCAAAAGCCGTTCAGCACGCAGAGGGGATTGCCATCGCCAGCCAGCGCACCGTAGCTCTAGCCCTTGACGATGAGAAGCTGCTTGGTGAGATGGGCGTGGCTGCCTTTGATACGTTAGACAGATTGCTTTACTGCCGGGGTAAGATGGTTGTAGCAGCCCGTTCGGCAGGAGTGCAGGCACATGCCCTGGGTCACGTTGCGGGCGAGGCCTTCGACCGTGCAGTGGCGGGCCGGCAGGCGGGGCTTCGGGGGGCGCTGTGTTTCGACCCGACCAAGGCCTCGTCGATAAACGACGGCTTCAGCCTCCCCGCTCAAGAGCTTGAAGCGGCACGGCAGGTGTTGGAAGCAATGCAAGTGGCCGTGGATGGTGGCAGAGGCGCGGTTGCGGTATCCAGCGGCCAGATGACTGACCTAGCCAATGCCCGGGGAGCGCAGGCGGTCATCGAATGGAGCAACGCAGTTCGGGAACGAGAAGCTACCCGCATCCACGTTGACCTATCGCAAATAAGCCCATCGTAATAGAGAGCATTACGCAAGGAAGGGAATGCCTTTGGCTATAGAGGACTACCTACAACCCAACGAACGAATCGTTTGTACATGCGGGGCGGTGTACGCCACAGACAAGAGATTGATTCATTACACCCCGCGGTCAAAGAGCATGACGTTCCGAGAGTATGCGTACCCCCAGATTACTGCTCTTAAACTGGTGCCGAAAGCGCGCTTTTCCACAGTGGTGCTTGGCTTCATCGTTACAATGCTCAGCTTCCTGACGGGGCCGGGAAGCCCTTTTCAGATAGCCGTGGCGGCATTAGGCGTTGCAGCTATGGGTATGGGGTTCCTTCTGGGGGACCGGTACCTGGAGGTCGCCGGCGGGACGGACGCTGAAAACCCTGTGCAGTGGCGGCTTAGAGATATGTCTCATAAGGACAGTCGTGAGTTCGTAAATGTTGTGCGTTCAGCCATGACAGCCCCTCCTGTGTTTGTAGAAACTACTAAGGCAGTTGTAATAGCTGCGAGTGCATCAGGCGTACTGGGCGCAGTCCCAAAATCGGTGCTGTTAGTTCCCGCCGACCAGCCTTCGCAGGTGCGCTCTGCTTTGGGCAGTGCCGCCAATGTAGTCTGTTTGGATATGACCGATTTGGTTCATCCTGCCAACCAAGAGGCCGCGCGACTCATGGCGTGGGGAGAGGTCACAGCGGCGTCCCAAACCTCCAAAGGCGTATGGGCTCATATCGGCGTGGGGTCGAACCAGGAGAACCTAGAAGCCTGTGTGTGGCCAGGGCTTAATGCCGTCGTCGCCACAGTGGGCTCGGCTGAAGGTGTACAGCAGTTGGAAGCTCAGTTAGCTGCGTTGGAGCAGGAGCGGGGCGTGAAGGAACAGGTGCGCATCGTGGTTGCTCTGGATACAGCCGCTGCGGTGTGGGCTGTGCGAGAGACTCTTGCTGCCAGCCCAAGAGTGATGGCGACTGTAGTTGGGGCGCATGACCTGCTGTCCGCTTCAGATTCAACGTTGTTGAGACAGACCTTCCCAGACCGAGAGTACATGCAGGGTCGAATAGTCGCCGGTGCGACAGAATCCGGTGTGCCGATGCTGGGGATGATTGGAATAGACATTGCGCCGGGCCACCTCTCTGAAGTGCTGGGG
>CAVOCU010000051.1:0-12885 GCA_963694315.1 Dehalococcoidia bacterium | reverse complement strand
CCTTCCATTCGCCGACACACCAGAAGCATTGTAGACAAATGAATCTCATGGTGTCAAGGGTGACACACGTATATTCATGATACGTTCATATCAATTTTTGATACCCGATGCCGAGCATCCCTCGCGGGAGACAGTACGCCCAGCAGATTAGCAGAGTACCATGGGATGCCATTGACCGTGACGACTCTTTAAGGAATGTGACATTCCCTTAGGGGTGTTGAAGAGGCTAAGTTCACGCTTGGGGGGATGGAGTAATCAAAACCCTGTCAGAGGATCCCCACCGCTCTGCGTGGAGGGCTACTTTCTTCTGAAACATGCGCTGGTATTCAGACTCCTGGATTTTGCCAGTGGTCATGATAAAAGCGTCCTCATGGTTATCGGTGTAATACTTTTTCCTGGAGCCCACAATCTCAAAGCCATACTTTTTATAGAGGGTCTGCGCCAGGTCGTTGCTGATGCGAACCTCCAGCGTCACCACATCGGCCTTGCGCAGAATGGCGAGCTCTATACACCCGATAAGCAGGAGTTCACCAATGCCTCTGCGCTGGTGGGATTCACGCACCGCAATTGCAGTGACATGCGCCTCGTCCGCCATGAACCACATGCCCACGAACCCGGGGATAAAATCCCAGTGCATGGATTGTGGATCACCCCGTCTCGATTGCAAGCCTATCCTGGGCCAGACTCCTTGAAGCAAACGCTTGAGCATGGAGTTGCTGGAATTGATTATGTCAGGTGCTGCGGGACGATCATCCTCAGCAATTTCTTCCGTGGGCACGTAACACACCAGATACCGAGCAAGCCTGTTGTTGAGCTCCTTACGAAAGGGGGTAGGCGGCCATGTTGTTGGAAAAGCCTCTCGCTCTATCTCCGCAACTGCAAGCGAGTCATCCGGCAGCATGGGCCGCAGAGAATAGGGCATGGACTCGGTTGTCTTAGGCTCTTGCTCAACAGTGCTCACGGCTCGTCCTTTAGCAAACTGGGTACCAAATTTTACCACGTAGACATGGCAGCATAAAGTTCCCCCCAAATTTGCTCTGCTTCACTGCTCACCTTTTGACTATCCCAACCGTTATAGTATGTGCACAGGGTCAACGATGCCCATCATCAGATTTACAGAACACCCTTCGCGGAGGCCATGTGCAGGGAGACCAGGTAGACATTGAACCTCTGGTGCGATCAGCCCAAGAGGGGAACTTATCGGCTTTGGGGAGCATTTATGAATCCTTCTTCCCAAAGGTGTATCGATATGTTGCCGCTCGGGTAGGTCATGGGCCAGAGGCAGAGGACATGGCCCAAGAGGTGTTCTTGAAAGCGATGAACTCTCTGGGTAAGTTCCAGTTTCGGGGGCCACCGTTCGCCGCTTGGTTGTTCCGGATTGCCCACAACCTGGTAGTGGACAGGGCACGGCATACCAAAAGCACTTCCGGTCCGGCAGTACCTCTTGATGAGGCACTAGAGCTTCCCGGTTCTCAAAATGTGGAGGAACAGGCGCTTCAGGCTTTGGACGTTGAAGTCTTGAGAGAAGCGTTGGATAAGGTCTCTGAGCTCCAACGGCAGGTGGTGTTATTGCGATTCATTGCAGGGTTGTCTTTGGCGGAAACAGCCGTTGCCATGAACAAAAAAGAGAACGCCATTAAGGCCCTTCAACACTCAGCGTTGGGGGCACTCCGGAGGATTATGCTTCCAGTAATTTCAGAGTTCCCAGCGAGGCAGCAATGAGCGATACAAAAAACATAGACGCACTAAATACGTGCCTAGAGCTCCTTGCACAGGGAAGCACCGTGGAGGCGTGTCTTGCACGTTACCCTGAGCTTGCTGCTGAGCTGAAACCGATGTTGCTCCTGGCAATGCAGACCCAGCGTGCGGGCGAGACCATAGAGACTCCTGCAGAGGCACAACGCGTTGGACTAGGACGCATCACTGACGCCTGGGCTGAACGCCAGGCCAAACGCAGCCAACGCTGGCGTTCCTTCCGACCTCTAGCCAAGTCCTGGGCGATAGCGATGGTTGCCGTGATGGTTCTTGTGTTCGGTGGATGGACCACCTCCGCCGCTGCTGCAGAAAGCGTGCCAGGGGAAGTTTTCTACCCGGTAAAGAAAGCCCAAGAGCGCTTCTTGCTGGTGGTGTCGTTCTCAGACCGGGGGAAGGCTGAGCTCCACGCCAAGTTTGCTCAGGAGCGAACTCAGGAAATAGAGAAGCTGGCAACCAGGGGCAAGAGCCAAGCAGTGATGGATAGGACCGCTGGACGGATGGAAAACCATACGCGCAGGGCTGTTGTGCTCATGGGCGGAGTTCTGCCAACACCTACTGCGAGCGATTTCACCGCGCCCACGCCACCTGATATACGGGTGACCCTTGACCCTGCGTCAGGCCTCATCACTATCAGCGAAAACCAGGGTTCACGAGAACGACACATGATACAGGAGCGATTCCTCCAGCAGTTCCAGCACTTCCAGGAGATGGAGCAACGCCTGCCGAAACAGACACGCCCCATCGAGCGAGCGAGTATGGAGGAATCATTCCACCGCTCTCAGGAACTCCTGCACCGGGCTATCTTGGCGATGAAGGCCCTTGAGGAAGATGAGTCTCGCCAGCGATAAGGCGAGCTGAACATCCTCGAAAATCCGCAGCTAAACACCTTGACCCTCTATGCTCTGTGTGCTGTAATCGCCTCATCCCAAACTACCTTGCGAGGGCGGTTCTAAACAGATGACTTCTATGACCCGTATACTCCTTAATAACCCCATGCCGGTCACACTATGACCGGCGATTGTCTGGACAAAAGCAGCATTGCAAAAATGCTGGAAGCCAACCCTCCGCTGATTGAAGGATACCAAGACCTCGCCGCTCAGTTGCAACCCAACGGGTTCGACCTAACGTTGGCGGAGGTGGCAGCATTTGGTGAGCCGGGGATTCTGGGGGAGACCAACGCCCAGCGGTTTCTGGCCGAGGCCACAGCCCTCTCGTTCGCTGCGGATGGCACTATTCGGCTAGACCCGGGGGCGTACAGGGTGACCTTCAACGAAATTATGAACCTTCCCCTGGATATCATGACGCTGGGGCAAGCGCGTTCCAGTCTGTTACGGTCAGGGGTGGCGGTTCACGGGGCAGTGGGGGACGCAGGCTATCGTGGCCGCTACCAGGCCCTCATGGTGGTCTATCACCAGGGCGGCTTTACCGTGGCGCGGAACGCCCGCGTCATGCAACTGGTCTTCTTCCGATTGGAGCAGCCAGCAACAGAGGGCTATCAGGGTCGGTTCCTTGGTGAGAACCTCCTGTAGCCCTCCGTCTGACCTAGCGCTTCCCAATCACTGGGGCGCTCCGCTAACGCTTCACTTTGGCGACAACTTCCGCGCCGAACTGCTTGAGTTGTTCTTCTATGATGTCGTTGGGGAACTGCAACTGGAATGTATCCACGCCCAGCTCCACCCATTCTTCAATCGTTGCCAAAATCTTTGCGGCGTTACCCAAGAGTCCGCCACGTCGCCCAAAGGTCTCCGGCAGCACAGAGTCCGGGTCGGCATCGCCTATGTAGCCCGTGCCGTTCAGCACCCTGCGGACGGTGCTAGGGTCTCGCCCTGCCTCTTCCGCTCCGGCTTCCACCTGCCCCAGCAGTTCCAGATACTGCTCATGACTCTCCGGCCAGCCGCCGTTCTTGATCCAGCCCTCGGCCTGCGCTCCGGTGTACTTGAGCATCCGCGGCCCGCCTGCGCCAATGATGAAGGGGATGGGCCCTAGGGGCTTCGGCGGTGCTGAGGCTTCCTCAACGCTGAACTGCCGGCCCTGATAGGAGAAGGTCTCATTGGCCCAGAGTCCGCGCATGATGGCAATGGCGTCCTGAAGGTCCGTCACCCGCTCACCAGCCGTGCCGAATGCCGCGCCGTACGAGCGATAATGGGTTTCCTGGCCCCCGGCGCCGATCGTTAGGATGACCCGACCGCCGCCAGTTATCACGTCTAGGCTGGATGCCATCTTGGCCAACAGCGCGGGGTTCCTGAAGGGTATGTTCAGGGTGGAGTGGGTCACGGCAATCTTCTTGGTCTGCACCGCTACCGCAGTGGCGAACGTCCAGCCCTCAAGGCTGGGTTCCGGCGGCCTATCGCTGAAGGAGATGACATCAAACCCGGCGTCCTCTGCCGTCTTGGCCACGGACACCACTTTCTCATAAGGCATTCCCCGGGGGTTTATGCCGAACCGAATTGGGTTAGTGCTTTTCGCCATGATTCATGCTCCTCATATATTATGTAAATTTAATTCTGTGGACTGTTTCCACCGATATCCGGCACTCGCTGCTGCACTGCTCGCATGACAAGATATTCCAGTGCTGCGCCATCGAATCCCAGCGATACCGCGCGGTCAGAGTCCTGCTTTGCCTGGGCATCATCGCCCAGCAACGTGTTGGCCATAGCCCGCAGCGCGTGGGCCGATGCCGAGTTCGCATCGATGCTCAACGCCTGATCAAGGTCAGGCATTGCCTGGTCAGGCTGCCGCAGTTCGATATACGAGGCAGCGCGGTTGTTGTGCGCGTCCATGTGCTTCGGATCCAGCCTAATCGTATCTGTGTAGTCGTCTATGGCTTGCAACGACTGATGCAGGCTGGTGTGAGCCATGCCGCGGTTGTAGTAGGCTTCCGCCGAGTCCGGGCGCAATCGGATGACCTGATTGAAGTCGCGAATCGCTTCGAGCGGCTCCACCATCTGGCCGTAAGCCACACCACGACGGTGGTAGGCGTCTGCATCGTCCGGGTTGGCTTCAATGGCCTGGTTCAGCTCCTCCATTTGGGCATCAAGTTGGGACAGAGCCTCGGCCTGTTCGTCATGGGGTTCAGTGGTCATGGGTAGATAATCCATCCTGCTATAGATTCGTTCAGTGCGTGGGAGTTGGGTCAGTATAGCATTGGGGTCTTGTTACTCAGTTCCCAACTGCTGGGCCAGGAACTCCGCCAGGTGCATCGTCTTAACGCCGGTTCCGTGCTCCACCTGCTGATGGCAGGACACGCCTGTCGTCACAATGGTGGCATCGGGGTTGTTGCGCACCGCAGGGAACAGCACACGCTCGCCAATGGCCATCGAGACATCGTAGTGCTCCTTCTCGTATCCAAAGGCCCCAGCCATGCCGCAGCAACCCGTGTCCGGCGTCTCCACCTGGACGCCGGGAACCAGCTTCAGCGCAGCCACGGAAGCATCCACACCGGAAGCCGCCTTTTGGTGGCAGTGGCCGTGGAAGATGACCTTGCCCTCGTGGGGTTGGAGGTCGAGGTCGAGGTCGCCCTCCTTCGCCAGCTTCGCCAGAAATTCGTCCAGCAAGAACGCCTGACTGGCAACCGTCGATGTCTTGGAATCACCGGGCAGGAGGTCAGGATACTCGTCGCGCAGGGTCAGCAGGCATGAGGGCTCAGTTCCCACAATCGGTATGCCTTCCTGGGCGTAGGGGTAAAACAGATCCACGTTGTTGCGGGCGTTCTCTTTCACCGAATCCATCATGCCCTTGGACATCATCGTCCTACCGCAGCACCACCTGGGCGCGGTCTCAACGCTGAAACCGAGTTTTTCCAGCACTTTGGTGGCGGCAATACCTACCGAGGGGTTGTTGCCCTCCATGAAGGTGTCATTGAACAGGAGTACGCGCCCTCGCGAGAGCGGGCGAGGTCCAGAGGGTGCGGTTTTCGAAATATTGCGTTGATGCTTCTTGAACCAGCTTGAGAAGGTCTGCGTGGCAAAGGCCGGCATCTTCCGCTTGGGATGGATGCCAATCAGACTCTGGAACACACCTCTGCCCGGCAGCTTCATTGCAAGGTTCAGCACGGGGGCCAGCTTGTTCCCAATGGGGTTCAGTTTGTAGACCTTGCCGAATATCCTGTCCCGAAGCGAGTACCCATGCTCCTTGTGGTAGTGGCCCAAGAACTCATACTTCAGCTTGGCCATGTCCACACTGGATGGGCACTCAACCTTGCATCCCTTACACGCAAGGCACAGGTCAAGGACATCGTAAAGTCTCTTTCCGGTGAACTCCTCTTGGGGCACCACACCTGAGAAAACGTTGCGCAGGGCATTGGCTCTACCACGAGTAGTGTTCTCCTCATCCCGCGTCACCATGAACGATGGGCACATGGTTCCGCCGAAGGTCTGCCTGCACGCGCCCTGGCCGTTGCACATTTCCACGTGCTCCGCGATGCCGCCGTCCTTGGAGAAATCAAAGTAGGTCTCAATCTTCATAGGTTTCCATGTCGGGTCGAAGCGCAGGTTCTCCGCCAGGGGTGGGCAATCGATAATCTTGCCCGGATTCATGATGCCCTTGGGGTCAAAGACGTGCTTGAACTCTCGGAAGGATGCGTAGAGCTTGGGGCCGAACATCTTCTCTGTGAACACGCCCC
Source organism: Dehalococcoidia bacterium (assembly GCA_963694315.1). GTDB lineage: Bacteria > Chloroflexota > Dehalococcoidia > Lucifugimonadales > UBA1127 > UBA1127. The sequence continues at coordinate 6,509 of CAVOCU010000051.1, read as the reverse complement.
GCACAATGCCATCGCCATGCTCACCGCTGAGGGAACCGCCGAACTCCAATACTAGGTCAGCGACCCGCTCCGCGATGCGTACCATCCGGTCGAGCCCTTCCTGTTGCTTTATGTCTACTAATGGCCGGATGTGCAAACACCCTACGCTGGCGTGGCCGTAGTACGCCGCGGTGGTCTTCTCATCTCGCACTAACTCATCAAAACGCTTGAAATACTCTGGCAATCGTTGGGGCGGCACAGCGGTGTCCTCTACGAAAGGCAGAGGCTTCGCGGTGCCCTCCACGCTCATAATCAAGCCAAGGCCATCGCGTCGCACCGCCCAGATAATGCCCTGCAACCGGGGATCAGTCACCTTCAAAGTGTGGTAGCCCAGCCCCTGCTGTTCAATGATGCGTGTGATGCGCTCAAGTCCTGAGGCAGCCTCCTCCGGGGTATCGCCAGACGCTTCCACCAGCAGCATGGCCGCAGGGTTGCCTTCAACGAACTCCATGCGCTGGGACATCCCCGGGTGCTTCCGACCCTGCTTGATGATGGTATCGTCCATCATCTCGATAGCAGACGCGCCGGAGTCCAGCAGCGCTACCGTGGCCTCAAACGATTCCAGAATGCTGTGGAAGTGGATGACCGCCAGCGCCGCTGACTTGGGGCGAGGCACCATCCGTACTTTGGCGCGAGTGAAGGTGACTAGCGTGCCCTCAGAGCCTACGACGACCTTGGCCATGTTGGTGGGGTCTCGCAGCACCTCGTCCAGGTTGTAGCCGCTCACTCTACGTTGAATCTTGGGGTAGCGCAGGTCTATCTCTGTCTGCTGCTCCTGCGCAATGCGCCTGGCCTCTCGGTATATCTGGCCCTCCAGGTTTTGGAGCGTCAGCTTCGCCTGCAACTCGGACGGTGTCAGTTCTTTGAACGCCGTCACGCTGCCATCGGCCAGGACTACTTCCAGCTCCAACACGTGATCCAGTGTCTTGCCGTACACAATGGAGCGCGCACCGCAGGAGTTATTGCCAATGGCACCGCCAATGTTGCCCCGGTTGGTGGTGGAGGGGTCCGGCGCGAACTTCAGGCCGTGGGGCGCACCCAACGAACTAAGTTGATCCAACACAATGCCAGGCTGCACCCAGGCCCATCCCTCTTCAGCGTTCATCTCAGAAAGCTGGTTCATGTGGCGGGAGAAGTCCATGACTACTGCATGGTTCACCGTCTGCCCCGCCAACCCGGTTCCGCCGCCCCTGGGGAGCACCGGCACCCCCTGCGACGCCGCAAAGGTGACCGTGTTCACCACGTCCTCTACGTCCTTAGGAAACACCACGCCAATGGGGTCCATCTGGTAGATGGAGGCGTCCGTGGCGTAGAGCGCACGAGTCATGCGATCAAAGCGTACTTCGCCTTTTAATCGCTTCCGTAATTCGTTTTCTAGCTCCGTGTTCTCCTTGACGGCTTGCTTGGTGGTCATAGTTGCTCCTTGTGCTGGACTGTCCAACAGGATAGTAGCGGGACGCGTTGAAGGGAAGGGGCAAACACTTTTCGCTCTACCTAATCCCTATCTGGTGCTATAATCTCTTTGTGCGTATGCCAAAAGCTATTCCCAAGCTCAACCTCCTCCTGGATGGATGTCAGGTGTTAGGTATCCCCATTGATGAACGACAAGAAAAGCAGTTTTCACGCTACTGCCTCACCCTTGCAGATTGGAATCAGCGGGTAAACCTGACCAGCATCGTAGAGCCAGAGGCGGTGCAGACAATTCATTTCCTTGACTCGCTTACCGTAGCTGGTGCCCTGCCTGAGGAGACGCTCCAAGGCGGTAGAGTCATGGATATAGGCGCAGGCGCAGGGTTCCCGGGTGTTCCTCTTAAGATTGCATTCCCTGGCATACATCTGGAACTCTTGGAAGCAACAGGTAAGAAGGTTACGTTCCTAAACCACCTGGTTGACTACTTGGAGCTTTCCAATGTAGAAGTACGCCTGGGTAGGGCCGAAGACCTGGCCAAAGACCCCGCACTACGTGAGAAATTTGACGCAGTCCTTGCCCGTGGCGTCGCCAAGATGGCAACATTGGTAGAGTTGACGCTCCCGTTCCTTAGGACGGGAGGCCTGTTGGTAGCCCACAAGAAGGGTGACATCACGGAAGAGTTGCATGATGCAACCAAAGCCATCCGCATGGTTGGAGGCAAGGCTCCAATCATCAAACAGGTAGAAGTCCCAGGACTCACGGACGATCGTGTATTAGTCATAGTTGAAAAGGTATCGCCTACGCCTTCAGCGTTCCCACGGCGCGCGGGCATGCCCACCAAGCAACCCATTAGCAAATAGCAGGCCCAATGCACAGACCCAACCAGGAGACCCATCATAGTTGACGACGGCTCCCCGGAAGTTTCCTCACCGCTAGCCGCTGCACGCCGGCGCATGCTGTCCTTTCCGGCCATCGCATCGGCAGTCATAGCAATATCGCTCCTCGCATTCCTGGCAACCAGGTTTGACGTAAACCTCTCAGAGACATTTGACCATATCAAAGACAGCAATCCCTGGTGGTACGGGCTTGCGTTCATCACCTACTACATGAGCTTTATCGTCAGAGGATACCGATGGCGGCTTCTGGCAGCTAACGTGGGCGTCCATAAACAACCTGGCAGTCGGCTCCCCTCAATAGGAGAAATCTCCCTGTTGTTGCTTCTGGGGTGGTTCATTAACGCAATTGGCTGGCTGCGCATGGGCGACGCCTACCGGGCCTACGCCTTTAGCGGTTCCGCACGGAGTAGCATGGCGCAGTCCCTGGGCATCATCGTCGCAGAGCGAATGATTGATGCCGTTGCTATCCTCGTCCTCTTGCTCACCGCCAGCATATGGTTGCTATTACTGCACGACGTTGGCCCCTCTGGGCTGATTGTGGCGATCAGCTTGGGCATGGTCGTTCTTGGGTTCGGAGTGCTGCTGATTATGGCGCGCTATGGCCGTCAGCTAGCCCAGTGGCTTCCAAGCAAATGGCAAACGCACTACGATAACTTCCATCATGGGACTCTTGGGGGATTCCAGAACCTTCCCTTGCTGGGCATTCTGAGCATTGGAGGATGGTTCCTAGAAGTGGGTCGGTTGCTCCTGGTAATCAAAGCCTTGGGGTTCTCCCTTACAGTACCGTTTGTGCTCTTTGTAGCCCTGGCAAACGCTGTCCTGTCCACTGTCCCTTTAACCCCGGGAGGGCTTGGCGTAGTGGAACCTGGCATTATTGCATTACTGGTGATTGCTCTACCCCAGAGCGCTGCGATTTCCATAGTTATCCTTGATCGTTCTTTGAGTTACCTGAGTATTGTGATTGTAGGCGGTATCGCCTTCTTCCTTCGACAGGGGTTCAGACGCTCCAACACACCAAAACAATACCAAGAAGAATCTTAAACAAGGACGCGCATGAAAATTGGAATAGTGACCATGAATAACCCTGAACGGCAACGCCTGTTCATGGAGCATGCATACCCGGAAATGGAAGTGTCCGTGGTTAGTAGCACAGCCTCCAATGAAGAGAAGGTAGAAGCCTGCCGTGATGTAGAAGCAGTCATCATGGCTGCACCCGGCATTTCTCTTGATTTCTTGAAGCAATGCCCCAAGGTCAAACTGTTGCAGAGCACTTTTGCAGGCTACGACAATGTGGATATCAACGGCATGAGCGCCCTGGGAATCGCATTCGCCAACAACGGTGGTGGCAACGCAATCCCCGTAGCTGAATACACCATGGGCCTTATAAGCGGCGTCACTAGGGGTGTGTTCCGGGGAGTTCAAAACGCCAAAGCTGGGAATTGGAGCGCAGGGCTTCGGGGATTCCCAACCTGGGAGCTGACAGGCAAGTGCGTGGGCATCATAGGCATGGGCGCAATAGGGCAGCGTGTAGCAAGGATGCTCACCGGATATGAGTGTGACACGGTCTACTACAAGCGGAACCGCATCTCCCCGGAGTTGGAGAAGGAGCTCCACGCACGCTATCTCCCCTTGGACGAGCTTCTTCAGGTCTCTGACTTTGTGACCATGCACAACGCCCTGAACCAGAGCACGCGAGGGATGATTGGGAAGGAGCAGCTGGCATTAATGAAGCCAACGTCCATCATCATCAACACCACCAGAGGCGCTTGCATAGACCAAGATGCGTTGTATGAAGCATTGACCAACGGTGGGATTGCCGGTGCCGCTCTGGATGTTTTGGCTGAGGAACCAACTCCTCCCGGCCATCCTATCTGGCAACTGAACAATGTGGTCATCACGCCGCATCAATCTGGGATATCGCAAGAGAGTGTCGCGCGGAGTGCTGCATTCGCATTCGCCAACGTGCGTCGAGCGGTTTTGGGCGAGCCTATTCTCTCGCTGATCGCACCGGAGTAAAATCCCTAAAACTACCAATTGGAGAGAAACAATGAATTTCAAGATTGCAGTCCTCCCAGGCGATGGCATTGGCCCAGATGTTACAAACGAAAGCGTGAAAGTGCTGGAGGCCATTGGGCGAAAGTTTGGCCACACCTTCAACTATGAACAGGGCGCAGTGGGCGGCAACGCTATCGACGATTTTGGCAGCGCACTACCGGACTCAACACTGAAGATAGCAAAGGCAAGCGATGCTGTCCTTTTTGGGTCAGTAGGTGGCCCCAAGTGGGACGACCCGAAGGCGAAGACTCGCCCGGAGGATGGGCTACTCGCCATCAGGAAAGGCATGGATCTTTTTGCCAATCTGCGTCCGGTGAAGATCTTTCCTCAACTGATAGACTCCAGTCCGCTGAAGCCCTCTGTCCTGGAAGGCGTGGACTTCATTGTGATCAGAGAGCTGACCGGCGGCCTCTACTACGGAAGGCCTCAGAAGCGGTGGTCAACCTCCCGTGGGCGGCGTGCAGTGGACACCATGGCCTATACAGAGAAGCTGGTTGGCCGTGTCCTCCGCGTTGGTTTTGAGATGGCCCGTGCGCGCCGTAAAAAGCTGACCTCCGTGGACAAGGCCAACGTTCTGGAAACATCTCGACTGTGGCGTGAGATGGCTATAGAGATTGGAAAAGAATATCCGGATGTGGAACTTGATCACGTCCTGGTAGACACCGCTGCAATGCAGCTTGTCCGTACGCCCAGTCGCTTCGATGTGATGGTGGCGGAGAACACCTTTGGCGATATCCTGACCGATGAAGCCGCCGTACTATCGGGCTCCATGGGCATGCTCCCCTCTGCAAGCCTTGCAGGAATCCCAGAACCTGGCAGCAAAGCCCTGGGGCTCTTTGAACCCATCCACGGCTCCGCACCGGACATCGCCGGAAAGGGTATTGCAAACCCCATTGCCAGTATTCTCAGCACAGCAATGCTGCTCCGCTACTCCCTTGGGTTGGAGGAGCCGGCGGCCCTCATAGAAGACGTTGTGCAACGTGCCCTGGCCGATGGTTACCGTTCAGCCGACATTGCCTCTCCAGGCGACAGTGTGATAGGAACCCAGCAGATGGGCGACATCATCGTTTCCCTTCTGGGCTAGCCCAGGACCCAAATGGAGCATTTCGTGCCCAAACTTACCCGTATATACAAACTTACTCGCTGTGCCAGCGAGTAAGTTTGTATATACTATGGCTCGCATAAAAGTGTGAATTTGGCGTGCATCTAACATTACTAAGGAAACTCACCTTGGCCATCAACCTGTCTACGGAATCCCTGGCCCACGCCAGTTCTAGAAGACCCTGGATAACCATAGGTATATGGATCGCTCTGTTGGTCGTTGCTATGGTCCTCAATACTACTTTGCTTGGAAGCGCAACCACCACGGAGTTCCGGTTTACCAACGGGGTTGATTCCCAACGGGCGTTAGATTTGCTGGAAGACCGACTACGCGGGTCACGTCCGATGACAGAGATGGCCATTATCCAGTCTGCTTCCATGACCGTGGATGACCCTGCGTTCAAATCCAAGGCTGAAGGTGTTTTCACCACAATCCTTGGGCTTGGGCCTGAGGTTATAGCCGGGGGGCAGAACTATTACCAGGGGGCGGACGAAGGGCTTGTGTCCGCTGACCGCAAGACCACTATCATGCCGCTAGTTATGACCGGTGAGCTTGATGAAGCAACCGCAAACATTGAGAGTTTATTAGACATCATTGCAAAAGAAAACGAGGCTTCAGACTTCCAGGTGCTTATAGCGGGGGACATCAGTATTCCCTTCGAGACCAACGAACTGTCACAAAAAGACATTGAAAAAGGAGAGAGAATCGGAGTACCGGTGGCTCTGATTATCCTCTTAGTGCTCTTCGGCGCTGTGCTTGCAGCCTTCATACCCATTGGCCTGGCAATTGTTTCAATCATCGTTGCGTTAGGGGCAACGGCGGTCATTGGTCAATATTTTGACCTGATCTTCTTCGTCACTCTGATGATTTCCATGATTGGTCTGGCGGTAGGGATAGACTATTCCCTTATCGTTGTCTCCCGATTCAGAGAGGAGCTTGCCAGAGGACTGAGTACCCATGAGGCCGTTTCCAGGGCAGGCGCCACGGCTGGACGCACCGTTTTGTT
>CAVOCU010000050.1:0-13012 GCA_963694315.1 Dehalococcoidia bacterium | reverse complement strand
TATTAGACGCAATTCCGCCTGAACACTGGAACAGCGTCCCTCTCATATGAGTTGGGGCGCTGCTCTTTTTAGCCCTCTCTAAAGCATTCATCACCCCAAGGGTATGCAACATTCATAGTAGGTAAGGTAGAATAGACTCATTCCCGTGGAGGTGCTGCTGTCATGCAGGATGTGTTTCATGAAACCGTCAAGGCCCTGGAACGTGGGGAAGCCTGTGTTCTGGCAACAGTCATCCAGACTGAAGGGTCTACGCCCCAAAAGCCAGGCGCCAAGCTCCTTGTGCGTGCGGACGGCAGCGGCGTTGGCACCTTGGGTGGCGGCTGCGTAGAGGGTGATATCTGGTTTGCAGCAAAGACCTTGCTCCGGAGCGGAGGCCCAACGGAAGTTCGTGAGTACGAACTGACAGAGGAGATTGCCGCCCGTGACGGGTTGATTTGCGGCGGTACAATGTACTTTCTGCTAGACCCCATCAGAGAGTCCGGTGAATTTCTTCCCCAGGTCCAACAGGTGGAACAAGCGTATAACGGGGGGGCACCTGTGGGCATTGCCACTCTGGTGGGAACGCCTGAGAATTCTCCTCTCCCTGTAGGCACAAAGCTCTTCATGCAAGAGAATGGAACAACCCAGGGCACCCTTGGCGTTGAAGAGCTGGATCAAGAAGCGTCCCGGAAAGCACGGGAGCTTATCACCTACGGCAATTGCGATTACCTCACGACCGACAGCGGTTATCAGGTCTTCATTGAGACGTATACCACACCACCAACCCTGGTCATCATGGGCGGTGGGCATATCTCCAAAGCGCTATCGGCCCTGGCACAGCCATTGGGGTACAAGTACTACATTGTGGACGACCGCCAAGAGTTCGCCAACGCTGAACGATTCCCTGGCGCCGCAGCAACCATCGTGACCAGCTATGACGCAGGGCTCAACGATATCCCCATGAATGCCAACTCCGCCGTTGTAGTGGCCACAAGGGGCCACAAGTATGACGATATGGCCGCAGAGGCCGCTGTACGCTCCTCCGCAGGGTATGTGGGCATCCTGGGGAGCAAACGCAAGAACCTCCTTATCTATGAAGAATTGTTCCGCAAGGGAATCCCTGAAGAGCGCATCCGTGCAGTCAGGGCTCCAGTGGGCCTTGACCTTGGGGGACGCACACCAGAAGAGATTGCCCTCAGCATCATGGCAGAGATAGTAGCTGTCCGTTTGGGCGGCAGCGGTGCTTCATTGCAGATGAATGAGCGCTTGTTCAATATAGTCCGTGAAAAGGGCAAAGGCGTATCCACCGGGAGGTAAGGTTGCCAGGAATCACCGCAATCCTCCTGTCCGCCGGTGAATCTTCTCGTATGGGCCAGCCCAAACCCTTACTCCTGTGGGGAGGCCTCCCTCTTGTCCAGTACCAAATCTCGTCTCTCGATAAAGCTGGCGCATCCTCCATCGTGGTAGTGCTAGGCCCAAACCCCGCTGACATCGCACCCTACGTGCGCGGCGCTGACACCCTCCAAACCATCATCAATCCTCGCTATGCAGAAGGTAAGACCACCTCCATCCAACTGGGCGTATCCCAGGTTCGTGACGATGTCGATGGCATACTGCTCCTCGCGGTTGATCAGCCTCGCTCGCCAGACCTGATACGACGTGTAATCGAGGAACACCTGAACTCCGGCGCGCTCATCACCCATCCCACCTACAACGGACGGGGCGGCCACCCCATCATCTTCGCTGGGTCACTCAAGCAGGAGTTGTTGGCGATAACGGAGGAGCAGCAAGGCATCAGGGAAGTGGTTGCTCGGCATCTAGAGAGCATACAAACAGTAGCTGTGGACTCGCCCATCGCAAGGGTAGACCTGAACACGATAGACGAGTACAAAAGCGCGTTACAAGAATTTGGGCCAGAATCGTAGCTGCGCAGCCCTTTTGACACCTAGTAAGCCCTATACTATCCTTGGGTTGGATGCTATCCAGCAGATACAAGGGCAGAACCCAACCCAGAACTCATAGGAGAGGTGTGTACGGCATGCTTTTCCTTTTTGATGAACGTGGAGAGTGGCCGTGCCCGGTCGTGTAGGGGTCATCTTAGTAGGAGCAGGCGAGAGCCGCCGCATGGAGGGAATAGACAAGGTCTTTACCCCCCTCCTAGGTAGGCCGCTCTTGGACTACTCTTTTGGTGTTCTGGCATCAGTGCCAGAGGTGGCAGCAGGAGTGATTGTCCTTTCTGAGCACGGGTTTTCCCAGGGCCAGGAAGTCCTGACAGTCAGAGGGTGGGCAGTAGGCTGGAACATCTGCATAGGCGGGGCACGTCGCCAAGACTCCGTACGACTGGGGCTGGAGAAGCTCGGCAATGTAGAATGGGTGATCATCCATGATGCAGCCCGCCCCTGCGTGGATCAGGACATGGTTTACCGGGGGCTGGAAGCGGCGAAGGAAACCGGTGCCGCTGTGGCCGCCGTTCCCGTTACAGACACCATTAAGGTAGTTGACCAAGACTCACGTGTGGTGGAAACCCTGGATCGCTCTACGTTATGGTCAATCCAGACCCCACAGGTGTTTCGACGAGACTTGTTGGAAGCATCCTTTGCCAGCAACAATGAAGACGCCACGGATGAGGCGACGCTCTTGGAGCGCATGGGCTACACAGTCCGGGTTTTTCAGGGAAATTACGGCAATATCAAAGTAACCACTCCCCAGGACCTAGCAATGGCAGAAGCTATTCTGGCATCCAGAGTAAAGCCGGAGGTACTGCCATCCGCGTAGGCACAGGCTATGACATTCACCGCCTTGTGGAAGGCCGCCCGCTGGTGTTGGGGGGAGTAACAGTGCCTTTCAGCAAAGGTCTTCTTGGGCACAGCGACGGCGACGCACTCCTCCACGCTGTCATCGATGCGCTGCTCGGCGCTGCCGGTCTTGGCGACATTGGTGGTCAGTTCCCTTCCAGCAACCCGGCCTTTAAAGACGCTGACAGCAAAGAGCTTCTCCGTCAGGTTGGGGCACTCATTCATGAGCACGGGTGGAGGCTGGGAAACCTGGATGCTACAATCATCGTTGAACAGCCCGTTATGAAGCCGTATCTGGAATCCATGCGACAGTGCATCGCTACATGCCTCGCTGTTGAACCGGAGCAAATCAATATCAAAGCCAAGACCAACGATGGTCTGGGTGTCATTGGCGCGGGTGAGGGCATCGCTGCTCAGACCGTAGCTCTTCTAGAGGAAATTGTATGAAACTCTATGATTCGCTAACAGGCAAGAACCGTGATTTCGTCCCGCAAGGAGATGAGGTCAAGATGTACGTCTGCGGCGTAACTCCCTACTCTTCAGCCCACGTTGGACACGCCATGAGTTATGTCTACTTTGATACGCTTCGTCGATATTTGGAGTTCCTGGGTTACCAGGTAAAGCATGTACAGAACTTCACGGACATCGATGACAAGATCATCTCCGCAGCAGGCACCCAGGGCACCTCGCCGGTGATGTTGGTTGAGGAGTTGGTTGAGGAATACCTCATGGACATGGCCAACCTCAATGTTCAGCCCGCCCACATCTACCCACGGGTAACAGACGAGATTTCAAGGATCATTGAGATGATTGAAGGGCTGGTTGAGAAGGATTTTGCCTACGAGTCAGAAGGGGACGTCTACTATCGCGTCACTAAATTCAAGGGATACGGCAAGCTGAGCCATCGCACACTAGATGGAATGATGGCCGGTGCCCGCGTGGAGCCCAATCTCCAGAAAGACCATGCCATGGACTTCACTCTCTGGAAGGCGTCAAAGGTAGGTGAACCCTCCTGGGCTAGCCCCTGGGGAGAAGGTCGGCCCGGCTGGCACATTGAGTGCAGCGCAATGGCCGTGCATTACCTTGGCGGGCATCTGGACATCCACGGCGGAGGCCAAGACCTGGTCTTTCCGCACCATGAGAACGAGATTGCACAAACAGAGGCGTTCACGGGCGAGGAGCCCTTTGCTGAACACTGGGTGCACAACGGCCTTCTTCAGATAGACGATGGCAAGATGAGCAAGTCATTTGGGAAGATGGTGACTGTCCGGGAAGCCCTCTCCAAGTTCAGCTCAGATGGCATGCGCCTGTTTTTCCTCAACTCCCACTACCACAGCCCCCTTGCCTACTCAGATGAGAGCATTGAGGGCCAGCAGCGGGCGGCGCAACGACTCCGCACCACCCTTGAAATTGATGCAAGCGGTGATGCTAATGCCGAGGCAGTGGATCCGGAACCCTTCCGAAAGCGGTTCATCGCTGCGATGGACGATGATTTGAACACGCCGCAAGCCCTTGCTTCCCTCTTCGATTTGACCCGGGAGATAAACCGTGGACATGACGATGGCAAGCGAATAGGCGCTGCTCAGGGTACCTTGCGAGAGCTAACGGGAGTCTTAGGTCTCCGATTGTACCCAGAAGATGAAAAAACTACTCAGCCGGCCAGTCCCTTTGTGGAACTGCTGGCAGAAATCCGACAAGAACTCCGAGACGCCAAGCAATGGGAGCTTGCCGATCGGATTCGCGACAGGCTCCAAGCCCTTGGTGTTTCCTTGGAGGACAGTGCCGATGGAAGCAAGTGGCGGACTCGTTCAACCTAATGCCATCTTCACTCGTGGTAGACCTCCAACGCCTTCTGGCTCCAGAAAGGGTTTCTAACAGCCCTGAGGACTTGGAGCGGTTTGCGGGTGACGCCCTGGCGAGCTACCGCGCATTCGGCAGATCTGGTGACGTGGAAGTGCCACCCCTAGTCGTCGCATCCCCCAAGGATACAGAAGAGGTATCCGCCCTGGCTGCATATGCCTCGGCGCACGGCATCCCCCTCATTCCCCGCGGTGGGGGTACCGGCGTTATGGGTGGCGCAGTGCCGGTGGACGGCAGCATTGTGCTGAACCTCCGCTCTCTTGACGCAATTCACCAGATAGACAGAGAAGGCAGACGGGTCACCGTGGGCGCTGGCGTTATTCTGGAAGACCTTGAAAATGCCCTTATCCCGCAAGGGTTGCTGCTAGGCCATGACCCGTGGAGTCGACCAATCGCCACCGTAGGAGGAGCTATATCCACAAACGGCATGGGCTACCTCGCTGGAAAATACGGCAGCATGGGGCAGCAGGTTCAAGGCCTTGAGGTAGTGCTTAGCTCCGGAGACGTGATGCAAACACCCTCTGTACCCAAGATTGCCGGTCCTGATTTGGATAATATCTTCATCGGCGCTGAAGGCGCTATGGGAATCATCACCAAGGCCACCCTTGAAGCGTTCCCTCAACCTGAGCAACGCTCTCTCCACGCCTTCCGGTTTGCTGGGTTCACCTGGGGATTTAACGCGGTTCAAGAGATGTACTCCATTGGCTTACGGCCTGCAATGGTGGACTTCGCAGAAGAATACCCTAGAGAGCCTAGTAATCAGCCAGCAGAAGGCACCACCACCCTTTATCTGTCGTTTGATGGCTTCAAAGAAGAAGTGTCCGCTCAGGTAGAACGCGGACGGAAGATCTGCCGTGCGTCTGGCGGAGAAGAATTACCCTCTGCAGAAGCTGATACCTTCTGGCGGGACCGCCATGAGTCGGCAGAGCGCTACAAGAGGGAGATTCAGGACGTGGTGCCATCGGAGCGAAAAAAGCGGCGGGCATGGCGAATGGACTACCTTCACGTCGCGATACCGGCATCCAAGGTGCTGGAATACTACGCCTATTGTCAAAGGCTCCTGAGCACCCAAGGCATCCCCGTGAGGGAATGGTCATTGTGGGGGCGGCCGGAGTACTTCTCACTAATGATTTCAGATCCATCTTCATCTGAGCAGGGAGACGCGGCCCTCATGTCGCAGGCTGTGGACGACATTCTCTCAGCAGCCCAAGACCTTGGCGGCTCCATGGAGTATTGCCACGGCGTTGGCCTTAAGCTTACGCACCTAATGCAGCGAGATCGTGGCGAAGCTGGAATGACCGCTCTCCGCAACGTGAAAATGGCCCTAGATCCTAAGGGGATTCTGCACCATGGCAACCTGGGTATTTAGGCAAGCTACCATAGACCTTGCCCTTTCACATCAGAAGGCTAGCGAGCATCATACGAAATTCGTATGATGCTCGAATTGGCAGAGGAAAGGTCCTGAAGGTGGGTTCCTGTGGATAGAAGAATTGGCCGCTGCCCCCTACGCCAAGAAAAAAATCTCTACAAGGGCTCGTCAAGCAATTGACGTAGTTTTATAAGTCAGAGAATCTAGCGCTGAGAATTGCTACGACCACGAACACCACAATCAGGACGATAGTAAACCGGAAGAAAAGGAGTTCAACTCCACGTCGGACACGAAAGGTGCTCTGTGCAGCGCCAAAGGCGCCGGAGCCCTCTCCTCGTATTTGCATTAAAATCACCCCGATGAGCGCAATCGATATTATAACCATCGCGGCATTCAGAAACGGTTCCATGTACCCTGCCTCGTTATTGATATTCCGGTATTAGTGGCTCCTGCCACGTTGTTATCGAAGTGATTATTCTATAGTTAACCACACAACTCCCCCACTATACCACCTCACACCCCACTCAAGGTGCGTCCCTAGGGTTTCTTGGCTGCCAAATGCTCTTCCAGCAACGTATTGACTAGAACAGGATCAGCCTTGCCCTTGCTGATCTTCATCACTTGCCCCACCAGGAATTTAACGGCGGTCTCCTTGCCATTCATATAGTCCTCAACCGCCTGGGGGTTGAGGGCCAGGGCTTCTTCCACTGCCGGAAGCACCACACTGGAGTCCGTTAGTTGGGACATTCCCTTGGCCTCTACTACCTGCTTCGGTCCATTGCCAGTGTTGAACATCTCCTCCAGCACCTCTTTGGCCTGAGTGGAACCGATGGTGCGAGCATCCAGCAGGTCTACAAGCTCTGCAAGGCCAGATGGAGTTACCTTGCTGTCTATCACTTCGATGCCTGACTGGTTGAGCAACCGAGCAAGCTCACTGTTGACGAGGTTGGCCAGCGACTTAGCCCGCTTGCCAAGAGCATCGCCCTCAGACGAACGAGCCGACAAGGCTTCTTCAAAAAAATCTGCGGTGGACTTCGCGGTAATCAACAGCGAGGCATCGTACTCGGAGAGGCCGTACTCACTCTGGAATCGCTCACGTCGAGCGTCCGGCAGTTCCGGCATCTTTGCTTCCATCTCGCTGACCCACTGCCGGGATATCAACAGAGGCGGCAGGTCAGGCTCCGGGAGGTAACGGTAATCGTTGGCGTATTCCTTGGAGCGTTGGGATACAGTGATGGCACGCTCTTCATTCCACCCTCTGGTCTCCTGCTCTACTCGGCCTCCGCCCTCAATGAGCTTCACCTGTCGCTCAATCTCGTACTCAATGGAGTTATGCACGGAGCGGAAGCTGTTCATGTTCTTCACTTCCACCTTGGTGCCGTACTCTTCAGTGCCCTTGGGACGCACAGAGACGTTTGCATCGCATCGGAAGCTGCCCTGGTCCATGTCCGCAGTGGACACACCGATATAGCGAAGAATGAAGCGCAGCTTGGTCATATACTCGCGGGCTTCATCGGCGGTTCGCAGGTCAGGATCCCCAACCACTTCCATCAACGGCACGCCTGCCCGGTTAACGTCCATCAGGGAGTACCCTTCACCGGCGCCGTCACGGGCATGCTGGAGCTTGGCTACATCCTCTTCCAGGTGGGCTCTGGTGACTCCAACCTTCTGTTGACGGCCGTCCCGCTCTACGGTCAACCAACCGGCATAGGAGATTGGGTTCTCAAATTGCGTAATCTGGTACCCCTTCATCAAATCAGGATACGAGTAGTTTTTGCGGTCAAACTGAGCAAACTCCGCAATGGAGCAGTTCAGGGCGAGTCCCGTCATGATGACAAACTCCACGGCCTGCTGGTTAATGACCGGCAGCACTCCCGGCATGGCAAGGCACACGGGGCATACGGCAGAGTTTGGCGCCGAGTCCTGGTAGTTGGCAGGGCAGGTGCAGAACATCTTGCTCTTGGTGAGCAGCTGTGCGTGGACTTCCAGGCCGATGACGGGTTCCCACTCCAATGTTTTGCCCTCCCTGACGATTTCTTTTGCGTTCCCTGGCGGCTAAAGTGACTGCATCAAGTATACGTGGGGCCAAGTACGTGGAGCAACAGCCTTAGGCTGTTATGTGGTGAGGACTATAAAAGACCCCTTCTCCCGCATTGACACTCCCAGCTATCGCGACTAGGCTGGTGCCATATTCAAATCACCCTCAATAATCCCTTCATCACATCGTCTCAACAAGCCTCATCAGTAACCGCAGGGAGTACAGGTATGTCGACGTTTAGGTACTCGCAATGGGACGGCTCCCAGGAAGTCTTTGACCCCGACCACGATGAACTCATGGACGCCCTTGCCGATGACCTGATGAACCACGGCGATGTTAACCGTGCCCTACGTGACATGATGCGTCGCGGTATGCAGATGCCGGACGGCCAGCGCATGGAAGGCCTGCGCGACATGATGGAGCGGCTTCGCCAGCAACGTCAGCAGCAGCTTGAGCGATACAACCTGGACAACACCATGCAGGACATGAAGAAGCAGCTTGACGATATCCTGGAAACAGAACGTCAGGGCATGGACAAGCGCATACAAGAGACTGAGGGGAAGCGCGGAGAGCCAGGCCAGGACGAAATGAAGGACCAGCTCACGGAGCGGCTGCGTCAACAGGTTAATCGCAACAATGACACCCTGGACAACCTGCCGGAGAGTCTGGGCGGTGCCATCAAGGAACTGAACGATTACGAGTTCATGGATCCCGAGGCATCAGCCAAGTTCCAGGAGTTGATGGACAGCCTCAAAAACCAGATGACCAACAACATGGTGCAGAACATGCGCGATAGCCTGGAAGGGATGACGCCCGGGGACATGTCCTCCATGCGTGAGATGCTCCGTGAAATAAACCAAATGCTCCAAACCGGGGGAGAGCCCAACTTCCAGGAGTTCATGGACAAGCACGGCCAGATGTTTGGGGACAACCCGCCCCAATCGTTCCAGGAGCTTATGGAGCATATGCGGCAGCAGATGGCGCAGATGGACTCCCTGATGAAATCCATGTCAGACGAGCAACGGCAGGAGCTCATGGATTTGGTGGAGTCTGTTATAGACGATGACACGGCCCATGAGCTGGCCAAGCTTGCCTCGCTCATGTCCCAGTTCCTCCCGCCGGACATTATGGATCAACGCTACCCCTTCATGGGTGATGAATCGCTTGATCTCCAACAAGCCATGCAGATGATGAGTGAGCTTCAAGCCATGGATCAGTTGGAACAGCACCTTCAGGACGTCACTCGCAAGGGCAACTTTGACGACCTAGACATGGACGAGATTGAGCGACTCCTCGGCGAGGACGCTCGGCGCAACCTTGAGCAGCTTGCAAAGATATCCAAGATGCTTGAAGAGGCGGGGTACATCCGGCAAAACGGCGATAACATGCAACTGACGCCTCGGGGCATCAGGAAAATCGCTCAAAAATCCCTCAAAGAGGTCTTTGCCAACCTGCAGAAGGACAAGATGACCAGCCATGACCTGTATCAGGCGGGCATGCAGGGAGACCCCTCTGGCGCCACTCGCCAGTACGAGTTTGGTGACCCCTTTGACCTCTCGCTGGAAAAGACCCTGCACAACGCCATCGTCAGGAACGGCCCAGGTACGCCAGTGAAGATACACCCGGACGATTTTGAGCTGGTGGAGCGGGAGCAGTCGACTCAGGCCGCTACGGCCGTGCTCCTTGACCAGAGCAAGTCCATGGGCCACTGGGGGAGTTGGGCAGCCGCAAAGAAGGTGGCTCTGGCGCTGATTGCCCTGGTACGTAGCCAGTATCCCCGGGACGCCATCTACCTCATCGGCTTCTCTGACATGGCTATTGAAATCAAGGAAGACGAGTTGCCAGAGACGTCATGGAACGCTTGGGTCTCAGGCACCAACATGCAGCACGCGTTGATGATGTCGCGCAAGCTGCTGAACAAGCACAAAGGCGCTACACGGCAAATCATCATGATTACAGACGGTGAGCCTACAGCCCACATGGAGGGCTCCTACCCGGTGTTCAGCTACCCGCCCAGCTTCCGCACTATGCAGGAAACGCTGAGGGAAGTCCGAAGGGTCACCCAAGAGGGCATTACCATCAACACATTCATGCTGGAGTCCAACTACTACCTGCTGGATTTCATAGATAAGCTGACAAAGATTAATCGAGGCCGGGCGTTCTACACCAACCCTGACCAGCTAGGCGAATACGTCCTTGTCGATTACATCAACAACCGCCGCAAGCGCGTCTCCGCCTAAGCGGCTAAGCCGTTTTTGTTACGGAAACCTTCTTTTTTCTCCTTTGGCCTCTCTACAACTCTGGGGTATAGTGCAATCATGGGAGGTGTTCTATGGCATTATTTGATGTTGGGACTCGCGTCCGGCTGATTTCCCGGCAGGCCAACGACGACCTTGACTCGGAGTTGGTAGGTAAAGCCGGCTTGATCTCTGTGGTTCACAACAGGCATAATCCTCTTCCCGGCCATTTCCCAGACCCTCCCCTGTCTCCCGAATACTTAGCGAGCCTTCCGACACCTGACCTATTACAGTCCTATGAGGTCGATTTCGACGGTTATCCGATAAACCCTCAAAGAGTTTACGAACCATAAATCGAAGCTGAGTAGTGCAACCTTTCTAGAATTTTATGGCATTAACTTGTACCTAAGCCTGTTTTTCATCGTCAGTCTCCTCCTCATGGTCGGCGGCGTAGGCCACCGGGTGAACGCCGGCATGGCTTCCTCCCTTAGCCGCGATTTCAGCTACTACCCGCAATACAGTAATGACGACTATGCGCCGAGAGTCCCCTTGTCAAAAGGCGAGGTTTTACAGAGCCAACAGAACACTCTGCAAACCAGACAGAATGCGTTAGACGAGAGGCAGCGCGTCTTAGGGGCAAAGCAGGACGTCACGCAAGCAGAGCGAGACGCCACCCTGGCGGAGCAAACCCGTCTAGATGAAGAACGGGCTACACTGCAAGGGGATGGGCCGTCTATCAGGAAGAACAGGATGTGCTCCAAGCAGAACGGGACAAAAAGGGCCTTAAACGGGCCTTCCAAGAAGGACTGCTAAAAGGCATCAGCTTCACCGTATTCGGAGGAATCCTGTGGGGAGCCCACGTGTGGGGCAGAAGGCGTGTTGAAACCACAGAGGAACGGACAACAAGCCTCCTCAATCGGGTCTACATGCTTATGCTACTGCTCATATTTGGCATCATCACCGTGAGCAGTCTGCCATCGAGGGCATTCGAGTCGCTGAGGTTCTACGTACTGGATAACAATTACGGTCAGCCACCTGGAAAAGAACTTTCTACGGCTATCGTCGCTCTCCCCATATGGCTTCTCTATTTGAAGGGCAACATTAAGGCCATTCACAGCTAGGCTCTTGCGGCTCAAAGGCTCTTTCATGGATTATTACAGCAATGTAACACCATTGTGTTGACAGATTTCGTCGCACCCGAATACGATGGATTGAGCAATTGACCAACCAGGAGCATACCTACATGGACGAGCTAGACCGAAACATCATTCAAATCCTACAAGGCAACGGAAGGGCAAGTAATGCCCGTATCGCCCGTGACGTAGGTGTCAGCGAAGGCACTGTACGCCGTCGGCTGAAGACGCTAGTTCAGGACGGCATCATCAAGGTGGTAGCACTCCCAGACCCTGAAGTTCTGGGCTACGATACAGAAGCTCTTGTAGGCATTCAGGTTGACCCTGACAAGATTGATAAAGTCGCCACGATGTTGGTGAACCTCAAGGAGAGTTCCTGGGTTTCCGTGACCACTGGCTCCTTTGACATCTTCTGCTGGGTAACATTGCCAACATCGGAAGAACTTGGTAACTTCCTCAAGACAGTACTCGGCACTATCCCAGGCGTCAGGCGCACAGAGACCTTTGTTAGCCTCTCAGTACGGAAGCGCAATTACGGCATTCACCTCTAGGCAGGTGTCTACCAAGCGATAGCTGGGCTTGCCTTACTGAACCTATGTGATACAATTACGCCGTTTTGGCCCGCCAGGTTTGGCAGGTCGGCTGTTTTGAAATATCTCAGGAATGAGGAGGTCCTCCAGTAATGGCTCACGTGATTGTTTCTCCCTGTGTCGGCGTCAAAGAAGGTAGTTGCATAGATGTTTGCCCGGTAGACTGCATTTACACAACCGACGATGAACAGCAGATGTTCATTGAACCGAACGAGTGCATCGATTGCGGTGCATGTGTTCCCGCCTGCCCCATCAACGCCATTTTCCTGGAGGATCGCATTCCCGCTGGCGACCAGCAATACCTGGAGATCAACGCCAAGTTCTTTGAAGGTAAAGATATGGCCGCCCTCAAGTTGGCCACAAAGACAGCGAAACGGATGATCAACGAGTAGACCTCTGGCGGCTGCTCCTGCTACAATATCGCCTGCGTCCAAGGACACGTGTCTGGCGGGCGACAATTAGACAGAACTGAAAAGGGGGTTCTTGGACGATGGCCTATTTTATTGTCTCGCCTTGCGTTGGATTAAAAGACGGCGCATGTATTGATGTCTGCCCAGTGGACTGCATCTACACGACTGCCGACGATAACCAAATGTACATTGCTCCTGACGAGTGCATTGACTGCGCCGCTTGTGAGCCAGTTTGCCCCGTCAACGCCATCTTTGCAGAGGACCAGGTTCCTGCTAACGAACAGTCCTATATCGCGATAAACACCGACTTCTTTAAAGGCAAGGACATGGACGTCCTCAGGGATGCCACGGCCAGTGCCCCCCGCAACCTGGGCGGCTAAGACCGCTTCAACTCGACAATGCAAGAAGCCCCGGCTCAATGAGCCGGGGCTTCTTTTTTACTGTTGTATCCCCATAGGGTTAACCTTCTTTGAGGAGCCTTCGCAATACGGTGTGGAGCACGCCGCCCTGCTTGTAGTAGTCCACCTCTACCTGATTATCAATCCGCAGCGTGGACTCAAAGGCCAGGCGTGTGCCGTCCTCTTTGACAGCCTGCACCTGA